>JAAFHB010000067.1 GCA_010906965.1 Mariniphaga sp. | reverse complement strand
CGTTGTAAAACTAAAAACTTAGTTTTAACGGACAAAAAAAAGGCTAAACCCGAAGGTCGTGTGTTTTGAGAAATAATTTTCCTGATTTCATACTGCTAATTTTAGTTGTTTTGCGCAAAACGGTTAATAATGGATCAAATATACAACTAAAACATTAGTTATAGTACTAATGTTTTAGTTAATTTTCGTTAAAATTTTAAACCATTTAATATTAATGCATTACGGTGGTTAATTTTGTGGCGTGCCTTCGCCGCCCGTACTTCCTCCGCTCTTAACATCATCGTTTTTAATTCCGCGCTTAGCCTTTTTAATTTCACCTTTCATCTGGCCAAACCGGTAGGAGAGGTTGAATCTTAACATTCTGTTCGAATAACTGGATACGTTGGTTTGATGGAATGTTGGATCATCAAATGAACTTTCGTATTTGACTTTGCTTCTAAACGGATCTGATAATGAAACGGATGCGGTGAGTTTCTTTTTAAATAGCTCTTGTGAGACATTTATGTTCGTATACCAAAACTTTGAAGATTGACCCTGTAACATGATTCGTGGTGAATAGATTCCGCCATAACCAGATATAGTTCCATTTTTCCATGCCGTGTACCGAATGTTCAGCGAACCAGAGTAATTGAAACCTTCGTTTCGCAGGTTGCGACCATCATTACTTTCGAGGATTGTGTAGTCAACACCTACATTCGTATTAATATTGAGTTTTGCACCAGGGCGGTACGAACCATACAGGTATCCGCCAAACTTCTGATTCTTCCCTATATTGTTATAAGTTGTCGTGCGTACTCCGGCTGAATTTATGGTTGACAACGATTCAATTGAATTGTTCGTGAGTGCGCCGTTCATACTCAGATTGAAATTGTATTTTCCGGAGAATTTCCCGTAAGTCAAGTCAAACGTATGTGAAATTTCAGCATCGAGATTTGGGTTTCCGTAATTAATGTTCAGTGGATCAGTGTCGTTGATGTAAGGATTGAGGTAATATATACTTGGTCGTGAGAGTCTCTGCGTGTAGGAGAGTTTAATGTTTTGTCCTTTGTCAAGATTCTTCGAGAGTGTAATATAAGGTATCAGATTGAACATTCTGTTTTTAAATGTGGTGTCTTTTATCGACTTAAAATAGCCATCATTAAGCGTTCCTTCCATCCTTAATCCGGTTTTAATGCTGATTTTCTTAAGTTTTAAAACATATCCTGCATAAATTCCAACGATATGTTGATCGTAGTCGAGGTTGTTATTCCTTGTTGCATCGCGAATCCAATCATCTTGACCTGCATCATATCGCAACACTTCAGAATCACTGATATTCTGACGCAGAATATATTTCACGCCACTTTCAACCTGATGCTTCTTAGTAATAGGGTCATAATAATCAAGTTGAAAAGTATGTTCGGTACCAGATGCATCATTTATTGAACGTTGGCGATAAGAATCATAATTTAAAAGTCCATCGATGGCATTCAGACCATCGGTCTTCTGGGGCATTCTGTCAAGTTTATACGATACCGTGAAAGTTTTATCCGGCTTTTTAAATGTTCGCTGATAATCAATATTCCCCGAGATATTTCCGCGCTCATTCGACGAGTTCAATATGTTCGTGAATTTTCGTGATAAGTTGTGATTCGTGTCAAAATCACTCGTCGACAGTTCCGAATTCATATCATAGTTACCGGTATATCCCCAGAACGAAAGACTAATCAGGTTCAGTGTATCTATTTCATAACTTGCTTCACCCATTGCAAAATTTGAAGTTCCCTGGTATTGGTTGTATCCCATTGATTCTGAATACCTGTTCGTTGTACTTACAAAATTTTCGCGGGTTGAACTGCTCTCATTCTTGGGTTGGCGAAAATCGTTATACCCGTAATTGATTGAGAAACCAAATTTTTTGATTTTTGAAGTGGCATAAATGCCGCCATTGTAACCGCCGCGGGTATCAATTCCTGCATTTACCCTCCCCATAAAGCCATCAATCTGTTTTTTGGTTGTAATAATATTGATGATTCCGCCTGTTCCTTCGGCTTCGTATTTCGACGAGGGATTTGTGATCACCTCAATATCTTTTACCGTATTTGCGGGGAGACTTCGCAACACATCCTTTGGATTTTGCGATAACATGGATGACGCCTTCCCGTTGAGCAATATTTTAAAATTTGAAGAGCCTTTTACCTGTATATTATCTTCACCGTCAACTGTTACCAGTGGTATTTTTCGGAGCATCTCCAATGCATTCGAAGTTTTGGATTCAGGATCAGCTTCAAGGTTGTAGATGATCTTGTCGACTTCAGTTCTTACAAGTGGTTTTTGAGCGACAACTGAAACTTCTCCAACTATTTCAGAACCAGTAATAAGTTTAATCGTGCCTAAATCGATTTTAGTGGTTTTTTCATCAATGTTGACCACATTTTTAGATGTCTGAAAGCCGATGGATTGAACGATTACATCAAATTTCCCTATTGAGTCAATCGTAAACTCAAATTTTCCATTTGCATCGCTTGCCAGGCGTTTGATAATTCCCCTACTGTTTTGCGCTGTGATTGTGACATAAGGAATTGTTTTCCCTGATTCTGCATCTGTGGCTATTCCCTTAATCTGGAATTTTCCAACCGGAGGGGAAGCGAACAAAGAACTGCAAAACATTGATAGTAAAAAAGATAGTAAAATCAAAAATGTATTTGATTTTAGAGAAGAGTGATGATAATTCATGATTTTTTAGAATAATTTAGTTAATCAAATATATGACTAAGATGTTAGTTATTCTACTATGGTTGTAGTTAATAAATGTTAATTAATCAAAAAAATATAATGATATGATTTTGTCTTCAGAAAAAAGGTGACCGGATCATAAAGTTTGCTTTAAACGGAATATGTTGAGGTAATAAATAGGAATAGCGCCATGCAGCAATTTTAATGTATTATCATTGCTGCACAGCTCTATACTGCAATCCTGCGAATTTATTTAAAAGCCCACCAACAATTATTTATTTGTGATTCTCAATTTGATTGCTTTTAGCCAAAGAAACCAAACCGCCAATAGCCCCAAGATTCATGGTGTCTAAAGCAGAACTTGGAACAATTACCATCGACCCTTTTTCTTTCAATCCTTCGAACAACATGTTCATTCCTCTAAGATGCAGTGCAACAGGATTATCAATATATTGCTGGCTTGCTTCCGCAAATTTCATGGCAATCTCAGTTTCTGCAGTTCCCAATATTACACGAGCCTGGCGTTCTCTTTGAGCCTGAGCTTGTTTACTCATCGCATCTGCCAGGTTTTGAGGTATAATAATGTCCCTTATGCCAACATTCTGACAGGTAATTCCCCATGGATTAGTATGTTCATCCAGAATCGTTTGAAGTTCAGCTGAAATTTTTTCTCTGTCAGAAAGCAAGTCGGACAATTCATGTTTACCGATCGTATCACGTAGGCCAGTTTGGGCAATGAAAGTTACTGCTTTTACATAGTCCTGAACTTCAAGGGCGGCTTTTTCAACATCCCAGACAGTCCAATATACAACTGCATCAACATTTACAGGAACCGTATCTTTTGTCAATGTCTCTTCAGCCTTAATATCTGTTACCCGCACTCTTTGGTCAACGTATTTGTCAATATGATCAATTATGGGTATGATCAGAAAGAAACCCGGTCCCTTCAATCCTGTAAATTTACCCATTCGCAAAACAACTGCTTTTTCCCATTGGTCAGCAATTTGTATTGAATAGGAAATGTAAACTGAAAAAATAAATGCGCCTACTGATACTGCGACATTAATTATTTCAAGATAATACAATCCACCAATTAGGGCAGTTAAGCAAATCAGGAGCGTTAATGAAACGCCATTCAGAAAGTTTTCAGATTTCATTTTGATTGGTTTTTAAGTTCAACAATTAGTTCATCTATATTAAAGCCATAACTATATGCTATGGTTGCAAATTCTTTTGTAATACTCTGGAGCTTTTGTTTTCTTTCTGCGTTTGAGATTGAAAATTCATTTTTACTTATAAAGGTTCCTGTTCCTTGCTGTGTTTCAAGTATTTCCTTTATTTCAAGTTCCTTATAAGCTTTAGCAACGGTATTCAGGTTTACTCTCAACTCAACCGCGAGTGCTCTTACGGTGGGCAGTTGTTCGCCCATACTCAGGCTACCTGATGCAATCCCGAATTTAATCTGATCGAGAATCTGCCTGTAAAACGGGATCCCTGTTTTGGGGTCAAGATTAAATTTTATCATGTTGTAATAGATGTTTAATGTACTATTGTAATAGTACAAATATAGTATGTGATTTATGCGATTGCAAGCATTTTGACATTTTTTTTGAAAAAATATTTAAAATGTCATTAAAATGAATTAATTAGAGGGTAATGCATTGTAGATTAGTATTGTATGTGACACGAAAGAAATTCTTTAAAATCTGTCTTTCCACCACATTTTTAATCTTTCGAGGATTTTTTGTTCTGTGGGATTATTTTGGGGCGTGTAAAACTGCTTATTTTTAATTTTTTCGGGGAGAAAATCCTGATTCACAAAATTTCCTTCGTACGAATGGGCGTATTTGTACTCCTTCCCATATCCAAGATCTTTCATCAGTTTGGTGGGGGCATTTCGCAGATGAAGCGGCACAGGAAGATGACCCGATTCGCGCACTTCGGCGAGTGCTGCATCAATTGCCGAGTAAGCCGAATTGCTTTTGGGCGATGTTGCAAGATAGATGGTGCACTCTGATAATATAATACGAGATTCTGGCATTCCGATTTTGTGAACTGCATCAAATGTGTTTTGTGCCATCAGAAAGGCATTTGGGTTTGCCAAACCGACATCTTCCGAAGAGAGGATCAACAACCGGCGGGCAATAAATTTAACATCTTCACCACCTTCGATCATTCTCGCAAGGTAGTAAACGGCTCCGTCGGGATCGCCACCACGAATACTTTTAATAAATGCGGAGATGATATCGTAATGCATCTCGCCATTTTTATCGTACAAAGCCAAATTTGCCTGTAACATCGATGTAACCAGCTCATTCGTAATAACGATCTCCTCATCGGTTACACTGTTAAGAACAATCTCCAATACATTTAGCAGCTTTCGCGCGTCGCCACCCGAAAAACGAAGCATGGCTTCATACTCTTTCAACACCACTTTTCGTTGACTGATTTCGTAATCGGTCGTAATCGCGTGATTCAGTAATGTCAGTAAATCATCTTTTTCAAGCGATTGCAACACATAAACCTGGCAGCGGGAGAGGAGCGGAGAGATCACCTCGAAAGAGGGGTTTTCGGTAGTTGCACCGATTAAAGTCACTAATCCCTGCTCGACGGCACCCAGAAGTGAGTCTTGCTGTGATTTGCTAAACCGGTGGATTTCATCAATAAACAGAATTGGGTTGGGTGAAGTAAAAAAGCGGTTGTTCTTCGCTTTGTCTATCACATCTCTCACATCTTTTACTCCTGAATTAATGGCACTTAGGATATAAAATGGCCGGTTCAGTGAATTGGCGATGATCTTTGCAAGCGTGGTTTTCCCCACACCAGGAGGTCCCCAAAGAATAATCGATGAGAGATTGCCCGAGTCGATCATTTTCCGAAGCACGGCACCTTCACCAACAAGGTGTTTCTGACCGATGTATTCGTCCAGACTTTTGGGTCTTAATCTTTCTGCCAGCGGTTGATTCGACATCAAATATTTTTACTTTAACTTTTTAACTTTACCCTTTAACCTTTAACCTTTACCCTTTAACCTTTTCAATTGCAATATCTTTTAATGACATTGTACGCTTCTGTCAATCCTAACTCACCTGCTTTACTTAAGTCGAGCGAACCACCCTCCAGGTCATCAAGGTAGATACGCGTCAATCCCCTGTTAAAATAGGCCTCTGCGAAATCGGGTTCAAGTTCGATCGCTTTCGAATAGTCGTTGATGGCACCGAGGTAATCTTTCTTTTTTACCTTCGTATTGGCCATATTAAACCAGGCAAATATAAAACGCGGATTCATATATAATATTGACTCGTAGTCTTTAATAATATCCTCGTAATCAAGTATTTTTTCTTCCTTCGGGGCATCAGCATCGGCTTTTGTCCCATTGATGTTAAGTGTTGTAGGTTCAGGAAGCAGACCTGGCATCCGGATAAAATCGACTCTTTTAATCATTGTATTGGCCCTGCTAAAATAAGCCAGAATATTTCGTCCATCCATTTTTATCGACCGGTCGTAATCCTCGATCGCCAGGTTGTAGTTTTTTAGCAATTCATACAAAGTCGCCCTGTTAAAATAGGTGTCCGAGTTTTTCTTATTCGATTGTATTGTCTTGTCCAAAAGGCGAATGTTTTCGTTGTATTCTTCTCTTCTCCAGTCGTCGTTACCAAGTGGTTTATTGGTTATGAGCATGAAAGGCTGATTGTTGTTTTTACGGTTAAGTGCATCAACCTCCATGCTATAATACTGTAACCGCTCGTAATCAACCGAGTCCTTGTGAAAAATCGATATAATAAATTCGGGTTGCAACTCAATATTCACATTGCGATTCTGGACCATTCCCCGCGTGATTTCAGTTTCTTTCACATCGCCATCATCGTTCACAACAATATTCCTACGTGAGCGATTTTGCGTAACGGGTCCTTTGTCATCTTTCCTTGCTACCGATGCAGAATCGGGCGAGGTGCTATTGGGCTGTTTGTTTTGAGCCAAGGTGTTCGAGGCATTGGTGACTGCACTATTCGCATTCGTTTGTTGCTGTCCTTGTGTCGATTGTGTAGCATTAGCTTGCTGATTCGCAGTAGCATTTTGACCGGATTGACCCTGGGTTTTTTGATTTGGGTTTGGAGTAGGTATAAATCCATACATACGTCGTTGTTTTTCGCGCTCCTGTTCTGCATTCAGTCGTTTTCTGAACTGTGCGAATTTAGGATCAAGCTGTTCCGCCACTGCAAAATCAGATTCAAATCCGGGAATTTTAAGTGTTTCCTTTGCGATTCCTCGGTTCAACCAGGCCACCGCAATGTCAGGATCTAATCTGATCGCCATGTCATAATCAGGAATAGCTCCCTGTGTATCTTCAAGTTTATGTTTGACGATTCCCCGGTTGACAAAGGCCTGGGCCATTTTGGGGTCAAGTCTGATACAAAGGTCATAATCTTTTAATGCACCCGCATAATCCTCTTTTTCGAATCTCGCAATACCCCTCATCAGGTAGGCTCCCGAAAAATGAGGTCTGATCCGAATGGCTGCGTCACAGTCTTTTATAGCGCCATCAAGGTCGTTTTTCATCTGCTTCGCCGAACTTCTGTTCAGATAAGTGTTGGCAACCATGGGATCAAGTTCAATTGCCTTCGTGTAATCGGCAATTGCACCATCAAGATCTTCCATTGCCGCTTTTGTAATTCCCCGGTTGTTGTATATGGCCTGATCGTCACTCTTGTACTCGAGCGCTTTAGAATAGTCGCTTAAAGCCTCTTTATAATTTTTGAGTTCGTAATTAGCCATTCCGCGATACATGTAAGCCTCAGGATAAAAAGGCTTAATATACAGTGCTTTATCGTAATCGTTTTTAGCGCCTCTGAAGTCATCGATGTAATGCTTGGCCATTCCTCTGTAATAATAGGGCTCTGGAAGATTCGGTCTGAGTTTAATTACTATATTTAAATTTTCAATCGCGCTTACATAATTTCCGAAATATATCCGGCTTCGTCCGATGTAAAAATACTGATCGGTATTTAGTTGCGGGAATGCGGCCAACGAAATGATCGTAAAAATAAGTATTGAAAATAATTTCTTCATCAGATGGAGAATAGCAGTTTATAAGGAAGCAAAAATAACAAAATAGTATCCGTTGGTTGAAGTATGTTTTTTTATTTTGTACTAATAAAGCATAAAGCATGTTAATCAGGTGTGATTGGTGTTTAAAAGATGATTTATATCTTCATTATCATGACGAGGAATGGGGTGTTCCTGTACATGATGAACAAAAATTATTTGAGTTTTTGATCTTGGAAGGAGCGCAGGCGGGTCTAAGCTGGCTAACCGTTTTACGAAAACGAGAAGCTTATCGCAAAGCTTTTGATGGATTTGATCCTCAAAAAATAGCGCTATATGACCACTCTAAGATTTTAGAATTAATTAAAAATGAGGGTATTATACGGAACAGACTTAAAATCGAATCTGCCATTAAAAATGCACAGGCCTTTTTAATGATACAGGAACAGATGGGTAGTTTTGATCGTTATATCTGGGATTTTGTGGACGGTCGAACCATTCAGAACAGATTTGCAACATTGAAAGAGATTCCGGCTGAGACAGAAATTTCACGGATTATTTCAAAGGATATGAAGAAACGGGGATTTTCATTTGTGGGACCAACGATTATTTATGCTCAAATGCAAGCAACTGGAATGCTCAACGATCATCTAATCAATTGCCATCGTTATCAGGAACTTGGGGGGATTGTTTAAAGTGTGATTCTGACGAATTTAAAGAAGTTCGCCTTCATCAAAATTACGCCGATCAATTACATTGCCATCGGCATCTGTAATAAATATGTGACGTACCTGGAAGGAATCACGTATTATAAATTCATAACCAGGAACGATATCTGCCTTTTCGATAAAAATAGAGCTCATAATCTGACCGAATTTTTCGAGCTTTTCACGAATCCCGGCATTCAGCATCTCAATTTTAAAATTAGTCTCTGTTTTAAGCCATTTGCCTGATTTCTCGAACCATGCAATCTGCTCAAAACCATTCACACGAAAGATTACTTCAAAATGACCATCCTTTTCTTTCGACCATTCTATATTGGTGGCTTCGGGGAATAACTGGTTAAAAGATTTCAATAGAGGTTGTCCAGGTGTATTTGGGTTGAACCTGAATAAATATTTGCGGATAAAATCTTTCATTGAATGGTTTTATCTTTGAGACGGAATTTTTCTTATAAGTCACATTCAAAGGGAAAACTAACCTTCATTGTAGGTCTCTTTATATAGGAACGCGACACGGTCGCGCGCGCGTTTGAGACGCATTTTGGTGGCACTTTCGCTGATTTTTAATGCAGTCTGGATATAGGCAATTGGTACATTGTCAATATAGTGCATTGTGAGAAGTGCTTTTTCTTCCGGATGGATAAGTTCAAGAATCTTCATCAGCCTTTCACTATTGATCTCCTTTTCGTTCAGCTCATCAATTACATCCGGAAGTTCGTGCTCGCTATTCCAGTCAGGATAATTCATTTTCTTTTTCGTGCGCAGGTACTCAATACAATTATTATAGGTGATTGCATAAAGCCATGTCGAAAAGTTGGCTTCACCACGAAAGTCAGCCAACCGCTCGAATACTTTGCAAAAAATATCCTGCACAAATTCCTGGGCAAGCGTTTTATCTTTGAGTAAAGAGTAACACTTGTCGAAAACCTTTTCCGAATAACGGTTATAAAGGACTTCGAACAGGTTGGTATTGTGCTCATGCTTAATGAGTCTGATGATTTCTTTGTCTGAAGATTCCTTTATGGAATTTTTTATTGCCATCTTTTAATTACGGTAAAACATTCAAAATTAAGAATGTATAATAAAACAAAGGTCAAAATTAAAAAAAAATCTGAAATTATTGTGACCTCTCCACTGGTTTGCGTCTAAACTGTGTATTTTAAGAATTGAAAAATATTTATTACTTTTAAATTTATCTTCAAAATTATGAAAAAGGGATTATTAAAAT
The DNA here is from genome assembly GCA_010906965.1 of Mariniphaga sp. Taxonomy (GTDB): domain Bacteria; phylum Bacteroidota; class Bacteroidia; order Bacteroidales; family Prolixibacteraceae; genus JAAFHB01. The sequence goes on along the minus strand of JAAFHB010000067.1, from coordinate 14,215 downwards.
TAGTTGCTTTTAGTTTTCTAGTTGTTTCGTTGGCAAGTTGTGCCAAAGCCCCACAGGCTGAAATCGATGCTGCAAACGTTTCTATCGAAGCTGCAAAAACTGCAGGTGCCGATCGTTATGCACCTGAATCTTTCAATGCTGCTTCTGAAGCATTAAAAACAGCTCTTACTGCTGTTGAAGAACAGAATTCAAAATTTGCTTTATTCCGTAACTATGATGCATCAAAAACTACTTTGGCATCTGTAGCTACTCTTTCAACAAAAGCTGTTGAAGAAACTACTGCAAAGAAAGAAGCTTTAAAAGCTGAAGTTACTCAGGCTATCACTGACCTTACTGCTCTTATCGTTGCTGACAAAGAATTGTTAGCTAAAGCGCCTAAAGGTAAAGAAGGCAAAGCTGCTCTAGAAGCAATCGGTCAAGAAATCGCTGTTGTTGAAACTGTTAACACTGAAGTTACTGCAGGTGTTGCTAACAACGAAGACATCTTAACTCTTTCTGACAAAATCAAACCAGCAGTTGAAAAAGCAAAAGCTATCAACACTGAATTGACAGACGTTATCGCAAAAAAAGGTAAGAAATAATCTTAAGCAATCTTACATCACATTAACCCTCGGAAGTTATTCCGGGGTTTTTTTTGAAATTAATTTCGGGATTTCCTGTATGGACGTTCCATAAGAAGTCAGATTTTTCAGTTTCTTTGCTGTAGAATTAGGATTTTGATATTGGAACTTTATTTTTTGAGAATGAAACTTGGTTGGAAAAGGAAGTTATTTGTTGTTGCTGGAATCTTATTATCGATAGTCGTCATTATATATGTGGTGCTCATTTTAACAATGGACAAGCCACCGATTGCCGAATTCGATTCGTGTCAAGTGATTCTTGGCAAAGCAAAAAGAGTCAATGCTGATGTGTATTCTCCTGAATATTATAGAAATGCTGAAAAAAAGTATCAGGCAGCACTTATTGAATGGAAGATCCAAAATGAAAAGGTGTTTTTTGCAAGAGACTTTACGAAGGCAAAAGAACTGATTCTTACGGCTATCATTAAAGCACAGGAAGCAAATTCTTCGTCCGGATCAAACAAAAATTCTTTGAAGATGAAGTATCTCAAGGAAATCGAGTTGATGAAACGAAAGTTGGACAATTATCACGATGTATTTATTCATCTACCCCTCAAAGTAAGTGTCAGAAAGAATTATGAATTTGGTAAACTCTCGTTAGAACAAGGACTTAATGCTTTTGTTAAAGGCGATATCATGCTTGCTACCAAACGACTTAACGAAGGTAAGATGAGAATAAGCATTGCAGATAAAGATGTAAATGCGCTATTAAAAGAATATTTTATTGATTTTTCGAAGTGGCAAAACCAGTTTGCAGCTACCATACGTTTATCGGCACAGAACAATAGTTACGCTTTTATCGTTGACAAAATAAAACATAAAGGTTACCTCTATTACAATGGAAAATTGAGCAAAGAATATGATGTTGAGTTTGGGCGGAATTGGATTGGCGATAAACATTATGCAGGCGATAAAGCAACACCTGAAGGGATGTATCGAATCACAAAGAAGAAGTCAAACGGAGAATCCGGATACCACAAAGCTTTGTTAATCAATTATCCGAACGAAGCCGATTATGCTACGTTTAACAGTCGGAAAAGACAAGGTCTTATTTCTAAAAACAGCCACATTGGTGGATTAATTGAAATACATGGTAACGGAGGAAAGGGAGACGATTGGACTGCCGGTTGCGTTGCACTTACAGATAATGATATAGATGAGCTATTTAGCAGGGTGTCGGTTGGTACGCCAATTACTATTGTTGGGTCAATGAAATCACTTTCAGAATTACTAAACTAAATATCAATAAAATGGAAATTAAAGAAGAAAATAAACGGTCATACCTGAACGTTATAATGTGGATTATTCCGGTATTGCTATTTTGTGTTTTCGTATTGATGATACTTTTTACTCCGGCATTTCAGGAAAGTGCTTTTAAAGTTAAATCATGGTTTACCGGATTTCAGGTTTCGGAAGCAACGACCACTGAAGGAATTGAAAAATTGGAAGTTAGGTCACAGCGAAATATTAATCTGATCGAATCGAAACTCGATAATCTTAAACCTGTGAAGCCTTATATCGTTGTGAATACAACCGAAAATAGGTATTCATTACGGAATGCCGATGGCGATACAGTCAGAACCGGAGGTTGTTCCACAGGCAAAAACGAAGTATTGATTGCCGGCAAAAAACGAATCATATTTAAAACCCCAAAGGGAATGTTTGCCGTTTTAAATAAACAGGAGAATCGTCCATGGATTAAGCCTGACTGGGCATTTCTTGAAGATGGATTACCCATACCTTCGGCCAGATCAGCATCGCGTATAGAAAAAAATACACTTGGCGATTATGCACTTTCTATTGGAGATGGCTATATGCTTCATGGTACGCTTTATCAGCGTTTTCTTGGACTTCCCGTTACGCATGGCTGTGTTCGACTTGGAGACAAAGATCTGGAAATTATTTATCATACATTGAGTAAAGGATCGAAAGTATTTATTTATTAAAGACTTAAAAATGAAAAATAAATTAGCCTTCTGGATCATTACCAGTGTTTTAAGCATATTTGTTATTTATGCACTTGTCAATACCGTTTTAATGCCTGTATTAACAAAAAACCCACTTCCCAAGGCAATTGTACAGACTTCGGATGACAACGAAAAGAATAGCAAGGAGAAGAGCAGCAAGGGAAAGAAAACCGAGGATGACAATACAGATTCAAAAGATGAAACAATTTCAGATACGGTTGTTTCATCCGGAAATAAGGATGCAAAAGTTAAGCTTTTTGAATTAAGGAAAAGAGAAGTTTTGCTTCATTCGCGCTTAGAGCTTGCCAGCGAAGACTCGATGTACCTGGTGCTAGATCTGATCAATAATACGGCTATTCTGGAAATGAAGGGCGTTATGCTGCACGAAAGCCGCATTTTGGAATCATCTGTAAGCAATTCAATAAAAATGTATCACACAGAGGCTTTATTGAATTGGATGGCAGAACCTTTCATGTTAAAACATGCGGAAGCAACAATTCCCAAAATTGAGTATGTCGAAAAAATAGCTCCTAAAGATACCATAGAGGCAAACAAAGTGGCCGTTGAGCCGGCTGCAGCCAAACTTGGCGATGTTTACATTGTGATGGATTTTGACCGAAATTTAAGATTGGTGATTTTGCAGAGCGAAAAACCAGATGATGATGGAAAAAAGATCATCAATGCGATGCGTCGTAAATACCAGGAAGTTGAAGTCAGAAGATCGATACAGTCGCTCGTTAAATTTAATCGGCAGCCTTCAATGCCTCAGATCAGCATTGTGATACCTAAATCGGATGCGACTATTTTTTATAAAGCACTTCCCGTACGGCCCAAGATGATCATCAGGATGTAAGGCTCAAGGATGATATATTAAATGGTTAAAGGTTAAAAGGTTAAAGGTTAAAGTGCGTTGCTTTATCCTTTAACCTTTTTTCTGTATCCTTTAATTTTTTATTCCACAGTAACCGATTTGGCAAGGTTTCGGGGTTGATCCACATCACATCCCCTCATCACTGCAATATAATAGGAGAACAGCTGCAAAGGTATGATTGCCAGTAGCGGAGTAACTGCAGGATGTGATTTTGGAATTTCGAATAAATCATTGACCATCCCTTTCAAACCATCATCACCTTCCGTCACAACAGCAATAATATTACCTTTTCGGGCCTTCACTTCCTGAATATTGCTCACTATTTTTTCGTAATAATGGTCCTTGGCTGCCACTACCACTACTGGCAGGTTGTCGTCGACCAATGCAATGGGTCCATGTTTCATTTCACCGGCAGCATAACCTTCAGCATGCATATAGGAGATCTCCTTTAACTTTAAGGCGCCTTCCAGTGCAACAGGGAAAAGACATCCCCGACCAAGATAAAGTGCATTTGAAGCATCTTTATACTTCGCTGCAACTGTTTTGATGTGAGGATGTTTTACGAGAATGGACTTCACCTTTTCTGGTATTTCAGTCAGTTCATTTATTAAATTCAGGTAGTCTTCAGTAGATATTTTTCCCCGCTCTTTGGCCAGTTTAAGAGCCAAAAGTGTCATTACAGTTACCTGGGCAGTAAAAGCTTTTGTAGACGCGACTCCGATTTCAACTCCTGCGTGTGTATAAACCCCTCCGTCTGTCTCCCGGGCAATGCTCGATCCGACCACATTACAGATTCCAAGGATAGTCGCACCATTTTCTTTGGCCATTCGTAAAGCTGCTAAGGTATCAGCAGTTTCACCGCTTTGACTGATCGCAATTACCACATCTTCGCTGGTAAGGATTGGATTTCGGTACCTGAATTCAGATGCGTATTCAACTTCAACAGGAATACGGGCATATTCTTCGATCAGGTATTCACCTACGAGCGCGGCGTGCCACGAAGTACCGCAACCAATAATGATAATACGGCGTGCTTTTAGCAATTTAGGGAAGATATCCATTAGTCCTCCTAAAACTATTTCTGTATGGTCGGGTGAAATTCGGCCACGGAAGGTATCAGCGATAGTTTTTGGTTGTTCGAATATTTCTTTAAGCATAAAGTGTTCGAAATCACCTTTTTCAAGATCACCGATCGTCATATCAACTTTGGTGATTTTGAATGCCACCGGAATATTTTCAACCGTTTTCAACGTCAGGCTGTCTTTGGTGATGATTGCAACATCGTAATCGTTTAAATAAATGACACTATTTGTGTACCCAATTATAGGAGTCGCATCAGAAGCAATGAAATATTCTCCATGGCCAATACCGATCACTAAAGGACTTCCTTTCCGGGCAACAATGATCTGGTTCTTCTCGTTTTTACAGATCACAGCAATTCCATATGCTCCCACAACTTTCGAAAGGGCAAGACGGACAGCAATTTCTGCATTTACTTCTTCCCCTTTTTGATAAAAATATTCGATTAGGTTGACCAAAACTTCAGTATCAGTGTCAGACTGAAATGTAATTCCATTTTTCTTCAGATCGGCTTTTAATTCTGCATAGTTTTCGATGATACCATTGTGAACCAGCACAAAATTGCCATTCATCGATGTGTGCGGATGGGCATTCACATCGTTAGGCTCACCATGAGTCGCCCAACGTGTGTGTCCGATTCCAATCGATCCGGAGATATCTTTGTTTGCAATATGTCGTTCAAGATCAGCAACTCTTCCTTTGCATTTATGTACAGTGAGTGAACCGTTGTAAATTGCTATACCCGCTGAATCATAACCACGATATTCAAGTCGCTGAAGGCCCTGAATTAAAATGGGATAGACATTTTTATCCCCGATATATCCTATTATTCCACACATATATTTTTAATTTTTTATCGTTTCAAATATTAATAATTTTTCCATTTTGGAAATAACATCTTTTCCAAGAGCTTCTTTTTTAGCCATATGATCTCTGATTGAGCTCACCTCGGCATGTGTCTCAAATTCGCCCCTGACATTATCGAAATCGAGCTGCTGAACGGCTCTGTCACCATCAACCCCAAAACCGGTCTGTTTGATAAGCGAAAATTCTTTTCTTGCATCGTCATAAAGCATATGATCAATATCGAGTACAGCTTTCATCCATTTCTGGGTGATTGCGATAACATCTTTTGGAGTAAAATCTTTAACTGAAGTTCCGTAAAACTCCTCAATTACATCGCAAGCCCACGACCATTCGTAAGTGTAGTAGTTTTCGTGAATGGACCTTATAGAGGCGTTGATTTCCTCAAGGGAGTGAACGCCGCCGTTTTCGATGGCATCAAGCAAATGGTTAATGGCTTCTGAAGGACAAATCATCCCGGTAAGATCAAGCCACCGGCAACCACTACCAAGCGGGGTGTCTTTACGCAAGGCATCGTGAACATCTTCAATCGTATTATTTGGTTTTCGTTGTAGTCTGGTTATCATTGAGTTACCAAGAAATTTCCAAATGGCTTTTTCATAAAGTGAAATTCCTCTGATCAGACCGCTATTCTTTATAATCATCCCATGGTAGGTGTAAAAAGAGGCTGATTCGCCCGAGGCGTTCAACAGTTCAAGTAATATTGCCCTTCCTTTGATCATTTTCTGAATCGTGTAGGGGCTTAGTAAATTGAAGTTGATTAAATCAAGCAAATTAGGATCTTTTCGCCGGTCACGTTTAGGCCATTTTTGCGAGTCGCGAATGGTACCTATACTTTGCAGATTGATTCCGGGTACCAGGCGGCTTTCGTCTTTTTCTTCAATCAGGTACGAAAAGGGGAAATCGGTTGTATCCGAATGACGGTAATGACGTCCCATCACCAGCGAAAATGCGCCAATTCTGGATGGCCATAAAATATAGGAATCGCTGGTTGTTTTTGCGCCCCGCTCAACAACACCCTGATGAATAGGTCCAAGTTTATAAAGATGATTGCTCTGATTCGATCCGCTTCCGGCATTCATAAATGAGAAAAGCCCTGAAATTAAAAGCGTTGACTTATGGTGTGAAACAGTATAAGGTCCTGCAAAGATAGAGCAGGCTTCTCCGTGCAATCCCTGACAGTTGGCAAAGAAAACCGATTCAACAGCTGAATAATGTTTGTCGAGGATGCACCCTTGTCCGACAAAGCAGTTTGAAATCAGGGTGGAATCGGTGATTCGTGTTCCGGAGCAAACAATAAAATTTTCGAGAATTACCCCTTGACCTAACTCTACAGGATCGGCGGCTGAGCTGTTGACAGTGCCGTTTACAAGTTTTGAAACCCCTTCAAGTGAAGCATATGGACCAATTTTGACATTGCGCATAATACCGCAATTGATGATATGAGCCCCGGTACTTACCTCTCCAACAGTATCGGAAATATAATTGACATAATTGTCGACGAGCTTTTCGATGATCTCAATTGCCTTTGTACGATGTCGATACATGGCCAATATATAAGCAACATGGCTCGATAGGTGATCGTAAATGGGAATTTCGCGTCCACCTAATTCATTGATTACTTTAATGCGGATTCCGTTACCAAATGAACTTTTATTTTCGACAGCAAGTTGATTCAGGTTGTGAATAACAACTCTTTCACCTATTCGATAGTTCGCGATGTAACTTTTCACACTGCTAATCAGTGCATTATTTTCGATGGTGCAATTGTGGATATGTGCATTGATAATGCCGGTTTTCATGCGTACACCTCCAAAAAGGGTGATTTCCTCGTCGAAACGTCCAAGTCGGTTAGATCCGGAAAATTTGGTATTTCGTATATTGTCGGGTAAGAAATCTCCGACAACTTCGATTAGATTCCAGTCTTCGCAAAAGCAACCTTGCATTAATAACTGTCCAATCTCTTCGTTTGTTAGTTTTCGATATTTAAGCTGTCCCATTGAGATAATATTTTTTAATATCTACGCAAAGGAAGCTTAAAAGGATTCATTATTCTGAAAATAATGGCGATATCAACCTAACATTATTTTTTATTTCATATAATATAAATGTAAGTAATTGTTATGTAATTACATACAACCTAACAAAAATAGATGCTAATTTATAAATACCCTTACTTTAAATCTCTTGAAGAAAAGTGAAAAGGTTGTTTGAGCGGCTTAGATCAAGTTTTTTTCGTAACCTGATTCTGCCGATCTCAGCGCTTTCAGGAGTGATATTTATTAATCCTGCAATATCTTTCGTAGATAAACCCAGATGGATGTATGCGCAAAGTCGTTGATCTTTTTGGGTTAATCCAGGGTATTTTCCCTGAAGGCGTGCAAAAAAGCCCTGATGAACTTTTTCGAAATGAAATTTAAAATCTTCCCAGTTAAATACTTGTCGGCGTTGATGTTCATCAATTTTCATCAACATATCAGTTACTTTTTTCTGAGTAGGTTGCGGGAGTGTATTTCTTATAACTGAAAGATTTTTACGAAGATAGAGAACCATTTCGTTTTTTTGAGCGATTTCAATCAGCGAAGAGACCAATTCCCGGTCTTTACCTGCAATTTCGTCTCTGTACTTTTGGTTCGATTTCATTTCCCAAACCCGATTGTCAGACATCTCCCTGATTTGACCAAGTGCAGATTTAAGCCGGGTAATATCACGAATAGAACCACGCTGGCCCAGGTAACTACCCATCCTGTCAAAAACGGCTTTACTATTTAGTTCACACCAACGCAATTGTTTTGTACGCGTAAGAAGCCTGAATTCGATAGACTGGCCAATTTGCATAAAACTAATCGAGTCGTGCAAGTATTGCCTGAAATGGATCTCGTCATCGGGATAGATGATTTTATAGAAAAGTTTGGAATCATTAAAAAATTCATTGACCGTGTAGCCCGTTAAATCATTGCATGATGGTGAAATCCATTTAAGATCGCCTTTGGGACTGATCCATAATTCCCAATCCTGTGCAAAATCGCAGATGAGCTGGTATTTTTCTTTTTCTTCTTTGACAGTTTTATTCTCAGTTTCCAGAAAAAAATTCTTTTCCCGCAGTTCTGATAGCTGCTTCTCGAGTTCCTGAATCCGGTCATCGGCCGAAGGGGTAATATCGTTGTTCATATTGGTGATTTTTTCAGTCTGTTTTCTGGCAATATACATGTAAATATCTCTTCAATAAAATGTTAGGAGAGATTTATGCCTATCTTTTATTGAGTTGAAAGTACAAAAAAAGGAGCGTTCAAGCACTCCTTTCGTATTTTCAGCATGCTAACTAAACAATTTCAGGTACAATATAAGGCGCACGATAATTCCGGCTCAGCATCTTGTCCGCTTCAGGGTCATTTACAAATGACTCAGATTCCGGATTGAAGGTCAATACCCTGCCTGTCCGGTAGGCAATGTTTCCAAGATGAGCCAATGCGGAGGAAAGATGAGCACTTTCAACGGGTGCATTTATCATTGATGAATCATGGGCTCTTACTGCATCTATAAAATTCTTAAAGTGATCACCGCCTTCTTTACGTGTTTTCCCGGGTGTTTTATCATCACCAAGATAGGTTTCGTAAGTATCGTAACCTTTGATCACCATATAGCCTTTATCTCCGTAGAAAATATTCCCGACAGATGAACCATCTTCCGCATTGGTATACCATGGACGCACCTCGAACTGGATAATTTTTTTTTCTTCAGGATAATTGTAAACAGATGATAACAGTTCAGGCGTCTCTTTGCAATCGTCCCAAAGATATTTTCCACCCATAGCCGTTATTTTTGTTGGCAGGCCAACATTTAAGCCCCACATACATAGGTCTGTTTCGTGTATTCCCTGGTTACCAACGTCTCCATTGCCATAGTCCCAATGCCAGTGCCAATTGTAATGAACAATATTTTTAGTGAATGGACGTTTGGGGGCAGGACCAGTCCAAAGATCATAATCTAAACCGGCAGGAACAGGCTCGAAAGGTTTGTTGCCAATGTCCGGCCTTTTTCTGAAAACAAGTCCACGTGCCATGTAAACTTTTCCAATATATCCATCACGTAACAGTTGAATTGCCTCGCGAATTGCAACCGAACTTCGCAACTGAACGCCGTGCTGAACAATTCGGTCGTATTTATGTGCAGCCTCAACCATTTTACGCCCTTCCCAAATGTTATGAGATCCTGGTTTTTCGACATATACATCTTTTCCTGCCTGACAAGCCCAAATGGTTGCCAATGTATGCCAATGGTTTGGGGTTGCAACGGTGACGACGTGAATATCTTTATTGTCAAAAGCTTTGCGCATATCCTTCACAATATTCACCTTCTGTCCGTACTTCTTTTCAAACTCCTTTGCGCGTTCACCAGCAACATTGAGGTCGGGATCAACAAACGTTGTGATTTGCACATTCTTCTGTGCCATTAAACCTTCAATATGGTTTTTCCCACGGCCATTCAATCCGAGAACAGCAGCATTGATTCTGTCATTCGCTCCAAAGGCATGTGCCGGAATAATGGAGGGAATAGTCAGTAAGGCAGTTGCTGCCGCTGATTTTTTAATAAAACTTCTGCGTGACTCATGATTTTTCTCTTCCATAATATGATTGTTAAGAATTTTCGAATTTATTTTCTTTTAAGTTAAAACTGGATACATTTTTTATGGCTAATATGGTGCAAAGTAGATAATATTCCGAAATAATTGGCAGACCTTGATCAATAAAATTTAATGATTAGATTTGTAACTAAATGTATTTAAAAAAATAATTTCATCACTATGAAAGTATTTACTTTTGCTATGCTTGCGGTTTTCGCATTAGTTTCCTGTAATCAAAAGATTTCAAAACCAGCAATTAAACCTGAAGCATTTCATAAATTGGTTGACGGAAAACAGGTTGACCTTTATATGCTTAAGAATAAGAACGGTTTGGAAATGAATGTTACCAACTATGGTGGCCGCATTGTGTCGTTGATGGTTCCCGACAAAAGCGGAAAAATGGAAGATGTTGTTTTAGGATATGAGAGCATTGACGGTTATCTTAGTGCTGATGAGCAATATTTTGGTGCTTCAATTGGTCGTTATGGGAATCGCATTGCGAAAGGTTCGTTTGCTATCGACAGTATTAAATATAAGCTGGCAATTAATAACAAACCGAATAGCTTACATGGCGGCGTCAAAGGATTTTCGGCCAAAGTTTGGAAAGCTGTTCCCAAAGGTCAAAATGAATTGGAGCTTACTTTGGTTTCACCCGATATGGAGGAAGGTTATCCCGGTGACTTAAAGGTGACGGTGAATTATAAGCTTACGGATGCCAATGAGGTTTCGATCACTTATCGTGCCGAAACCAGCAAGCCAACCATCGTGAATCTCACAAATCATTCTTATTTTAACCTTCATGGTGCCGGAAATGGCGACATACTTGATCATGAAGTATTTCTGAATGCCGACAAATATACACCAGTGGATTCTACACTTATTCCAACCGGAAATATTGAGTCTGTAATTGGTACACCTCTTGATTTTACAACACCTGCAACTGTTGGATCAAGAATAAATGAGAAAAATGAGCAACTGGCATTTGGTTTAGGATACGATCATAATTTTGTATTGAATAAAACCGATGCAAAAGTGATAACACTCGCGGCTTCTGTCTATGATCCACAAAGTGGTCGATTTATGGAAGTTTTCACAAACGAACCCGGAGTTCAATTTTATACCAGTAATTTTCTGAAAGGCAAGGAGATAGGAAAGCAGAATAAACCTTATAATTTCAGATCTGCGCTATGTCTTGAAACTCAGCATTTTCCTGATTCACCAAATCAACCGGAATTTCCCACGGTAGTTTTACGCCCAGGTGAAGTTTATAATTCAGTATGCATCTATAAGTTTTCTGTAAAGTAGGAACTCATATGTCGGGGACTACTATTCCCCTCTCTGTTTCAAATATATAATAAAGCTGTAACAATTTGCATTTAAAATTATTGCGGCTTTATTTTTATGATTAACCGATACTGATATGTTTTTGACTAAAGCAAATAGACCTTTCGTTGTAGTAGGCCAGTTTATTAAAGAACGGAGCCTTCCTTTTTTTCGTGAGAACAGCAAATTGCTTGCTCAGGCAATTTTTACTATTTTTTCGATTGGAGTTGGTATTTGGTTTATAAATCATGAACATACAGAATTGGCTGAAGTCAAACGTGTGCTTTTTGATGCAGACTGGAGATTTGTTTTGGCCGGGATATTTTTGACGGTTGTTTATATTGTGCTGCAAGGATTAATGTATGTTGCATCTTTTGCCTCTATCCGGCACCGAATCCCGCTAATAACTGCCATTGTTTTATTTCTGAAACGAAATTTGATCAGTATCTTCTTACCTGCCGGAGGAATTTCGTCGCTTGCATTTTTTACGGGCGAGATCGAAAAGAAAGGTATTACAAAATCTCAAATTCACTTTGCTTCTGCAGTTTATGGTTTTGTAGGTATATTATCCGTGATCGTTGTGGCAGTTCCTATTTTTATTTATTCATTATTAGTTGGCGGAATTGGATCAGGTGAGTGGATTGCTTTTATTTCAATGTTATTGCTCATATTAGTAATCTATTTGATCTACAGATCGATCGTAAAAAAAGGAGTCTTTTACCGTTGGCTTGTCAAAACATTCTCATTCTTCGAAGTATTTTCAATTGATATCCGGAATAACAGGATCAGTAAAAAGCAATTCTTAATAACCTTGTTTTATTCTACGCTGATTGAGTGTACAGGTATTGCCCATCTCTATATTGCGATGATAGCACTGGGGTACACTCCTTCGCTTTTTGCCGCATTTTTGGGATATATAATTTCAGTTATCTTCCTGATTGTGTCTCCAATGTTACGAGGACTTGGTGCTATTGAGGTATCAATGACTTTAATTCTTGTCCGTTTGGGATATTCAGATATTGAAGCATTAACAATAACCCTACTATACAGGTTCTTCGAATTTTGGCTTCCATTGATGGCAGGTATATTTAGTTTTTTGCTAAAAATCAATAAGTTATTGATGAGGGTAATTCCAGCATTATTGTTATTGTCATTAGGGATAATTAATATCGTATCAGTATTGACGCCCGCAATCTCGGAACGCGTTCATTGGTTAAGTGATTTTTTGCCGATGGACGCGATCATTGTTTCTAATTATTTTGTTTTGGTTCTTGGGCTGTTTTTATTGGTTACCGCATCCTTTATGCTTAAAGGGTTGAAAATTGCGTGGTGGTTTGCATTTTTTCTTTCTTTCGTATCGATGATTGGTAATTTAACCAAAGCTGTTGATTATGAGGAAGCGATTGCTGCTATTATTGTGATGGTTGTTTTGATTTTCACAAAGAAGGATTACTACGTCAAAAACAATCCGCGATTACGATCTGTTGGAATTCAAACTGCAGTTTTAAGTATGCTGGCAGTATTAGTCTACTGCGTGATTGGATTTTATTATCTTGATAAAAAGCATTTTAATATTGACTTTAGTCTTTGGGAATCTATCCAGTATGGTTTAGAGAACTATTTTCTAGTTGGGAGCAGTGATCTCAAACCAGTCGATAATTTTGCGCATAAGTTTATTTTATCAATCAATATTAGTGGTTTTTTGACTTTCGGTTTTTTAATTTACACCCTTATCCGTCCCTATTTTTTAAAGAGTGTACCTACAGCGCTTGAGTTAGAAAGACCACTGAAATTGGTTAGTCAATATGGAAAATCGGCACTCGATTATTTTAAGACTTATCAGGATAAAATGATTTTTGAGCCGGAAGGGTTGAATGCGTTTATTTCGTACCGGCCTGCCGGAAATTTTGCCGTTGTATTAGAAAGTCCTGTTGCTGAGAATTCGGAGCAGATGGAACAAGCTATTAATGAGTTTGATACGTTTTGCTTTGAAGTTGGTCTAAAGAGTATATACTACCGCGTTCCTGAAAGTGATCTGGAAAGCTATAAAAGATTGAAAAAGAAAGAGCTGTTTTTGGGACAGGAAGGACTGGTTGATTTGAAAACTTTTTCGCTTGAAGGTGGTTCGAAAAAATCGATCCGTAACGCGTTATCAAAAGTGAAGGATCGTGGCTATAAAACAAACATTCACATGGCGCCTATCAAAGACGGTTTGCTTCAGAAAATTAAAGCGGTTTCTGACGAGTGGTTGGAAGAAACGGGCAGGAACGAGATTATCTTCTCCCAAGGGATGTTTGTTTGGGAAGATTTGAAGCAGCAAACACTTATTACTGTTGAAAATTCGGAAGAGAAGGTTGTCGCTTTTTTAAATATAATTCCTGATTTTGCCACTGGTGAAGGGACTTACGATCTGATTCGTAAAACAACCGATGCCCCAAATGGTGTAATGGATTTTTTGATCGTAGAATTGTTCCTTTATTTAAAAGCTGAAGGTTACTCGTTTGCAAATATGGGATTTGCGCCGATGTCTGGTATTGACGATCCCCATACTTTCAAGGAGAAATCCATGAAGTTTGCTTACGAAAAGATCAGAGGTTTCTCGCAATATAAAGGTTTACGCGAATACAAGGAAAAGTTCGTGACAGTTTGGATTAATAAATACCTGATTTATGATCACGATTACGATCTCCTTCAAATTCCGGGTGCACTGATGAAAGTAATTAAACCCTAAAAAAAGGTTAAAGTATAAAGGTTAAAGTATAAAGGTTAAAGTGTAAAGGTTAATGTGTAAAGGGAAGAGTTTGACTAATTGGTGTTTATTACATTGAGAGAAAACTTATTTTCACCGGTGCATTCATTATTCCTG
>JAAFHB010000450.1 GCA_010906965.1 Mariniphaga sp. | reverse complement strand
TGGTCCATCGTTAGTAACCAATCGTAACCAAGGTCAAAAGCCTTTTGGGCGGTTTGGTTTAGCGCTGCCGCAATGCCAATATTCACATCGTAGATTACGATTTGGATGTTTGAATGTCTGGAGCTTAGGTCATTCGCGTTTTCATTGCTGACAGGACTATTGAAGACAATAAAAAGTTGTTCTATCTCATCTACAAAAGTCCCGATATTAAATAACAACTTCTGGAAGTCAGGGTAATAAGCGACTACAACACCTGCAATTTTTGACATCTAACCTTTTTTACTATTTATCCCAGATTCCGGATGCTTTACCGGAAATTATTTTTTTGTATTGTAGCGGATTCAATATTGCGCCTGACAAATTTGTGATGCATAGCGCGATAACTATTCCTGTAATTCCCAATGATTTACTTAGCCACAATGCCAATGGAATAAACAGGCAGGATGCTATAACCGTGTTGATGAGTTGAATTCTTAATTTCCCGATACCGAAAAGAAACGTCGAGAAACAAGTACTCCATAAAACAACGATTGTATATATGCCCATCCAAATGCTTAATTTAAACGGTATGATTACAGCGGTTCCAATCCATAAATGGTAAGCTATATTTGAGGTCAGGATTAACACCACTACACCAATGGTGCTGAGAATGGACACTTTAAGCATCCCTTGCATATATTTTTTAATCCAAAGCAGATCGCCTTTTGCAAAAGCATCTGTCGATGCAGACCACATCGGTGCAATAATGATGTTGAAAACCATCGTTGCAATGCTAAAGTATTTGAAAGCAATATTATACGGGGCAACCTGCTCAGGTCCAAGAATACGGGAGATAATTATATTCGATGTTCCGAAAATAAGTAACCCTGATATCTGCAAAACGAAAAACTGAAACCCCAGATTCATAAGATCCTTTGCGTAATATGGCTTTATGGCACTTATTTTAGGTCGGAAATCTTTAAAATAGCCAAAGAAAGTAATCGGGTAGGCAACCAAAAGAATTACTGTAGGTGCGGCAGAAAATACAACCGCAACATTCATCAGGGTTCCTTCGGTAGTTTTTGTCAGGATGAAAATAATTATCAGCGAAAGCAGACTGCCGAGGAATGTGATTAAGT
The DNA here is from genome assembly GCA_010906965.1 of Mariniphaga sp. GTDB lineage: Bacteria > Bacteroidota > Bacteroidia > Bacteroidales > Prolixibacteraceae > JAAFHB01. Next base: position 1,691 of record JAAFHB010000450.1, on the reverse strand, counting down.
CGTTGAAGGCAGGCTTTTGCGCTGCAGCATAGATGATTCCAATTATTTTAAACAGAAAATTGAGGCAGAAGAAAGCGAATGATAAAACAATTACTTTGTTCAGATTGGCAACTTTTTCAGGATCGGCATTCAAAATTTCTGCCCAGTTCAGATAAGGCTGAAAGGCTAAGAAGATCAGGAAGACAACTGTAACAATCAGCGACAGAATGAAAAAAGTTGTACTAACGTATATTTGACCTAATTTTTTATCATTTTTAGCCATCGATTCAGCCAGGCGATTTCGGAGTCCGTTTCCCAGCCCGATATCAAAATAATTGATCCAGGTAAATATCGAACTAAGTGTAAGCCATACTCCAAATTCATAAACCGAAAGATAATTAAGGGTTAAAGGAACAAGCAATAACGAAATGGAGATACTGAATCCCTTTATAAGAAAAGAGAAGTAAATATTTTTTTTTACAAGTATGCTGCGTTCATCGCCCGAGAAGAGATTAAACTTATGGTTAAGGTAGATGAGGAATCCGGGAGTTCCCATTTATTTAATCTTGCATCAAATGGTAATATTCTGCTTAAAACCGATAGGTCACCCCGATTTGTGACTGGAAATTGTATACATCTTTGCCTGCACCAAAGAACCGCTCAGGGCTTGGGTTCTTTGCCTGGTAGCGATGCTCATAATTGAAGGATATGATTTCCCCACATTTCGCAGACAAAAGCAGGTTACGCCAATTCCATTCGGCCATAGCCGTTGCGCTTAAATCGACCCAGTTGGCCCGGACATCTTTGATGCCGATATTGTGAAAATCGTTGTTGTGAACGTAGCGCTCGAATTGCAATCCGACGATTTTTAATCCATGAACCCAGCTAACAGAGAGTGATTGCATATTGCTTCCGGGACCAATGCCCGCACCTAAAAGTTGACCGTTGTTCGTATATCCTTGCATAATCACCTTACTGGTATAAACATAGCGATAAAGTGCATTGGGGTTGGCATTGGTTTGTTCCAATTGTGTTAGTTCCACATTTACCTGGATGTATTGTCCTTTATGGCGGTTCAATGCGATCATCTTCCGCATGCCGAAAATATAAGCCCTGCTGTATTCCATCTGAAGGATGAAATCACGCGTATTATATGGCTTATCTTCACGCATAATCTCAAGATAAACTTCTGCATTTTCAGGTACATATAACCACCGAATAAATGCCGATGCCCGCTGATCGCCGGCAACTGGCCGTGCAGGATTATCGTAGTTGTTTTTTCTTTGGAGCGGGTAAAAGATGGGAAATAACGTTCTGAAACTGCTGTCTTTTTCACTGTCATATTTGGTGAAACTGCGGGTCATGCCAATAAAAAGCCCGGGAACCCATTTTGGTTGGTAGGTTAATACCATCGCATTAATATAGCGCCTTTCATCTCTTTTCGGCAGATAAATTGACCATCCCAGAAAAGTGCGATTGATATCCGGCACATCATAACCTGAGTTTACTAATCTTCCGGCAATTATCTGACCTTCAAAGGAGCCAATCGGGGTTCGAATTGGCTTAATGGTATTAAATGTGTAATGTCTAAATCCATCTGCAGAATTACTCATCACGAGCGAATTGCGCATGCCTGGTCCCCACCAGAGATTTTCGTTTGAGAATCCTAAAGAGACTGGTCCGTAATTTAGCTGGATGCTGCTCTGTCCCCA
>JAAFHB010000449.1 GCA_010906965.1 Mariniphaga sp. | reverse complement strand
CAATATATCGGAAGCTGGAAAAAGTAAATTCAGGAGTAAAAACTTCGTCGCCCTCCCCTTTCAGGATATAGGTATTGATCATCATCGGATCATCAGGACAACCGGGACCACCCTTGAGGTTCCACATCGCTTTTAGTTGTCCTGTAATTACCGTCAGAAAATTTAGTGTTCCGTCGGCATGAATATCTTCACCTCCCCGCATGGTTACTTTAGTTCCTGCGGAACCTTTCACATAAAGGCGTGAAACTCCGGCAAAGTTTTGGCCAAAATCGAAAAGGTAAACTCCGGGTTTTGGCTCTGTCATTTTTAGGGACTTCAGTATCCTGGTAGCCCGTACAGGCGGCATATACCGGGCAATAAGCGCTCCTTTTGGCCCTGTCAAAACAGTTGCTTTATGCCAGTTTCGTTCATCAAAGCCGGGTTCTGCCCATCCCTTTTGTTCCAGGCGTGCATCATATAATTCGCCCAGGTAAACACTGTTTTTCAGTATCGGACCATCGCCCCCCATCCAACTTTCATCGGTAACAATGGTCTCAGTTGATCCGTCATTATAGGTTATTCTCAACTGCGCTTTGAGACAAGGTTTGCCTACAGTGAGTGTATTACGCAGGTTATACGTCCGGAAAAGTTTTAGCGGCATTGGATTGTACCAGCCGTTACCCAGCATTACTCCAATGGCATTCTCCCCTTTACGAAGCATCGTAGTAACATCAAAAGTGTTATACGTCACTTGCTTGTTAAATTGCGTCCATGGCATATCAAGCATATGATCCCCAACTCGTTGTCCATTAATATAGGCAATCGAATAACCTAATCCGGCAATGTAAAGTCGCGCAGAACGTAGTTCTTTTTTCAATTTGATTTCTTTCCGAAGCAGTGGATTGGGAGTTTCCTTGTAAAAATCTTCGTCTTTAGCAGGAAGACCGCGTTGATCAGAAATCCATTGCGCTTTCCAATCCGAAATGTTCATCATGCTGGTTTCGAACCACGATGGCTCGCTCCATGCCGAAACTTCGTCTTTAAGATTCCAGACTCTTACTTTCCAGAAATAGCGGGTAAACGATTTCAAAGGTTTTCCGGAATATTGAATTCCAAAAGTTTGGTCGCCGGTAATTTTGCCAGATTTCCAATGATTTCCATCGTCCATTTTTTTCAGATCATCACTAACCAGAATCTCGTAAGCCGTTTGCGATGTTCCTCTTTCCGTTGACTGCAAAATCCAGCTAAACTCCGAAACCTGATTGTCGAACCCGAGGGGAGTTGACTGATTGTCAGTTTTCAAATGCCCAATTTCAATTTTCTGACCATAGATGAAGTTGGAAAGAAGGAGGAAAAATATATTGATTAAAAATCTGTATTGCATAATAAGTTCGATTAACGATTTTTATTTTTTGGTATTCAACCAGTTGAGCCATAATCTTAAACTATTTGTCCACGAAGCCACATGTTCGTTATTCAACCCAAGACCAAACCCATGCTCTCCTTCGGATAAAATGTGTAATTCGGCTGAAATTTTATATTTGCGCATTGAATTCAAATATTGGGCAATATCGGTTCCTTCCAAATCGTAGGCCAACACCCAATAACCGCCACCTGGACAAATGACTACCGCCTGTCCGGTTGCAAATCGTTTCGATGGCAGATACACAGCAATATCGGGATTCTGTACTTTGCTATACAGGATAATATCCTTTTTTTCAACCTTATCAGGAGCAGCTTCCCTGATTGAGTTAGGAATTTTTCCAGAATACAGCGGCAAGGTATATTCTTGCCCATAAGTGGTTAAGCTACAAACAACGAGTATTAGAAACAGGACGTTCTTCGACATCTGATTATTGTTTTAAATTTATATTCTCTTCCTTAATTTCAATCACTTCTCAAACTTTATGCGCTGCCTTCCAGGTTTCAGATCTGTTTTATGAGCTCCCCAGATAAAGCTTGCTTTTATTCCTTCCGGTATTGTGACAGAACCTTCCACAATTAATCCGTTTCGTTTCAGATCAAGTTCGATGTTTCCCAGGTGATGCGGATAAACTGCTTTTATCTGAATAAGTTCACCAAATATAGGAGCAATTTCAACTGTTTTGTGACCTGCTGAGGAAGGTTGAATTCCACAGATCGTCCGGAAGAAGAAATAGTTGGGCGAAGTACTCCAGGGATGACATTCCGATCGCTGGTTCTCTTCGCCCCATTCCAATGGAACTTCAGCAAAAGTAGTCATGCCGCGATCCTTCATCAGCTGCCATTCTGAAAGCTGAGGGATAAACTGATCCTGCAATCCGGTTTTATTCATTGCTTCAAACAGGTACAAGTGCAAAAACAAGTCTATCTGACCAAACCAATCTTTGGGTTCTGGTAATTTTAACATCAGTTGTTTTGCTTCTTCGCCTCTGACTGCTTCAGCCAATATGGCCAGAAGGTTTGTTATCTGGCTTACTTGTTTATTGTCTGGTGATTCAGTATAAAATCCGTCCTGATTTTTGCACAACAGATTCACCGATTTGCAAATCTGATCGGCTTTCCTGACACATTCTGCTGCCTGAACCGGTTTCCCAAGATAATTCAAAATGGCAGCAGCGTGTCGTAGTGTATAGGCATGATGAAGGGAATAGAGGGTATTGCTGCCTTCTAATACTTTTGGGGGTTCACCGTTGTTGTAATGTCTTGGCCATGCAAGTGCGCACCACCAGTCCAGTTTGCCGGTCATACCATTGGGCAGACTGTTCTTTTCGAACCAATCCAGTACATTGGAAATACCCAGTTCAAATCCGGCAATGAAGGCTTTGTCGTCTTTCCATAGCATGTAATCGTACACCTGATCAATCCAGATGAGCGAGTATGATGGAATGAT
>JAAFHB010000066.1 GCA_010906965.1 Mariniphaga sp. | reverse complement strand
ATCAGCGCAAACTAAAACCAATACAATTACTCCAGAAAGAGGCGGTTAAAGTCTTTGATAAATGGAATGATAAGATGGATAAGGTTCCGTATTAAAAAAGCCTGACAGTCATGGAGAACTGCCAGGCTTCAAAACAATCAGAATTAAAGTATTGCTTTAAATATTTTATCTTTTCAATTTTATCACTTCACTTCCGGCAAGCAGGTAAGCGCCAGAACCATAAACTTCCCAACTCTCGGCGGTGAAGTTTTTCTTTGGATCGGCTCCAATGGGCTGAACCCAGCCAACATGACCATCTTTTCCAACACATTTATTCAGTCCGATCCATGCCTTTTCGACGACAGGAAGATAGGTTGCCTTATCAAGAATGCCATTGTTAATTCCCCAGGCTATTGCATAGCAATCAAATCCTGAGCCGCTTACTTCACCGCCTGGATACGAATCGGGATCGAGCAAACTGGCACGCCACATTCCGTCGGCCTGCTGAAGTTCTTTCAAACGTGCAGACATCTCTTTGAAGACATCAATATAAAAAGCGCGCCCTGCATAATTGGCAGGTAACTCCTGCAAAACTCTTACAAGACCTCCCATCACCCAGCCATTCCCGCGTGACCAAAAGATTTTTTTGCCGTTTGCTTCATGAATATCTTTTCCGTCGTTTTTGATTACATATTTCAGGTCGCGGGCAAAAAGATGTTCATCTTTATCATACAGCAGATCATAACACTCTTTGAATAACTGATCACTGTATTTAAGGTAGCTGTCGTTCCCCGTTGCAACCCCAAGCTTCACCATTGCCGGAGGACCCATAAACAATGCATCGCACCACCACCATTTAATGACCTCGTTCCCTTTTGTAGGATAGGGTTTTTTCATGAAAATGGCCAGCGTATCGATGAATGGCTGAATCATTTCCTGTTTCTTCTCTACTTTATAAACATCAACATAGGTTTGGCAAATAGCGATATCATCGGCGTGATACCAGCGCTTGCCGGGTTTCCAACCTGTGGAATTGCCCATGTCCAGCATCGCCTGATAAATTGATTTCGATTTGGTAGTTTCCCATGCTGCTGAAACGCCGGCATAAAAAGCGCCGTTTGTCCAGTCTGTAGTCTCGTGCTTTGGGTTTTTAAGCTGCCAGGCAGTCACAGTCTTCATTGTTTTCTTGATGTAACCTGGAGAAAACAGTTTTTTATTATCCGTTGTTTTTGAGAAGCTTGTCGAAGCTATAAAAACAAGAACAATCAGAGCAATCATTTTTCTAATCATATTGTCGTATTTAATTTTCTGGATACAAATATATGAAAGGTGCAATCGATTGCAAGTACAATTAATTAAAATTTAACATTCAATTTCCCGAATTGAAAAATCCGATCTGATTTTTGCTTAATATTGCATTATTAAAATAAAAATGACAAAGATCAGCATTCATACAGGACTTCATCATCACTTACCATAAGGTGAGCCGGGGTTGGTACGTCCATTATCATATTACCAAAACAAAGGCTTACCTCGTTCATCAGGTAAGCCTTTTTTAATTTAAACACATGGATTCAATATTAAGAATTGCTATTCAGACCAAAGGTCGGTTAAACGAAGATTCGATGGCATTGCTCACAGAAACAGGCATTAAGCTTGTAGCCAGTAGCCGCCGATTGATTTCACCTGCAAAAAACTTCCCGTTGGAAGCTTTATTCCTGCGCGATGACGATATTCCACAGTGCGTTGCCGATGGGGTCGCCGATATCGGAATTGTCGGTAAAAATGAGGTCGCAGAACAACAACAACCGGTTGAAATTATCAAACACCTTGGATTCAGTAAATGCCGTTTGTCGCTGGCAATTCCAAAGGATATCGAATACGCTGGCCTTGAGTGGTTTTCGGGAAAGAAAATCGCCACATCCTATCCAAGGATTTTGAAGGACTTTTTAACCACGAACAACATCAATGCTGATATTCATTTTATTGCAGGTTCAGTTGAGATCGCTCCCGGGATTGGTTTGTCTGATGCTATTTTCGATATTGTAAGTTCAGGGAGTACACTTGTGAGCAATCGTTTGAAAGAGGTACACAATGTTATGGATTCGGAGGCGGTCATCGTTGCAACACCCAATCTATCTAAAGAGAAGCAAGTTATCCTCGACGAACTGATCTTCCGCATCGAAGCAGTTGAGAAGGGGAGAGGGAAAAAATACATCCTGCTGAATGCCCCAAACGACAAGCTGGAACAGATTATCAAGGTTCTCCCAGGAATGACTTCACCTACCATTATGCCTTTGGCAAAAAGTGGATGGAGTTCACTTCACTCAGTAATCAACGAAAGTGAATTCTGGGAAGTGATTGGTAATCTGAAGAAAAATGGCGCTGAAGGAATATTGGTGATTCCGATTGAGAAAATGATTTTATAAAACGATACTGTCATGCAAATTTACCGCTATCCACTGCTTAAATCGTGGCCTGAAATTACACAAAGACCATCAGCAGACAATTCTGAAAAAGTCGAAAAGGTGCGCGAAGTAATGTCTAAGATCCGTGAAGACGGAGATGCAGCAATCCGGGAATATACAAATCAATTTGATCATGTTGACATTGATGATTTTGCAGTTTCGGCCGACGAAATAAAGGCTGCTGTACGAAAGATCGATCCATTATTGAAGAGTGCGATAAATATTGCTGCTCAGAATATTGATAAGTTTCATGTCGCACAGAAGTTCCCTCATCGCGTGATTGAAACAATGCCAGGCGTAAAATGCTGGCAGAAATCAATTCCGATTGAGCGTGTTGGTTTGTATATCCCTGGTGGATCGGCTCCATTGTTTTCGACAGTCCTGATGCTTGGAATTCCTGCGATGATTGCCGGTTGCCACGATGTGGTGCTTTGCACTCCACCCGATCATAATGGGGAAATTCACCCTGCGATATTATTCGCTGCCTCCATTTGCCATATCACCGAGATCTATAAAATAGGTGGGATACAGGCAATTGGAGCGATGGCATATGGTACCGAATCGATTCAGAAAGTTGATAAAATATTCGGACCCGGGAATTCATGGGTCACGGCAGCCAAGCAGTTTGTTGCCATGGCCGATTGTGCAATCGATATGCCGGCCGGTCCTTCTGAAGTAGCTGTGATGGCTGATGAAACCGGAAATCCTGAATTTATTGCCGCCGATCTGTTGTCGCAGGCTGAACACGGACCTGATAGCCAGGTGATACTGGTGACAACCGAAGAGAAACTGATTCAGAAGGTTATAACGATAATGGGAAAGCAACTTAAAGAGCTTCCTCGTGCAACAACGGCAGCCAAAGCCCTCGATAATAGTCGTGCAATCCTTGTGAATGATGTGGAGGAGATGCTTGGTCTGATTAACTCTTATGCACCTGAACACCTGATTATAGCAACAAAAGATGCAGCCGGTTTAGCAGAAAGGATTACGAATGCCGGGTCGGTTTTCATTGGAAATTATTCACCGGAAAGTGCAGGAGATTATGGGTCAGGAACTAATCACACACTCCCAACAAATGGCTGGGCTAAATCGTTTAGCGGAATTGGTCTGGACAGTTTCTGCAAAAAAATAACCTATCAGGAGATTTCCAAAGAAGGAATTAAATTGTTAGGTCCGGTCATCGAGCAGATGGCGGAGGCAGAACAACTCTTTGCTCACAAGAATGCCGCAACGCTAAGAATGAAATCAATTTGAATTACGAATCATTTGAGAGAAGTAATTATGAATTATGTCAGAAAGCATTGAGAATGAATAAATAAAATGCAAATGAAAAGACAATTGTTAATTTGGAGAATAATTTTAGCCGTATGTTTAGTATCTCTCGGACTTGAAACAGGGTTGATTGTATTTGGTTCATTGACCTTGGAAAATGGTTGTACAATGATAGGTCTTCTTATTAGCACTGCAATTTTTGCATTAAAGGTAAAAGAGATAGACAGGAAATTGAAGATGAATAATACATTATGAGCTTAAATATTAATAAATTACTTCGCGAGAATATCCGCTCTTTAAAACCCTACTCCAGCGCAAGGGATGAGTTTTCGGGCGAGGCAGTAGCTTTTCTTGATGCAAATGAGAATCCCTTTAATTCACCCTGGAATCGTTATCCCGATCCGCGTCAGGTAAAACTGAAAACAAGGGTTGGTGAAATTAAAAACGTAGCGGTACCGAAGATCTTCCTGGGTAACGGAAGCGACGAGCCGATCGATTTGCTGTTTCGCGCATTTTGTGAACCAGGGAAGGATAATATTGTTTCAATTAATCCGACTTACGGGATGTACCGGGTTGCAGCCGATACAAATAACGTTGCAGTGAATCTTGTTCCGCTGAGTGATGAATTTGAGTTGGATGCAGATGCAGTGCTTGCGGCTGTAACCGCTGATACCAAAATCATATTTCTGTGTTCTCCGAACAATCCTTCCGGCAATGCACTCGATAATCATGCCATATTGCGGATTATCGAAAGTTTCAGTGGTATTGTTGTTGTAGATGAAGCTTACATCGATTTTTGTCCCGAAAAGTCTTTTCTGCCGCAGTTGGATCAATACCCTAACCTGGTAATTCTTCAGACATTTTCGAAAGCCTGGGGAATGGCAGGACTGCGTCTGGGAATGGCGTTTGCTTCGGAATCTATCATTGATGTGTTGAGCCGTATCAAATACCCGTATAACCTGAGTATTCTGACCCAGCAAAAAGGACTTGAGTTATTATCCAATGAGCAGCAGATGCTTGACTGGGTTGCGATTATCCTGAAAGAACGGGAGAAAATGATTGCCAATTTGAAAAAGTATCCGTTTGTGGTAAAGGTTTATCCAACGGACGCCAATTTTGTATTGGTCAAAACTCACGATCCACGGGGAATTTATCAATACCTTGTCAATGCGAAAATTATCGTTCGCGATCGCTCTTCAATCGCTCTTTGCGAAGGTTGTCTGCGGATCAGCATTGGTTCGCCTGAAGAGAATGCCACGCTGATGGAGGCATTTGATGAATTGATTTAGTGCGTGTTTTAGAATTAATAAAGATTAAGAATGAAAAAAGTCCTTTTTATAGATCGTGACGGAACGCTGATTGTCGAGCCATTAAGCGATGCGCAGGTTGATTCACTCGAAAAGCTCGAGTTTATACCCGGCGTGTTCCGGAATCTTTATAATATTCAAAAATTACTTGATTTTGAATTGGTCATCGTTTCAAATCAGGATGGATTGGGGACCTCATCCTATCCGGCTGAGACATTCTGGCCGGCGCAGCAAATGATGCTGAAAGCTTTTGAAAACGAAGGAATTAAATTCAATAATATTCATATTGATCCCTCCATGCCTGCTGACAAATCACCCAATCGTAAGCCGGGTACAGGCATGCTGAAGGATTATTTTTCGCAAGAGTACGATCTCGCCGGATCATTTGTTATTGGCGATCGTCCCACAGATATTGAACTGGCAAAAAACCTGGGTGCTAAAGGAATATTCTTTGCACCTGAGAGTCGGAGCAACGAATTGGAAGCTAAAAAATTAGATGACTCATGTGCCCTTATTTCCGACAGTTGGGACGATATTTTCAGCTTTCTGGCAATTGGCGAACGTTCGGCTACAATTCGAAGAAAAACTTCGGAAACCGATATTTTTGTTGAGCTGAAATTAGATGGCACCGGGAAATGCGATGTTTCGACAGGATTGGGATTTTTTGATCATATGCTCGATCAAATCGGGCGCCACTCGGGTTGCGATCTGACAATTAAGGTAATAGGGGATCTTGTCGTTGATGAACATCATACGATCGAAGATACAGGTATTGCCCTTGGTGAAGCCATCCGAAAAGCACTTGGCGACAAACGAGGCATCGAACGATATGGCTTCTGTCTGCCTATGGATGATTGTCTGGCGCAGGTGGCCCTCGATTTTGGCGGCAGATCGTGGCTGGTATGGGATGCTAAATTCCATCGCGAAAAAGTCGGTGACGTGCCAACAGAAATGTTCTTTCACTTTTTTAAGTCATTGTCCGATTCCGCTTTAGCTAATTTAAACATTAAAGCAGAGGGAACCAATGAACATCATAAGATTGAAGGAATTTTCAAAGCATTTGCAAGGGCATTGAAAATGGCAATCCGAAAAGATCCGTTCGTGCAATCACTTCCAAGTACAAAGGGCGTACTTTAAGTTTTCAAAGATTATTAACTTTCAACTAAATATATGCAATCGATTCGCAAAAATGCGGTTATAAGAAATACTGCAATACTACTTATTCATTGTCCTGATAAACAAGGTATTTTGGCAGCTGTCACCGAATTTCTAAACGAGAACCATGGTAATATTTTACATCTCGATCAGCATGTCGATCATGAAGAGGAAATATTCTATATGCGTGTGGAATGGGAATTGGAGAAATTTACGATTCCCCGCGAGAAAATTGCAGATTATTTTCAAACTCTTATTGCTCAGAAATTTGCTATCAAGTTTTCACTTCATTTTTCCGATAAACGTCCGCGGATGGCTGTGTTTGTATCAAAAATGTCGCATTGCCTGTTTGATATTTTAGCGAGATATACGGCAGGCGATTGGGAGACGGATATCCCATTAATAATCAGTAATCACGATACACTGAGGCCAGTGGCAAAAAGTTTTGGTATCGATTTTCAGCTGATCGAAAAGAACAGTTCAAATAAAGCGGAGCAGGAGTTGAAAGAGATCGAAATTTTGAAACAATACAATATAGATTTTGTTGTATTAGCCAGGTATATGCAGGTACTGTCTGATCAGTTTGTGGCCAATTATCCGAATCGGATCATCAACATCCATCATTCATTTTTACCTGCATTTGCCGGCGCAAAACCCTATCATGCAGCACACGAGCGTGGTGTGAAAATCATTGGCGCAACAAGTCATTATGTCACAACAGATCTTGATGCCGGGCCAATTATCACGCAGGATGTTGTTCGTATATCACATATTGATAATGTTGACAGTCTTATCCGAAAAGGGCGCGATCTCGAAAAAATTGTTTTAAGCGAAGCTATTTACAAGCATCTTCAGCGTAAAGTTTTGGTATATAATAACAGAACTGTAGTATTCAACTAAAAGGATCACAATGAAAAGTATTTTTAAAAATATCAAAATTGCCCTTGTGGGTTTGTTGATTTTCACGAATGCTTTTTCGCAATCGGAGGGTATTCCAAGTCAGGAGATTCAAACAGACTATGGATATAAAATCAAAATTGGTGACTCCGTCCCTGATTTCACGATGATGCTGATAAATGGAAAAAAAATATCTTCAAAAGATTGGAAAGGCAAGGTGGTGATGCTTCAATTTACTGCAAGTTGGTGTGGCGTTTGCCGCAAAGAAATTCCTTTTATTGAACGCGATATATGGTTGAAATATAAACGAAATCCCGATTTTTTACTGTTCGGTGTTGATCGCGACGAGCCGCTCGAAACAGTGAAAAAGTACCAGAAGGAAATGGAAATTTCGTATCCTTTAGCAATTGATCCCAATGCCGATGTCTTCGGAGTTTTTGCCGATAAAAAGGCAGGTGTGACTCGTAATGTGATTATTGACAAAAATGGAAAGATCGCTTTTGTGACGCGTCTGTTTAAAGAGGCAGAGTTTAAGGAGATGGTAAGGGTTATAGGAGTGCTGCTTAAATAGGTAATTGGATAAATTATTCGTATGAAGATTGTAATTATAAAGTACAATGCCGGAAATATAAGGTCGGTTGATTTTGCATTGCAGCGGCTTGGCCTGTCGGCATTGATTACTGCCGATCCGAATGAAATCAGAAGTGCTGATCGGGTAATTTTCCCTGGAGTAGGAGAGGCTTCTACGACAATGAGCTATCTGAAATTTCACAAATTGGATACCTTGATTCGTGATCTTCGTCAACCCGTACTTGGAGTTTGTCTTGGTTTGCAATTGATGTGCGCCCATTCTGAGGAGGGGGACACTGAATGTTTGGGTATTTTCCCGGAGAAAGTTAAGAAGTTTGTTCTTTCGCAGGATGATTCGACTTCTTTTAAAATTCCACATATGGGATGGAACAGTGTTTCCGGTTTAAAAACACCACTTTTTGATCACGTCAGTAATGAGGATTACTTCTACTTTGTTCATTCATTTTATGCCACTACCGGAGCTGATACTGTTGCAACCTGCAATTACCTGGTTCCTTTCAGTGCGGCACTTCAGCGCGATAATTTTTATGCCACACAGTTTCATCCCGAAAAAAGTGGCAAGACAGGTGCAAAAATCCTGGAAAACTTTATAAATCTGATCGTTTAAGCAATATGAAGATTGAAATTATTCCTGCCATTGATATTATTGATGGCAAATGTGTTCGTTTAAGTCAGGGTGACTACCAGCAAAAAATCATCTATAATGAAAATCCGCTCGAAATTGCTAAAATGTTCGAAGCGATAGGTTTAAAAAGGTTGCATTTGGTTGATCTCGATGGAGCGAAAGCACATCACGTTATTAATCACAAAGTTTTGGAGAATATTGCTTTGCACACGAGTCTGTTGATTGATTTCGGTGGCGGCTTAAAGTCGGATGAAGATCTGAAAATTGCGTTTGAGTCGGGTGCATCGATGGTAACCGGAGGAAGTATTGCTGTAAAATCGCCCGAAATCTTTTTGAGGTGGATTGAAAAATTTGGTGCCGGGAAAATTATTTTGGGCGCTGATGCGAAAAACGAAATGATTGCTGTGGCCGGATGGCAGGAAAGTACTAAAACAGATATATTTAGTTTTATAAAGAACTGGCATTCAAAAGGAATCCGAAAAATCATCAGTACTGATATAAGTCGCGATGGAATGTTACAAGGTGCTGCAACCGAACTTTATACGAAGATTCTACTTGAGGTGCCTGACGCCTATCTTATTGCAAGTGGAGGAGTTAGTTCGATGGCTGATATTCTTGAATTGCAGAATGCAGGAATACCGGCTGTAATCACAGGAAAGGCGATTTATGAGGGAAGGATTACGATGGTGGAGATCGAGGAATTTTGTGAATAAGGCAGAAGTAGACAGGCAGAAGTGAGAAGTAAAAAACATTTTCAAAACTTTAATAGTATGAAGACTTACAGAGATTTAATTGTTTGGCAAAAATCGATGTTAATCGTTCTATTAGTTTTTAAAGAAACACTTTGCTTCCCCAAAGAAGAAGTTTATGGTTTGACCGCTCAAATTAGAATAAGTGCCGTTTCAATACCAAGTAATATTGCTGAAGGTTATGGCAGAAATTCTACCGGAGATTACATTAGGTTTCTTCAAATAGCTTCTGGCTCACTTTATGAATTTCAGACCCAGTTGGAAATTTGTCTCCAACTGGGTCTGAAAAAAGAAAAATTTGAAGAGATCAAGTCATTGAGTATCGAGATAGAAAAGATGCTTTCAAGCTTGCTTTCGAAGGTGAAAGATAGTAGGAAGTAAAAAAAAATGGCAGGAGTTAAAAAAGATGGAAGTGAAGCAGGCAGAAGGCGAAAAGACGTTAGAATATTAGAAATTAGTTAAGAATAGCGTAGATGGAAAGTACAAATCTTGAAATATTTGTCATAACATTAGTTGCAGCATTAGTTGCTTCTTACATCGGATTTATTGCCAAAAATATATACGAAAAATATTTTTCCCTAGTACCAAAGATTACAATTTCAGTAATTGGGAAAAATTCTGGTGGACATCGTAATTTTGACATGAATAGTGTTAAAGCATATTGGAATGTTACAATCACGTTTGCAAATATTTCAAATTGTAACGCAATTAATTTGAAAATACACTACCTAAATGCGGATAAATTTAAGGGTTCTTTTTCTTCTATAATGTATTTTCCTGAGAATGAAATCTTACGTGGATTTGAAAAGAAGGATAGATTCATTACTTATGAAAAACTCATAAACAATGAAAAAATAATCAATAGAGATAAAATCCTTTCCGATTTTATGGCTTCTGAAATTGAAAATTTATGTTTCTTATTAACTTTTGAAAATGAAAAAAGAAAGAAATTTTATATTGAATTTAAGAAGGAAGAGGCTAGAACCTACAAATGGAGAAAGAGGAGATTTAAAAAGTATTATTCGCAAAGCAATTAACTGCCAGAATTATTCGGATTTCAACCTCTTCCATATCAAACTGTGCAATTTCTTCTGCCTTCTGCCTTTGACCTTCAAACTTCTTTGACCTTTTGCCTTATTAAATTGTATAACTTTTAAAATATGCTTGCAAAACGAATCATACCATGCCTCGATATCAGAGACGGACAAACCGTTAAAGGGGTCAATTTTGTAAATATCATCAATGTAGGTGATCCGGTAGAGTTGGGGAAGCTTTATGCAGAACAGGGTGCAGACGAACTTGTTTTCCTCGATATAACCGCTACTCACGAAGGGCGCAAGACCTTTGTTGAGTTGGTCAGGCGTATTGCTCAAAATCTGGATATTCCGTTTACAGTTGGCGGAGGCATTAGCGAGATTAAGGATGCCGAGGCACTGCTTGCCGCTGGAGCCGATAAAATCTCAATCAATTCATCTGCCGTTCGCAATCCGCAACTGATTGATGATATGGCCCGTAATTTTGGGAGTCAGTTTGTTGTTGTGGCTATTGATGCCCGTGAGGCGAATGATTACTGGACGGTTACCGTTAATGGCGGTCGTATTCCTACCGACAAAGAACTTTTCTCGTGGGCAAAGGAGGCAGAAAACCGTGGAGCAGGCGAAATCCTTTTTACCTCGATGAACCACGACGGAACCAAAAACGGTTTTGCCAATAAGGAGCTCGCAAAACTGTCCGAAATCCTTACGATACCCCTTATTGCATCCGGAGGTGCCGGCACGATGGAACATTTTGCCGATGTTTTTACGCTTGGCAAGGCTGATGCCGGTCTTGCTGCCAGTATTTTCCACTTTCATGAAATTGCCATTCCCGATCTAAAGCATTACCTTCGCACACAAGGTATTTGTGTAAGATAGGTTACTGAGCGGAAAATAGATTTCACACAAAAACGCAATTCCGAAGTTTCGGGAGCAAAGCAAAAAAATAGATACATTTAGTATATGGAACTTAATTTTAATAAACTGGCAGGAGAAATTCTTCCTGCTGTTATTCAGGATAATACAACAGGCAAGGTTTTGATGCTTGGTTTTATGAATAAAGAGGCTTACGATAAAACCGTTTCAACGGGATTGGTGACTTTTTTCAGCCGTACCAAAAACAGGCTCTGGACAAAAGGGGAGGAGTCGGGTAATTTCTTGAAAGTAGTTACCATTCAACCCGATTGCGACCAGGATACCCTTTTGATTAAAGTCGATCCGGTTGGTCCTGTTTGTCATACTGGTACTGATACTTGCTGGGGTGAAGGCAATAAGCAGGATGATTTGATGTTCCTGAAACATTTGCAGGATTTCATCGATAAGCGTAAACAAGAAATGCCCAAGGGATCGTACACAACCACCTTGTTTGAAGATGGATTAAATCGCATGGCGCAAAAAGTTGGTGAAGAAGCGATAGAAACTGTGATTGAAGCGATGGCCAATAACGATGAACGTTTACTTTACGAAGCTTCAGATCTTGTCTATCATCTAATTGTTCTTTTGTCGCACAAAGGTTATCGTATCGAAGATATTGCCAGGGAATTAAAGAAAAGGCATAAGTAATAGTCTGCTGATGTGATTAAGAGATATTTTCAACCTAATAACTAAAGTGATGAAGATAAAGGTTTTATTCTTGTTCGTTTTGACGCTCACCCTCAATTTGATCGGTTTTGTTGCCGTTGCTGTTCCTAAAATTATAGTGACCGAAAAAGACAAGGTTCTGCTTCAGGAGAAATTCGATAAGTTTTCGAAGGACAGTAACCTTTCCACAGGTGAACTTGTACTAAAGATCGGAATCGATTTTATGGGCACGCCATATGTTGGAAATACTTTAGATCGTACCATTGAAGAAGATCTCATAATTAATTTACGCGAACTCGATTGCACCACGTTTGCTGAAAATTGCCTGGCAATTGCAAGGACGATTAAAAGCGGTAAGCCTACTTTTGAAAGTTTCACAAATGAACTTGAAAAGATCAGGTATCGCAACGGACAGTTAAACGGGTATGTCAGCCGTTTGCATTATTTTGGTGAATGGATTACCAATAATGCGGAGAAAGGGATTGTTGAAGATATGACTTCGAAAATTGGAGGTGTAAAATGTCCCATTGTCCTTAATTTTATGGGTACCCATCCTGATTCTTATCCACAACTGAAAGCAAATCCTGTATTAATAAAGGAGATAAAACTAGTTGAAAAGCGGGTTTCTGCTGAACCATTTTTTTTCATTCCAAAAGAGAAAATTGCCAATCATGAAAAGGATATTCTGGATGGTGACATTGTTGCGCTCGTGACCAAAATACCAGGAATGGATGTTTCGCATGTGGGGATACTATTCAAAAAAGATGGACGGGTTTATTTGCTTCATGCCTCATTGTCGGGTGGGAAAGTAGGAACGACCAAGGTTCCGCTGTCCGATTATTTGAAGGACTCGAAAAATACGACTGGTATTTTTGTGGTGAGGGCAAAATAAAATCTTGATCTGTTTGAAGATTAAATTCAAGACTTTCCTCCCTTGTTTCAAAACTATAATCTCATCTATTTGTTGTAGAAGTACATCATATCGAAAATAAATATATGGATATTTTATCAAAATTGAACACGCGTTACGCTACCAAGGTTTTTGATCCGACGAAAAAGGTTTCAGAAGCTGATATGGAAAAATTATTGGAGGCAATTCGTTTATCTGCTTCATCGTATGGATTGCAGCCTTACAAGGTTTTAGTTGTTGAAGATCCGGCAATCAGGGCTGAGCTTCGAAAAGCGGCCTGGGGTCAGTCACAGATTACAGATGCATCGGCATTGCTTATTTTCGCTGCAAAATATGAAACGAATGCAGGGACTGTTGACGAATTTGTTGATTTAGTTTCACAAACACGAAATATTCCGAAGGAAGCGCTTTTTGGATTTAGTGATATGATGAAAGGAAGCATACAGAGTCAGAGTCAGGAACAAATTGAAACATGGGTGAGCAAACAGGCCTATATTGCGCTTGGATTCGGACTTGTATCTGCTGCTGTTTTGGATATTGATGCCTGTCCGATGGAAGGTTTTAGTCCGGCTGATTTCGATCGCATTTTGGATATAAATAAGCTAGGGTTGAAGTCAAAAGTGATTTTGGCTGTTGGTTACAGATCGGAAGAGGATAAATATCAGCATCTTGCGAAAGTTAGACAAAAAAAAGAGGATTTATTTATAAAATTCTAATAAAGAAAAAGACCGGTTAGCTGACCGGTCTTTTTCTTTGTAGTATATGATTTTCAAGTAAATATCGTTATAATCTAACCCATAACATACTTGTGAATTCGTTTAGCAGCATCGCGTCCTGAGCGAATGGCCCAGACGACAAGACTGGCACCTCTGGTAACATCGCCGGCAACAAAAATCTTGTCAAGATTTGTGCTGTTATCAAGTGATTTGACATTACCACGCGGATCGTATTCAACACCCAGACTATCGAGCAAACCTGCATGAACCGGAGACAGAAATCCCATTGAAAGGAGCACCAGGTCAGCTTCAATAAGTTCTTCTGTTCCCGGAATTTCTTTCATAATCATCCTTCCGTTGTCGCGAATCCATTCGACCTGCACAACTTCAACCCCTTTCAAATGTCCATTTTCACCAATAAATCTTTTAGTAACAAGGCTCCATCTTCTTTCGCAACCTTCAAGATGTGAGCTTGATGTACGAAGTGTATTTGGCCAGTAAGGCCATGGATTTTCCTCACCTCGTTTTTTGAATGGTTTTGGGAGAATCTCTATCTGAGTTACAAAAGCTGCTTTCTGGCGAATGGAAGTACCCACGCAATCTGATCCTGTATCTCCACCACCTATAACCAATACTTTCAGGTCTTTGGCAGATATCCTTATTGATTCATCAACATGCTCTCCGTTGACGACTTTATTTTGCTGACGAAGGAAATCCATTGCGAAATAAATTCCTTTCAATTCGCGGCCTTCTGCAGGTAAATCTCGTGGATCCATAGCGCCGCAAGCCAGACAAACAGCATCAAAATCCTTCATAAGCTTGTCAGCCACAATGTCAACACCTACTTTGGTATTAACTTTGAATGTAATCCCTTCCTTTACAAAGAGATTGATTCTTCTGTCGATCACCGTCTTATTTAATTTGAAATCGGGGATTCCATAACGAAGCAGACCACCAACTTTGTCGTCCTGTTCAAAAACTGTCACCGAATGTCCGGCCTGATTAAGCAAGTCGGCGGTCGATAGTCCGGCAGGACCCGAACCAATGACAGCAATCTTTTTTCCAGTTCGTTTTGTGGGAATTTGTTCAACAATGTGGCCCATGTCGAATGCTTTTTCAACGATGGAACATTCGTTTTCGCGAATGGTAACTGCCTCATCATGAATAGCAAGAACACACGATTTTTCACATGGAGCAGGACATATTCTTCCGGTAAATTCTGGAAAGCTGTTGGTTGCCGAAAGTAAATCGTATGCTTCGCCCCATTTGCCACGATAAACAGCATCCTGCCATTCGGGGATATTGCTTTCAACCGGGCAGGAACTATGGCAAAATGGTATGCCGCAATCCATACACCGCGAAGCCTGATCTTTCCGATCATTCTCATTAAGTGTCTGTTCTACTTCACCATAGTCAAATATTCGTTCATTGATTGGGCGGTATCCGCCCAATTTCCGTTCTATCTCGATAAAACCCTTTGGATTTCCCATTTTTTCTAAACTTTAATCTTCTTTTGCGTTAAACGTTTTTCAATACTAAAATTACTCTCTCCGGTCAGGTGCATCTTCAGCCAATTCAAGCTTCCGTTTCACCTCTTTCAGTTTCATTTCGTTCAACACCTTTTTGTATTCTAAAGGAATGACTTTTATAAATTTTGGCAGGTATTCATCCCAGTTGGTAAGAACCATGCTTGCAAGCGGACTTTGAGTGTACAGCAGGTGTTCCCCGATCAGTTCCTGCAATTCCGAAATATCTGCCTTATCTTCGACCGGACCTAATTCAACCAGCCCTTTGTTGCAATAATATTCGAAATCTCCGTTTACATCGAGAACATAGGCAATACCACCGCTCATCCCGGCTGCAAAGTTACGACCTGTTGCGCCAAGAACGACAGTTCGTCCTCCGGTCATGTATTCACAGCAATGGTCACCGGTTCCTTCAACAACTGCATTTGCTCCTGAATTTCGGACACAAAAACGTTCACCGGCAACTCCCTGAATGTAAACATCACCACTGGTTGCACCATAAAGGGTTGTGTTCCCAACTATAATATTTTTTTCAGGTGAAAAAGTTGAGCCATTTAGAGGAAGGACAACAATTTTACCACCCGAAAGTCCTTTTCCAAGGTAATCGTTCGAATCACCTTCAAGCCTGAATGATACCCCTTTCACCAAAAAAGCTCCGAAACTCTGACCAGCCGTTCCCCGGAAAGTACAGTTAATTGTATCTTTAGGCAAGCCTTCTTCACCATACCGTTTTGAAATTTGTCCCGAAAGCATTGCACCAACCGTACGCATCACATTGTTAATTTCGTGGGCCAGCCAAACCTTTTCGCCGCTTTTAATGGCTTTATTTGCCTCGCGTATCAATGTTTTATCTAACACATCATCCAAATTCTTTGTGTTTGGCTGAGTGTTGTGAATCGGATACAATTTAGCCTCTTCTGGAAGATTTAAGAATTTCGATAAATCGACATTTTTCATCTTCCAGTTGGTCACTTCATGGTTCTGTTCCAGAAGGTCAACCCTTCCTACCAGTTCATCGAAAGTTCGTACCCCTATTTCAGCCATATATTCACGAATTTCTTGTGAAATAAAAGTGAAGTAGTTGATTACAAATTGTGAACGACCTAAGAAACGCTTCCTTAAATTTTTATTTTGAGTTGCGATACCGGCAGGACATGTATTCAGATGGCATTTACGCATCATGATACATCCAAGCGAAATCAATGCTCCGGTTGCGAATCCAAATTCCTCACCTCCAAGCATTCCCATGATCACCACATCGCGGCCTGTCTTTAACTGACCGTCGACCTGAAGTTTAACACGGCCACGCAGGTTATTCATTACCAGTGTTTGTTGTGCTTCGGCAATACCGAATTCCGCAGGTAACCCGGCATGTTTGATTGAACTTGCCGGAGAAGCACCCGTTCCACCTTCGCACCCACTGACGATGATAATATCAGCGAATCCTTTTGCTACACCAGCGGCAATTGTTCCAACTCCAGATTCGGCTACTAATTTAACCGAGACTTTTGCCTGGGGATTCACATTTTTTAAATCGAATATCAACTGTGCAAGATCCTCAATCGAATAAATATCGTGATGTGGCGGTGGCGAAATCAGTGTAATACCCGGCGTTGAATGCCTGAGTTTTGCAATTATTTTATTGATTTTAAATCCAGGAAGCTGTCCGCCTTCACCCGGTTTTGCACCCTGGGCAATTTTTATCTGTAGCTCGGCTGCATTGATCAGGTAATTATTGGTGACCCCAAAACGACCCGAAGCAACTTGTTTTATTTTTGAGTTTTTGTCTGTTCCAAAACGGCTGGCATCTTCTCCGCCTTCACCTGTATTACTCCTGCCGCCAATCGTATTCATCGCCACAGCAATCGCTTCATGAGCTTCCTTGGAGATTGATCCGTAAGACATTGCGCCTGTTACAAAGCGTTTAAGAATATTTTCAGCAGGTTCGACTTCCTCAATCGGGATTGGATTCTTTTTCCATTTTAAAGCTCCCCGGATAAATGCAGGTTTTGCATTCTGCTCGTCAACAAGCTTGCTGAATTTTTTATAGGTTTGATAATCATCGGTTCTGGTTGCCCACTGTAAAAGTGCAACACTCTGCGGGTTCCAGGCATGGAATTCACCGTTGTTGCGGTAGTGGTATTCACCGACTGTCGAGAATTGAACTTTCTTTGACGGGTTCAAAAAAGCATCATCGTGAAAAATCATTGCTTCCTTGAATATTTCTTCATAACCGACGCCTCCAATACGGGATGGAGTTCCTTTGAAATAGTTATCAATCAATTCGTCACTAACGCCTACAGCTTCAAATAGCTGTGATCCGTGATAGGAACGAAGGGTTGATATTCCCATTTTCGACTGGATCTTGAGAAGCCCTTTATCGATTGCCTTGATATAGTTTTTACGCGCTTCAACATATGGAAGTTTGATTTCACCTTCTGTTACGAGGTAATCAATGGCGGCAAAGGCCAGATAGGGATTCACAACGCTGGCGCCATAACCAAGCAACAATGCAAAGTGCATAACCTCGCGAGGTTCGGCAGTTTCGACAATGATGCCGATCTGCATCCGCTTTTTTGTTTTGATCAGGTGGTGATGTACCGAGGCAACCGAAAGAAGCGAAGGAATAGGAACCAAATCTTCCGAAATATTACGGTCGGTAAGAATGATAAAGTTTTTCTTTTCATCGACTGCTTTTTCGGCAGCTTCAAGCATTGCTTTAAACGATTTCTTAAATCCTTCGACACCCTCTTTTTTAGAGAAAAGCATTGGGATGGTTACATGATTAAATGTCTCATGTTTAAGATCTTTAATCTTTCCAAGGTCGGTATTTGTAATAATTGGACTTTCGAATTTTATAAGTTTGCAATGGTTAGGTGTTTCATCAAGGATATTGCTGCTCAACGAACCGATGTAATTTGTAAGTGACATGACCAGTCCTTCGCGAATTGAATCGATCGGGGGATTGGTAACCTGCGCAAATAGTTGCCGGAAATAACTGAAAAACCGTTTTGGTTTGTCGGAGAATACAGCAAGCGGCGTATCGTTACCCATCGAACTTGTAGGTTCCTGGGCGGTTTCAGCCATTTCTTTGATGATCAGCATCATCTCTTCTTTGCTGTAACCAAATGTCTTAGAGTAGGGACCAAACTCGTCACCCATTCCTGACGGAACACGCTGTTTTACTTTGATAGCTTCAAGCTCTAACCTGTTTTCTTTTAGCCAGTTGACGTAGGGGTTTTTGCGGCTTAATTCTGCCTTAACCTCTTTATCAGGAATGATAATACCTAACTGTGTATCAACCAAAAGTAATTTTCCCGGACGCAAACGTCCTTTTTCCTTGATTTCGCTGGCCGGAAAAACCTGAACCCCAACTTCTGAACCCATTACGATCAGATCATTTTTGGTAATGATGTACCTCGAAGGACGTAAACCACTTCGGTCAAGTGTACCGCCAATGTAGCGGCCATCGGAGAAAACCATAGAAGCAGGTCCGTCCCATGGCTCCATTAATGTGGAGTGATACTCATAGAAAGCTTTAAGACTTTCTGGTATTGGATTCTTTTCGTTAAAAGACTCAGGTATCAGCATACAAAGCGAATGCGGTATACTTCGTCCGGTCATGTTAAGGAACTCAAGCACATTGTCGAACGATGCAGAGTCAGATTTCCCGGGTTCAACAATTGGGAACAACTTATCGAGGTCGTCGCCAAAAAGATCGGATTGAAGCAGCGATTCGCGTGCGTGCATCCACTGACGGTTTCCTTTTATGGTATTTATTTCGCCATTGTGGGCAATCATCCTGAACGGCTGTGCAAGATCCCATGTTGGGAAAGTATTTGTACTAAAACGGGAATGAACGAGCGCGATAGCACTGGTCATGGCAGGATTGGTGAGGTCTTTGAAGTAACCGCGAAGCTGTTCTGCGGTGAACATCCCTTTGTAAATGATCACTTTACTTGAAAAACTTGGCAGATAGAACGAATCTTTTTCAGCCAGTTGTGATCCTCTTACAATTCGTTCAGCCTGTTTACGTGCAAGATATAGTTTACGCTCAAGAACATCCTGTTCGTAATTGCCTTTTACAAATATTTGACGGATACGTGGTTCCGAGCGTTTGGCTATTTCTCCCAGCACAGAACTATCCACAGGCACATCGCGCCAGCTAATCAATTGAAGACCCTCCGCTTCAACATAGCGATTGAGTACTTCGATGCAATAGGCAGCCTCTTCTTCATTTACAGGGAGAAAAACAAGTCCTGTACCATATTTACCGCTTTCGGGTACGGCAATTTTCAACGAAACATAGAAATTGTGTGGTAATTGCAACAATATACCAGCGCCGTCTCCGGTTTTATTGTCAGAGCTTGTGGCTCCGCGATGATCCATATTCAGCAAAACAGTGAGTCCGCGCTGAATAAGATCATGTGACTTCTGTCCTTTAATGTGGGCGACAAAACCGATCCCGCATGCATCGTGTTCATTACTGGGATCATACAGCCCCTGAGCTTTTGGAAAACTATTTTGTTCCATTTGATATAAAATTAGCAAAACTCTCTGCCTGTTGTCAGATAGAAAGCGTTTGGAATAATCTGTTTGTAAATATTCAAAGAAAAGCGATAATCTGTGACGAATTGAAAGAAAATGGCAGTTATTGCTTATTAATTAAAATCAAAAATACAATTTTTACGCCGAATATCAAAGATCGTTGTTTGCCTGAGATTGAAAAATCCTTATTTGGTGCCGGTATTTCAGATAATTAGGGTTAATATCAATTAATAATCAATGAGATGGCGATAAATATTAAATAATCATTAAATGTCATTAAGTAAATAAAAACGATCTATTTTCGACAAATTGAAAATAAAAAGGTCGATTTTAAGACGATTTCACTTAATTGAGCGCATTGGAATAATCATTTTATTACTGCTGTTTGTCTCCTGAAATCAGGCGTTCGAATGCGCTTTCTGCCTTGCTGAAGTTGAAACTATTTAAAATGGCTTCCATTTTTTCACGTATTTCCGGGAGGCAAAGATTTCCGATGCTCCCTTCGTGCGTGTGGCAAACGTTTTTATCGGGTTGAAAAGTCCCTTTGTTGATCGATTCACCAACCTGACGGTAAGCATCCCTGAATGGAACACCCTGAAGTACCTTTCGGTTCACCTCTTCAACGCTATAAATATTTTCATATCGGATATCATCCATAATTTTCTCATTTACCTTTATGTTGCTGATTGCGAAAGCGGCAATTGTCAGGCAGCTTTTCAATTCGGCAAATGCGGGAATAAAGACCTCTTTAATTAATTGTAAATCTCTGAAATAGCCGCTTGGTAAATTGTTGGTCATTAGCAGAATTTGGTTAGGAAGCGACTGGATTTTGTTGCAGTGCGAACGAAGTAATTCGAAAACATCAGGGTTCTTCTTGTGGGGCATTATACTTGATCCGGTTGTCAATTCGTCGGGAAGTGATACGAAATTAAAATTCTGGCTCATAAACAGGCAAACATCGTAAGCCATTCGCGATAAGGTTGCGGCCACCGAAGCAAGGGCAAAAGTTACACTTTTCTCAACTTTACCACGTCCCATCTGGGCGTAAACCACGTTGTAGTTCATCGATTCGAACCCTAACAGGTCAGTTGTCATTTGCCGGTTGAGCGGGAAAGAGGAACCGTAACCTGCTGCGGAACCGAGCGGGTTCTGATCGGCGATGCGGTAAGCCGCCTGAAGTAAAAGCAAATCGTCGGTAAGGCTTTCGGCATATGCGCCGAACCATAATCCAAACGATGAAGGCATTGCTACTTGCAAATGGGTATATCCAGGCATTAGAACATGCTGGTATTTTTCGCTTTGAGCAATCAATATTTCAAAAAGCTCAAATGTCTGATCAACGACCGATTTTATTTCGCTTCGCGTAAACAGTTTTAAATCAAGCAACACCTGATCGTTTCTGGAACGGCCACTGTGAATTTTTTTGCCCACATCACCCAATTTCCGGGTAAGCATCAGTTCAACCTGTGAATGGACATCTTCGCTTCCTTCCTCGATCACAAATTTGCCAGCTTTGATTTCTTTGTAGATTTCGCGCAATTCACCTGAAAGCGACGCTAATTCCGGAGCCGTTAATAGTCCGATCGATTCGAGCATTGCAATATGTGCCAGTGAGCCAACGACATCGAATTCCGCCAAAAAATAGTCCATCTCCGTGTCGTGACCAATTGTGAAGGTTTCAATCAGCTTATTTATTTCAGTTCCCTTATCCCAAAGCTTCATTGCGTTTAATAGTTATGATTTATTTCGGCAAAATTATTATTAATTCTTACTTTTTTCCCAATCTTTCATCTGTTGTTCATATTTCTCAAGGTCACCTTTTGAGTTTTTCCGGAGAAAATATTTTGTGGGCTTCAGGTATTCGCTGCTGTTTTTCGGCGCATTTTCTGTTACCAGTCGATTTCCCGCAGCATCTTTATGGATTGTGAAACCATCGAAATAAATACTGTCGGCAGTATAGGTTCTGAATCGGATTGAATCGTTCGAAACATCGACCAATTGGCACATTTGAGTATTCGTTGCCAGTTTGTCCATTTTTTCTGAAAAACCGGTATCATACCATTTGGGACTCGCATGTGAACCTACGTAAACAGCACCTTGTTTGTCCTTGAATTTTGAATTTTGAATATGGGCAGCTCTTCCATAAGCATGATCATGTCCGACAAGTACCAGATCTACATTGTATTGATCAATTAATGGTTTAAACAGGGCGCGCAGGTAAAAATAGTCTCGACCTCGGCTGGTTGAATATATTGGATGGTGCATCATTAATACAATCCATCGCTGATGGGTATTTTCAAGTACTGATTTTAGCCATTTTCGTTGTTCAAAGGCCGATGGAATTGATTGTATTCCATTGCTGTCCATGCTTATATATCTTGTATTCTGGTAGTCCCAATAGCATACGCGACCCAGAAAATTCGGAGGACCGTTTTGTGGAAATGAGAAATGCGCCATCCATCTTTCGTCAAGTTCCTGGATGAGTCCTTTGTGATACTCATGGTTTCCGGGTGTCGCAATAACAGGAATCGTTCTGAAAAGGGTTCCTCCAGCCCTAAACCATTCACCCCAGTAGGCATCGTGCGGCCGCTCGATCATATCGCCGATAAACATGATAAATGCCGCATTTGGCTGACTTTCATATGCCCGGTGAAATAATTTTCCTGAAACTCCATTAATCGAATCCTGTACGTCACCTATATATATAAAGGAGTAGGCACTATCCGTACGATTCTCGATTTTGAAATTGTACCAATCGGACCAGTGAGATCCATTGGCAACCCGGTAAAGGTAGGTTTCACCTTCTTTGAGATTCTTCATTACAACCCTAAAAAAAGAAGAGGCTCCTCCGGAAGTCTTTAGTATTTTTGATGGTGATGTATATCGTATTGTATCACCAGGGGTCGAATTGCTTGTAATCTGAAGAAATCCCGTTTGTGTAAGGGTATCTCCCTGCCATGTTACGTCACGCGAGTTCAACGGATCGCCGGACCAGGTGAGGAGAATACGGTCGGGAGTGGAAGAAGGGGTGTAGGGTGGTTCAGGTGGATTGTAAAACCAGTTATCCCACTTAAACCACACGAAAAGTATAAGCAGGATAGGGAAAACAAGCCAGAGTAGTTTTTTTGTTCGTTTCATTCGTCAATACTTTTTCAAATTTAGTTTTTTATTATAACATATGAGTACCCCTTATTTGTTTTGAAACATCATTTTATTCAATTATTCTTTGTGTTTTGTTCGGAGGTAGTTAAATATCAAAAAGACAGTAAATGTGATTTAAAGATGTCTATATGCTATTTTAATATTTGTATATTCATCATAGTGGTGATTTTATTGTGTAAAAACGAGCCTTGTCCTCAAAATGTTATTAAAATAGGATAGAAATCATCAAAAATGGGGTGCGATTGTTAATTTAATGTTATTTTGAGCATTAATGACTAAAAAAATAGGGTGTGAGTTGTAAACTAATATAAATTTGCGACGTAATACTATTTCAAAAGGGGGTATTGTTTAAAAAAGATATATTACACTTTGAATTGAAAATAGATTTTATATACAGAATACCTTAGTTATTATTTAAATTAAAAAAGATGATTATGAAAAAAGTTTCTTTGTTCTTATTCGCAGCGATCCTCCTGGTTGGATCTTTTGCAAGTTCAGCTCAGGATTCCACAGCCGTTTCTGGCAAATGGACTGTCGGAGCAGATTTTTACAGTAATTATGTCTGGAGAGGATCAAAACTTGGAACTGGTCCTGCATTTCAGCCTTCAGTTAAGTATAGTACTGGCGGTTTGACAATTGGTGTATGGGGTTCTTTCGATGCATCAGGTTATGCCGAAGTAGATCCTTATTTTTCTTACTCTTTCGCAGGATTCAGCCTGGGCGTAACCGATTATTATTATCCAGGCACTGGTGGTTCATTCACTGCAGATTCATCGAATGCTTATGAAATTAATGCCGGCTTTACAAAGGGCGGATTAAGTTTAAGCGCCAATTACATTTTAAACAAATCCCCATTGGCCGGATCGTATGGAGAAGACAAATATTTTCAAGCCGGTTATGCATTTTCTAATTTTAATGTCAGCGTGGGAGCTGGTGACGGGTGGCATACATCAGACGGAAAATTTAACGTATGTCATGTAGCCATTGGTACAGGTAAAGAGATCAAACTATCTGACCGCTTTTCAATCCCGGTTACAGGGCAGGTCATCTTTAATCCGGAAAGAAATCAACTATTCTTGGTTGTCGGATTTTCATTATAAGTCTGTATAAGATAAAATATCATAATTAAAAATTACAAAAATGAAAAAAATTGAAGCAATTGTTCGCAAGACAAAATTCGAAATCGTGAGAAAGGCATTGCACGAAGCCGATATCGATTTTCTCTCCTGGTGGGAAGTAAAAGGGCAGGGTACTGCAAAACAGGGATTAATATTCCGGGGTGTTGCATATGATGTCAATACAATTGACCGTGTATTTATCTCCTTCGTTGTGAGGGATATAAATGTTGAAAAATCAATTAGTGCCATACTTAAATCGGCCTATACGGGCGAAAGTGGTGACGGGCGCATCTTTGTAACTCAGATCGAACAATCCATCCGAATTCGAACTGGTGATCATGGTGATGAATCGTTATATGATAAAAAGTAATTCAATAATTTAAGCATTAAAGCTATGATAAAAAAGTATCTAAAATATATCGGTTTACCAGTTGGATTATCAATGGTTTTACCAGTTCTTA
>JAAFHB010000065.1 GCA_010906965.1 Mariniphaga sp. | reverse complement strand
GGGCTGTATTTGCCAAAACCGGGTAACGCCCATCCGAACATTTCGTAGTAGTTTCCTTCCGGAATAATAGAAACCATTGTGTCGTAAAATCCAAGGTATCCGTTTGCAGGAACAGCAGTTCCGGTAAGCACATTCCCGCTGATAATCCGCACATTTTCTTTAGAATGTTTCCCTTTCAAAAGAACAGTTAGAGAACCGCCCAGCCAATATTGGAAGTATTTTGGTTCCAAAACTTCAGAACCTGAAAGTGCAATAATCCGCGATGAATCGTATTTTCCTGTTAGAAACAATCGACCAATCATGATAACATCCTGTGGTTGAATTGTCCACACAATTTCTCCTTTGTTTAAAGGTGAAACGGCATGAATCTGAATTCCCACATTTCCTGCAGGATGAGGTCCGCTGAACGAAGTAAATTCGACACCTTTCGTTTGTGAAAAAATCGTATTTTCTTTTTTTGCCGATAGCCCAAGGTTTATTTTACCCGATGTAAGTTTCGACAATGCATTAATTCCGGTTTGCCACGCATTTGCATCATCTTTAAATACAAAGTCATAGTCTGGCGCAAGCGGAGAACTGTCGAAACAGGAGATGAAAATTGCTTTTGGCTGATCTGTCGAACGGGCAACAATACCAAAAGGCCTCGATTTTATCGCTGGCCATATCCCCGATTTTAATAATTCAGCTTTGATTACATCAATACTGAGATTTTGCGGATCCGCCTTGAGAAAATTTTCTGAAAGATTCTCGCGCTCTGATTTTACAACCACCTCCAAAATTCTTCGGCGTTCACCCCTGTTTATAGCGGTTACTTCACCACTTACCGGCGATACATACTGAACTTCCGGATGGTATTTGTCGAAAAACAAAGGAGTTCCGGCCTTTACTTTATCCCCAACCGCAACAGTAAGTTTGGGAACGAGTCCTTGAAAATCGGCAGGCTTGATGGCAAAGGTCTCAGGCCTGCTGATATGTTCCAGAATATTAGCAGGTTGGCCTTTAATCTGAATATCTAATCCTTTCTTTAGCTTGATAACTTTTGACATTATAACTTATGGTATTAATTTTGAAGACAAAAGTAGGTATTCAAACCTTTAATCCAAATTAAAGTGTGAACTATTAATTTGGATTGAAAAACCAATATATCAATGATTTGATTGATGTATTTCATAATTTAGCAGAGATTTCTGATAATTAAAGATATCTAAATCATTATTAATCTAATTGATATGTCCCGTAAAAATTTGCTTTCACTTATTAAGCTGAAAATTAATGCATTCATTTTGGCATTTTTTATTATTGCATCGACAAATAACGTAACCGCGGTCAACGCGCCATCAGGGCCATTGAAGAACGGTATTTTCCGGGAGAACATCCGATCAGTTCAATTTGTTCGCGAAGGGTGGGATTTTTCGCAGCCTGTACTCGACCTTGGCGCCGATCAGCGATTGCTGCTGAAATTTGATGAATTTACAGAAGGGGTTACGAATTTTGTCTATACAATAACTCATTGTGATGCGGAATGGTACCCGTCACGGTTAGTTCAATCGGAATATATGGAAGGTTTTATTGAAAATCCTGTTACTGATTATGCCGCTTCTGTTAATACAACCACAAAATATACTAACTATTTGTTATCGCTTCCGAACGAAAATGTACGCTTTCTAATTTCCGGAAATTATATTCTGTCGGTTTTTGATGAAGCAAACAGGACTACTCCTGTACTTACGCGTCGTTTTTATATTGTTGAATCGTCAACTGAAATTAGCGGAGAGGTTAAGAAATCTACTTTTGAAGGCTACAAAGGCCGCGACCAGGAGATTGACTTTACGGTCGATTATTCCCGTTTTAGTATTCAGGACCCGCGCACAGAGGTACGGGTGGTTGTGATGCAGAATTCGCGGACTGATAATTGTCTGACAAATCTTAAACCATTGTTTGTTAGGAATAACCTGCTAAGCTATGATCTTAGCCGAGAGAATGTTTTCGCCGGAGGAAATGAATTTCGAAATTTCGACACCAAAAATATCCGCATGAATGGGTTAGGAGTTGCCAACATCGAATTTATCAATCCAACATATCACGTTGAATTGCGGACTGATCAGATTCGCCCTGAGCGTGATTACCGCAACGAAAGCGATCTTAATGGGCGCTACCTGATCAAAAATGACCGCGTTACCGATTCGGACCTTGAGGCAGATTATATATTTGTACACTTTTCGCTCCAAATGCCTGAACCATTATTAGGTGGTGAAATTTATGTCTCTGGAGGGCTATCTGACTGGCAATGTCAGCCGGCAAATAAAATGAAATGGAATTTTGAATCAAAACTTTACGAGGCTGCGCTTCTGGTAAAACAAGGGTTTTACGATTACCAGTATGTTTATGTCGAAAATGGCAGTATTAAAATCGATAACACACTCCTGGAAGGGAGCTATGTTGAAACGGAGAACGACTATCAGATTTTTGTTTATTACCGTGGATTTTCTTCGAGGTATGACAGGTTGATAGGTTACAGGACAATTAATTCAGTTAAACGTTAAGAAAAAAATAATTAAAAGATAGTTTATATATCTAATTAATAATGTGTATTTTAGTGGTGTAAAAAAACAAAAATAAAACATCACCTTTCAGATACAAGACTATCTAATATGGCAGCTAAGATAACGAAAATAGGAATTACAAACGATAAAATTTCAGGACGCGGGGGCTCGCCCTTATTCTTCGATACGTTGAAAAAACACGGCTTTATGACCTTATATTGTGGGCTATTTTGCCTAAGATCCTCATTAGTAGCAAGGGGCTACAACTACAACAGTTTTTAAAACAGACACTTGCTTATTTTTTTGATGGTACGGACATGACAATGGCAGGCTTCGAGGCAAAGAAAACAGATCAGGGGTATGCTTCAGTCCTGGAGAATAAACACAACCCACACGGTGATTACAGCGTAAATAATGCCTTTTGAGATAGCCTTTAAAATAAAATGCGATTGAAAATCGCATGACCCGGGAATGTGTGTGATTGAAAATCGCATGACCTGGGAATGTGTGCGATTGAAAATCGCATGACCCGGGAATATATGTGATTGAAAATCGCATGACCCGGGAATGTGTGTGATTGAAAATCGCATGACCTGGGTCCCGTGATTTCCAATCGCGGAAAATCATTAAGCAAAGCCAACGAGGGAATTTAATTGAAAAGCATTCACAGCAGCATAATGGAGCCATGCCTTCGTGTCAGGAAAAAAGCAGAGACGCACCACCGTGCGTCTCTGCATCAATCAATACACCCTAACCGTGCAAATATGTAACCAGCATATATAATCATCAAATATTTCCCGACATCATTTTAGTTTAAACCATGCAGTCTGTTTGCAATTTTATAAACGATCCCATTTTATACTTGCAATGGAAAGAAAATAGCTTGCAATGACAACATTAAAGCGTGCAATGGCAAGAAAATAGCGTGCAATAAAAAGATTGTTACGTGCAATGGCAAGAAAATAGTGTGCGATAAAAAGATTGTTACGTGCAATAGTCGGAAAATAGGGTGCAATAAAAAGAATGTTACGTGCAATGGCAAGAAAATAGTGTGCGATAAAAAGATTGTTACGTGCAATAGCCGGAAAATAGCGTGCAATTAAAAGGTTTTTACATGCAATGGTATGAAAATAGATTGCATATGCTTATTTGCAGCTTAATATCTAATATTCCTGAATGCAAGTTTTGCAATCTTCTTATATTGAGGGCTGTCGGCACCAAATACCGATTTGATATAATTCTTTGAACTTAAGCATGTATCAACTAAGCCTGTCCCTTCTTTGTAAAGAATAATTTGTCTTGCAATACGGGCATTTGTCAAAGGTGTGGAAGCAATGATTGCCGCGGCGTTTTTTTCCTTCAAATCGTTATAAAGTACGGTCAGGGTCGAAATCTTAAGATCCTCTTCATTTGGATCATAAAGCGGGATCCCGGATAACAGTTTTATAAGTTTGTCGAAGTTATCCAAACGGTCATCGAAACCCATCTGGGAGGATGAAATTTCCTTAACAACTAAACCTTCAGCCTCAAGTGCTTTCTTTTCTTCGTCACTTTTTTTGGGGGTGGCTCTTACTCCCTGAATTTTACGAACGATGGTCCTTACATTCTCAATTATTTGAACCGGAACCTGAGTTGCTTTCAGAGAATTAATGACTCTTGTAGTTAATTTGCTCAATGGTTTAAATGCGTTGTCACGTATAGAAACCGCAAGCGTAGATGCAGGATGAGTCGAATTAACATCGCTTATTGCGCCTTCTCCAAGCGAATAAAGTGATTGCATCGACTCCAATTTGAGTAAAGGATTTGAGGGGTTGTACTTTATTCCATAACTCAAAATTGATGAAATTAATTCATCCATGTTAGCCACATTTTTTACATGGCTAGCGTCAACTGATTTTGCCATAATTAAAAATTTAAATTTGCTGTTTTAGGAATACTGTCAACCAAAATTAAAATAATTATTTATTAAAAGCAAAAATAAAAGCAAATTATTTTTGCAGTAATTCACCTATTTTTAATCACGTAACCACAAAACCCCTTGTTTGATTCAGATTTTGATATGCAACAAAAGCCAATTATTAGTAAATACAACTTTTGCGAGCTCAGCGTATAATCTCTGTGACCTTTGCGGTTAACAGAGTTTGACTTTTAATCTGAATATATCAATCTAAAAGGCGACAATATCTCTCTCCAATTGCTTAGCATATTCTGCCGCGATTAAATATTAAAAGGCCATCCTTTTCAGGACGGCCTTTCGTTGTATCAATCGTTTTGCGATCAATAAATATCAGTTAGCGTGTTCCGCCTGCCCACCATACTTTTTCTGAATAGACATACTGACCATCACCATATGCAGATATTACATTTGGATTATTGGTTGTATCATCCGAGCCATACGGGCAACGAAGTGGAAACTTAGTTGCATTCAAAGGATTCTTCAGTGTGACAAGGTTCTCTCCCAGCGCTTTCATGCGACGAATATCGCTGAAACACTCTGTCGATTCGCCCGATGCACCAAAGAAAGCCAGGTATTTCTGGTTCATCACTTCTTTCAAAGGATTTGCTGTGAATAATGGTGCGACGTCTGTATCAAAATAAGTTGCTGCTTCAGTTGGTGTAATAGCGTCTGTAGTCTGGGTAAGACCACCACCATTAGCAGGAAGGCCAGGAGTAGGTGCATTCAAGGCAGCACTGACATTCATTTCTGTATTGGCTATTGCGGCAACGACTGCATCTTTCAATGTTGTCTTAGCCAGTGCAGCGTTTCCAAGTCTTGCAAGCGCCTCAGCTTTCAGAAATAATACTTCATGATAGCTCATCAACAAGGTCGGAGCTGTTTGTGAGAACACAAAAATGGAAGTATTGTAATGGTACTTGAGTTCATCATTTGCGCCATTGGGTGCCATAAAAAATGCTTCGTCATCGGCACCTGTCATTTGCATCCAGCCTGCATCTACAAATACACGACGAAGACGTGGGTCGTTTCTTTCAATCAGCTTCTCTGACATACTTTTGCTTGCAGCCAGTCCGTCGCGACTCCATTGGAAATCGAACAATGGGTTTAAGTTTGCAGCATCGTAAATTTTAAAAGCTGCCTGATTGGCGGCAGAGGTGAATGACAAAGCTACATTGTCCAATACTATTTGCAAATCTGCAGGTTTGGCCGTTGACCGTGCCAACAGGCGCATGGTATAACGTGCCTTAAGGCCATATGCCAATTTTAACCATAAAGCTGCATTTTCCTTACTAGACTGATTCATCTTGTAGTATAGTAAATCATAACTACCCATTCCACCGGATGCATGCGCATCAGTACCTTTTAAATCGGCAACTGCATCATTAAGTAACTTCATAACACCTGCATAGATGTCTTTTTGACTGTCAATTTTAGGATTCATGAACTTAGGAAGTCCTTCTTCAGTGATTAAAGATGCTTCACTATAGGGCGCATCTCCGAACATATCAGCAATAATTGCTGAATTATAAGCTGCTAAAACCTCTGCAATTCCCTTTGTTACCTGATTGCCTTCTTGTTTGCCGCCAGCCGAGCATTTTTCAATAACGATTCTTGCATTTTTGAGTGCAGTATAAGTTGAACCCCAGACATTATTGAAAGTAGACGAAGCAGATGGTTCGTTGTCGCGATGTTCTGCACGGTACAACTGGTTATCAGTGCCTACTTCATGCTCTACATACGTAGATGTGTAAGTGTTGAAATCGCCTCCTACTACATTAAATGCGGTCGAAGTGATAACATCTGCCAATATAAATTTTGCCTGAACGTCCTTTGTGTGATTGGTATCGGCGTTGATCGTATCCATCACATTTTCGGAACATGATACCATAGTTGCTGATATGACTATGGCAACAAGCAATCCTTTTGCTAAATTGAATATTCTTTTCATATTTCTAATCTTTTAAAATTTTACGTTCAAACCCATTCCAAAACTGGAGGTCCCGGGCATCGAGAAGCGCTCGAAGGCACCCGCCATGTTGTTGTTCCCTTGCGATGCTTCAGGATCAAGACCCTTGAAAGTTGACCACAAAAGAAGATTACGGGCGAAGATATTCGCGTTGATGCTAATCCCTTTTTTTACATAAACAGGATAGGCAAGGGCTATTTCACGCAGTTTGATAAATGAATTGTCATATATCATCGATTCGGAAATATTATTTACGGATGAGAAGTAGGACTGCGCATCAGCTCCGGCAATTTTAATATCGTTAGGAGCATATGTGCTAACACCATTCGCATCGGTACTTACAACTTTTACTGCGGGCAGTTCGAACATGAAATCAGCACTTTCGCGATAATCAACCGAATGCTGACTAATACCATAATAATCAAGAAGCCCTGTAGTACCACTGTACATTTGTCCACCTTGTTTCCAGTCTAATACGGCAGACAAACGGAATTTATAAACTTCGAGTGTGGTATTAAAACCAAGTCTGAAATCAGGCGATACTGTACCAATTACCTGTTCTACACCTGCCTGTGGAAATCCATCGGCATCAACAACAATCTGACCTGCAGGATTACGTAAGTAACCTACGCCATAGATAACAGGGAATTTAGCGCCAATTCCTGCTCTAACCTGAGGCTCAACGAAACCACCCAAAAAGATGCTGTTTACACCTGGTGCAAGTGCATCGACGTAGTTGTCGATCTTCGAGAAATTGAAGGCAAGGTTCCATTTAATGTTCGTTTTATTCACCGGATTCAATCCCAATGTAACTTCATGCGAGTTGGTATGAATCGATCCTCCGTTGGTAATAAGGGAAGCCGATCCTGTTGAAGAGGCTAAAGGAACACTGAATATCTGGTCTTTTACATTTTGGCGTGAATAGGTATAGCCAAAAGTTACCACTCCTTTGAAGAAAGTTAAATCTGTACCAACTTCATACGATTTTGTATTCTGCGGTTTCAGATTTGGATCGTAAACAGTTGAATTCAATGTATATGATTTTACGGTTCCAATCGGGTAAGTGATTGGAGTTCCTGATGAAAATCCACCACCATAAACCGGAGTTGAATAGTAGGTGTCGTAATAATCACCTGCCTGTCCTACTTCGGCGTACGAAGCACGGATTTTTCCGTAGGTAAGAAAATCATTCTTCACACTTTCTAATTCGGTGAATATCCATCCTAATGATACAGATGGGTAAAAGAAGGAACGATTGTTGCGTGGCATGCTCGAAACAACGTCGTTACGTCCGGTTGCATTCAAATATAACATACTCTTGTAAGCAAGAGACAAGTTACCAAATACACCGACCGTCCTTTTTCTGTTATACGAATCACTTGCCTGAAGAACTGATGCATTGTCAATGTGGTTCCATCCCGGGAAATTAAAGTCCTTGCCGTAAGCATAGGTGTAATCAGTCCGTTTTTGTACAAACTCATTTCCAACCAAAGCGTCAAAGGTTAAATCAGTATTGATTTTCCAGTTGTAAACCGCGGTTACCAGTGAGTTCATCTCATTGATTTTATATACGGAATGTGATACTTCGCCTTTTGCATTTGAATGTCCAGATCCCCATAAATCGGAATACTTTGTGGTGTATGAATCATCACCCAACTGAAATTTAATATCTAATTTTTGATTGGTTGTATTAAATTTAGTTGAATATTTTAAATAGAAATTACCGAAGAAACGTTGAAGGTCTTCCGAAAAACTATTGTTGTCCGCAGCCCAGTAGGCGCCGTCGAAACCCGATGTACTCCTGTAAGTATTCTGTTTGGTCGGATTATTTAAATTGAATGAAGGAATTCCCGCAAGGTCATAACTTGGTGGCGCAGGATAAACAGTGGCTACAATACCGTTGTTGGCTGATGACTGCTTATCGATGCTTGAAATAATAAAATTACCAGAAAAACCGGTTGACCAGTTGTCATTCAAAATTGCATTGGCAGCAAGTTTTGCATTGTAACGATCCATTCCAGTTGTTGGTACAATACCTTTTGTGGTTGTGTTTCCAAGCGAAAAGGAATAATCGCCCTTATCGAAGCCCTGGGCAATATTGAACGAGTTATTATAGGTACTTCCCATATTAAAGAAGTCGTCTGCATTGTTATAAACCTGAGGTTTTGCCCATGGATCCAAACCGGCATTTGCTCTTTGCTGTACATAGTACATACCAGGTTTCATACCATCCCTGGTTGTATTTGCATTTACCTTGTCTCCGCCATATTTAGCGTCATTCGATAATTCCGCAATTTTAGGACCCCAGCTAAACGAGTTTACTGCCGCATATTTACCGGCTGAACCTTGCGCATATGTTTTTTGCAAATCGGGCATTACAGAAATAACATCAAAAGCAACGCTTGAATTGAAACTGATTTCAGGTTTGCCATGACGAGCTGATTTACCGCTTTTCGTGGTTATAACTACAACACCGTTTGATGCACGCATACCGTACAGTGCCGATGCTGCCTGACCTTTTAGAATGTTAACGCTTTCGATATCACTTGGATCAATATCAACCGAACGGTTTGCAAAGTCAGTACCTGTTACTGAATTACCTGTTGAAACATCATTTGCAGATGAGATAGGCATACCGTCTACTACATACAATGGTGTATTATCGCCGGTAAACGACCGTGAACCACGGATGGTTATTTTCGAAGAAGCACCTGGCATACCTGATGAAGGTGTAATTTCCACACCCGATAGTTTACCCTGCAAAGCTCCCGAAAGGTCGGAGTTCGAACCCTGTGTCAGCTCATCAGATTTAACATCCTGAACAGCATAACCAAGGGCCTTTTTCTCTTTGGTAATTCCCATAGCAGTTACGACCACTTCATTCACCGAAATATTTTCAGATTTCAGTTTGATCGCATAATTAGCTGAACCGGTAATTGGTACTTCAACAGAGGACATTCCTACGAATGAAACCATCAGTACCTTGGCACTGGGGGTTACTTTTAAGGTGAAATTCCCGTCCATATCGGTGACAGTTCCCAGTGTAGTCCCTTTAATAACGACCGAAGCACCGGGTATTGAACTTCCGTCATCGGCTGAAGTCACAGTGCCCGAAATGTCTCTGGTCTGTGCTAATACAACTTGCAACCCGATAAACGCGAGGAATGCAAGTAACAGCGAAATTTTCTTCATAGACATAAATTTATTGATAAAAATTAAAATAAAAAACTTTCAAACGTCGAAATCTCCCAAAAAACAAATTCATCCTCTTCTTAAAGAGAATGATCGAATGACAAAACAAATTGTCAACATTGCCCTGTTATTGTATTAAATCAACACTTCTTTTTAGTTCCAAATGAATAATTGAAAAGTCAAAAAGTTAAAATGTGTTGTTGGATGCAAATATATTCAAACATCAATTAATTTCAACTTCAAATCGGAGGTGGGAGCGGAATTCAATAAAATAGCAGAATGATATTAATCATGTTAAGCTAATTATTAAAATTTAATTTTGTTTTTAATAAATAGATATACAGTCATATAGAATTGCAAATAAGTCATGGGGAATCTTGTTTAGAATAATTCTGAATTGTTGATTTGGTAACAAAAATTTAATATGGCTTCATTCGAAAGGATTTGACTGCTTGCTGAGGTTTGATAAACTCATAATTTACCTGATTAAATTCATAGTTGTTATAGATTTGGAAGGTCTTTTTGCTGAAAATATGTAATTCGATGTTTGTTTTCGTAAAAGAAGGCCGTCCCAAATTAATGGAGACGGCCTTCTGCAATCTATTAAGTGTGCAAATCTGCAATAAGCAGCAGATTATTTAAAACTTGAATCATAGTTTTCAGGACCCTTATCCCAGAATAGTCTGGTGTTAGCTTTATCACCACCAATAGCGGCAGCGGCAGCTGTATAATTGTCCCCGTTTAAAGTTTGTTCTGTAATGGCGTAAGTGTAACGTACTGGAATACCAATTACGTCAGCAACGTGTTTCGGAGATGCAATCAAACGTGGATAATCGAGTCTTCTCCAGCTTGTCCATGCAGTAAAGCCATTGAAATAATACCCCAACCAAGCCTGTGTGCCGATTTTTTGGCGCCATGTTCCGGCTGCAGTTGTATAGGCAACAGCAGGTTGAGCAAGATAAGCAGTAGCATTTGCAGTAGTTCCGCCCCAATAAAGGATAGAAGCAGTAATTGCATTGTTGTAATGAGTCTCAGCAGTTCCACCTACATTAAATCCACGCTCAACAGCTTCAGCCAATAAAAATTCTACTTCTGCGTAGTCCATCAGAACCACTTCGCGGGTTGGGACAAGTGATGAATTGGTAAGATGTGAAAATGCATCATAACTGTTTGGCATACCCTGGGCGCCTCCAACATAAGCTCCACCAATCTGTGTCCATAAGAACCCCGGCCGTCTTGGATCATTTAATGTATTCGCGGCATCCACAATTGTACTGGTGGTAACAAAATCATACCTTCCACTGACAACTATTTCAGCATAAACAGGGTTTTGATTCGGTGCCCCCGGAAGATAAGTCATTGCAAATTTATCACCGCTTGCAAAAGCCTTTGGTGCAGCAGCCTCGATAGTTGTTTTTGCCAATGCAGCTTCTGCAGTCACATCCGAAAGCATAATTCCCATTCTTAATTTTAGAGAATTGGCAAATTTTATCCACTTAACTGTACCTGCAGCAGTACCGCCGAAAACATTGTCATATCCGGCGCCTAATCCTGCATATCCACCATCAAGTTTGGCGATTGCAGCATTCAGACGGCTGATCAGATCCTTGTAAATAGTCAATCCATCATCATATTTTGGATTTGCCTTATTATAATCCAATGCTTCAGAATAAGGCATATTACCGAAGGTTTCGACCAGGTTACTCCATGTAAAGACCGCCATCACTTCAATGATTGCAAGCTGGTTGTCTCTTTGCTTCTGATCGATTCCTGCAAGTGGTGCTGCGGTCAAAGCCCGCGTAGCATCCTTATAGTTCATAAGAACGAGTCGGTACAAAATATTCATATGAGTTGCGGGCACCGGGCGGGTAATCATATCATAGCGGCTTTCATCCGGATAAGTAGTTTCAGCAAAATGCTGAACCCATAGCAGCGTGTTATTATTGTTTACATTGAAAGTAAACATTTGATTTAACAATGCCCTTGTAGCTCCGTTATAGACTGCTTCACCTGGAACTACAGTAAAATCCTTGAGGTTTGCATTCAGTGTATCCAGCTTCTCGCAAGAGGTTACCGATATGAAGACCAATAAAATTATCAATATTTTTCTCATTGCTTTATAATTTAGAAATTAAGCTTAAGATTGAAACCAAAATCACGTGTACTTGGCAAAGAACCAATTGAATAACCCTGAACGTTACCCGCAGATAATCCGGATTCAGGATCTGCATAAGGCAGATGTTTGGAGATAATCCAAAGGTTGGAACCAACAGCACTGATCACAACTCCTTTCAGGCCAGCTTTTGCCACTAATGAGGCAGGTAACGTGTAAGATAAGGAAACTTCCCTCAATTTTACATAGCCAGCATCGTAAACAAATGCCCTGTTAGGCTGTACCGCATATCCCCAACCATCAGATGTGGTTGCATCGATACGTGTTTTATTCGGTGTACTAACATCATTAGCAACATTTACACCTGGAATAAAGTAACCACCACTCTTTGCTCCATAGCCAGCTGTTGCATCACCAATAATCGGATCCCTGACAGGATTACCTAAATCGTTATTGCCGGCGGATTCAGGATACAAACCACTTGACATACCGTAGTACATATCAAGGTTGTAAATACTTCCACCTTTTTGAATATCAATCAGGAAACTCAAAGTAAGATTCTTGTAAGCAAAAGAATTCTGAATACCACCCATCCAGTCTGGATTCACGTTACCGATAACACTTGCCGAATTTGTTTTAACCGGAAGACCAGTTGAAGCGTTAACAATAATACTACCGTTCTTATCATAGGTATAATTGGTTCCCTTTAATACACCATAAGGCTCTCCCTCAAAAGCATTTAAAGTAACACCCCCCTGGAATGAACCTATCAGCAAGTTTTTAATTCCCGGGTAAAGTGAAAGCACTTTATTTCTGTTCGACGAAAAGTTGATGTTCATGTCCCATCTGAAGGATTTCAACTGAACCGGAACAAGATTTAACGAAACTTCGATACCTTTATTCTCAATTTCACCGGCATTAACATACCTTGAACCATATCCGGTAGTCTGACTTAAGGATACAGGCATAATCTGGTCCTTTGAATTGGTTTTATAAACAGCTACATCAAAACCTACCCTGTCTTTGAAAAATTTCATTTCAAGACCACCTTCCAAACTTGTTGTTGATTCCGATTTTAAATCGGGATTGTTTTTAGTAGCCGGAAGGGTATAACTTGGTTTATTAAAAGGGGTGTTTACAACATATTTATCCAGAAGCTGATCGTATCCGGCAAGGTTTCCAACCTGTGCGTAGTTTGCACGAAGTTTACCGAATGATAACCATTCTGGTTTAACCAACTCAGAGAAAACAAAAGCTCCCGAAACAGAAGGATAGTAATATTTATTATTCTCTACCGGCAACGAAGACGCGTAATCTTGTCTGTAAGTAGCATCAAGGTACAACATGTTCTTATAGCTCAATGATCCACTGGCATATAAACCTCTTACACCCACGATTGAATTAAACTCTTGTGGGAAAATCAAAGCGCCAGCACTGTTCTGAATAGAATAAACTCCCGGAACCACCAACCCGCCATTTGTGGCAGCAGTATAAGTACTGAATTTTGTTTTGCGGTAAGTAGCTCCCAAAACACCTTTAAGGCTGAAATCTTCGGTCAGTTTTTTGTTGAAATTCAACATGAAATCGTAGTTATATTCGCTGAAGGTGATGTCTCTCCTCAAATAACCTGATCCAATATTGCCCGCACTTGTACGGTTTAATCCAAAGGTAGTTGCCAAACTGCCAACTGCTCTGCGCTCTTCCTGAATCTCACTATAAGAATCTGCTGATACACGGCCAAAAGCTTCCAGCCAATCAGTAATCTTATAAGTAAATGCCATATTCCCAATAAAACGATTTCTGGAGTCATTTTCATAATTCTTATAACGTGTCCAGTATGGATTATCCCAATAAATTGGTATTGAGCCTAAATTAGAGGCATAGTTCCAGGAAATATTTCTTTGGGTAAGATCATAGATGGTCTTCAGGTCTTTGATATCGGCATTGGTTTCCCACCACTGGCGCATACCTGATACTATATTGTCATTATAACCTGTCGAGTTACGTCCTATTGCTTCCTGCCTTGTATAATTAGCAGAAGCTGTCGCTATTAATCTTTCTGTGATATTCCATGAACCATTCAATAAAAAGTTATTCTTCTTTAATGAACTGTTTGGCATCAAACCCTTTGTGTCGTAATTGGTGTAAGATAAGCGGACCACACTTTTATCGGTGGCATTATCAATAGAGATCGTATTGGTTGTGGTGTAAGGCTTTTCAAAAAAGGTGATAGGACCATTTTGGGCCGCTAACCAAGGTTTTGATTGTTGATACCAAGGTGATTCCTTGTCAACTGAGTACCATCCATAAACGGGGTGTCCGTCAAATTTTGCTCCGTAAGAAGCATCTTCTGTAGTTGGAACCCAATCGAAGAAAGGGCCAACAGTTTTGCTACCAGAGACGCTCCTTTGTTCAAACCACTGGTCGCCTTTAGGACCATAAAACTCACCATAACCTGCACCATATTGATCCTGGTAAGTAGGGAAGGTCGATTTGTCAATTGAGCTGAAAGAGAAGTTGCTGTTAATTGTAACGCCCATACCTTTTTTACCAACTGTACCCTTTTTCGTGACAATCATAATAACCCCGCCAGATGCGCGTGAGCCATATAGTGCAGTTGCTGCCGATCCTTTTAGAATATTTACCGATTCAATATCGTCCGGGTTGATATCCGAAGCAGCATTACCGTAATCATAACCAACTCCCCCGGTATTTTGACCAGTAGCACTACCAATAGTATTATTAATTGGCACTCCGTCAACAACATATAGAATCTGGTTGCTGTTACTCAAGGATTTACTTCCACGTAATACAACGTTTGTAGATCCACCCATATTGGTGTTCTTTTTAATCTGAACACCTGATACTTTACCGGACAAGGAGTTCATGAAGTTTGCGGTTTTGACAGTAGAGATTTGATCTCCTTTAACATTTTGACTGGCATACCCCAATGATTTTTTCTCACGCGTAATACCAAGAGCAGTAACAACTACCTCGTCAACAGATAAATTCTCTGCATCCATTTTCACATTAAAAGTTGTTTGGTTATTTCCAATAGCAACTTCCTGTGAAACCATCCCTACGAATGCAATAATCAAGGTTTTGGCAGATGATGGAATTTTTAGGGAAAATTTCCCATCCATATCCGTGACAGTTCCCAGTGTTGTTCCTTTAACGATGACTGAAGCTCCCGGCAAAGTACTTCCATCTCCGCTTGCAGTCACAAGCCCTGAGATCTCCCTGGTCTGTGCAAAAACTACTTGCAATCCTATAAACCCTAAGAATGCAAGCAAAAGCGAAATTTTCTTCATAGATTAAATTTTAATGTTAAAAAATAAAATTAATAGCGATAAAACATTAACAAAATATAGCGATAAAAGTTTTAACGATCTTTAACAATTGATCCATGCAATTTAACTGTTTGAAGAAGCTCCGCCAAGCTTCGATCAATACAGTTAATCTAAATTATTTTGCAATCTGATAGTTTAAACTGTAAAATTGTTAAAAATTGTTATCCAGTGCAAATATATTTAAAGAAAAATATTCTGCAATAGGTTTGTAACCGTAAGCGATTACGTTAACATTTGATTAACGTGACTTTTGTCATGTTTGTAGGGATCAGTCTTTTGGGGAAGACACTCTATTTAATTAACTATTAAGACAATAGTAAGCAGATATTTTTTTAGGGATGACTTGTATAGAATGAGTAAAAATTACTTATAAAATTTCAATTAATTGATGTAAGTCGTAAATTAATGCAGTTTTGGTGC
Organism: Mariniphaga sp.; assembly: GCA_010906965.1. Taxonomy (GTDB): domain Bacteria; phylum Bacteroidota; class Bacteroidia; order Bacteroidales; family Prolixibacteraceae; genus JAAFHB01. The sequence continues at coordinate 8,609 of JAAFHB010000065.1, read as the reverse complement.
TTTTAATATTCATATTTGTCGGGGATCGATCTAAAATAGGGGGGGTGTCTGCTAAAATATCGCTTATATTTTGACTTAGGGGTAAAAAAAAGTGGCTGGTCCATTTCTCGCGATCGATTTTAGGATTGTAATAGATTTGATCGATGCCAAAATTCATCGCTCCTACAATATCGGCATCCCACGAGTCTCCGATCATCAGGGAGCTATTTTTAGGGGCATTCATCGACTTAATAGCGTATTCGAAGATCTCTTTCTTTGGTTTTTGCGCCCCAACCTCTTCCGAAATGAATATTTTTCGGAAATATTTCGATAATCCTGATTTTATAATTTTATCGTACTGCACTTCTTTGAATCCATTTGTTATAATTGCCATGTCGTACCGGCCATGCAGATAATCCAATACTTTACGGGCACCGTCTACGAGTTTGGTTTGCAATGGCATCTCGGTCAGATAGGTAGCATTTACAATTGCACCACTTATGCTCAGGGGGGTGCCATGCTTTTCAAACGACTCTTCGAAACGTTGAGCGCTCAATACCTTTTTGGTTATCAGTCCATGGCGGTAAAGCTCCCATAAGTTCTCGTTTACTTCGCTGTAAATCTTAAAAAAGGCATCGTATGAGCCAATTAAATCCAGCAATTGCAGTTTATCCAAAGCGACATACAGCGCATCGAAAGAGTTGGAATTAAAATCCCAGATTGTATTGTCAAGATCGAAAAAGAGGTGGGTGTATTTTTTTGGGGACATGCTTAGCGGATTTTTTTTGGTGGATTTTGTCGTCAACTTAATTTTCAAATTGACGAATTACCATATTAGCACAAGATGAAATTTGGAAGAAGCAGATTTATATTCATTTAGTAGACCATTGTTAATTTCAGTTGTAGAAAATTATACCTTGGAGAATTAGGCAAATGTATTAATTTTGGGTTTACAATTAAAACTAATGGTTATGGGAATAATTTCAATGTTTTATGGAATAATCATTTCAATGTATTACCTCGATAACAAACAACATTATTTGCCACATATTCATGTGAAATATCAAGATGATGATGCTGTTATTTCAATCATTGATGGTCAATTATTGGAGGGGTCACTAAAGCCTAACAAGATGAAATTAGTTCAGGCATGGATTGAAATACACAATGAAGAATTAATCGCAGACTGGCAACTGGCCATAAACGGAGAAACAATTTTCAAGATTGACCCATTAAAATAATAAATTATGAATCCTAGAGTTACAAAAGTCAAACCGGAGCAAAATTTCATGCTCTTAATTACCTTCAATAATGGTGAAGTAAAACGTTTTGATGTTAAACCATATTTAAAAATTGGAGTTTTTAAAGAATTAACAGATCCCGGCATATTCAATTCTGTTAAACCTTTTTTAGGTAGCATCCAGTGGGTAAATGGAGTTGATTTCTGCCCTGATACTTTATATCTGGAAAGCAATTAAATCCCATTTTAAAATTGCCGAATTACCACATAAGCACATTAACTCATTAATCTTCTTCCTCTTCCTTATCACCCGGTTTTGGATCGGGTTTTCCTTCCAAAACGATCACAATTTCCCCCTTTATTGTTTTAGATTGAAAGTGAGCCAATACTTCGGCTACCGTACCGCGGAAATTCTCTTCAAATAGTTTGGAGAGTTCGCGCGATACAGAAACTCGCCGGTCGGGACCAAAGTTTTCGGAGAACTGCTCAAGGGCTTTAACCAGACGATATGGTGATTCGTAAAAGATCATGGTGCGCGTTTCGTCCGCCAATTCCTTTAATTTCTTCTGCCTTCCTTTCTTTTGAGGTAAAAATCCTTCAAAACAAAACCGGTCGCTTGGAAAACCGGAATTCACCAGTGCAGGAACAAAGGCTGTGGCGCCCGGAAGACACTCCACTTCAACGCCCATATTAAGACAGGTTCGCGTCAGCAGAAATCCGGGGTCGGAAATCGATGGAGTGCCTGCATCGGATATGAGTGCGATGTTATTTCCTGCAAGTATCTGCTCCGCAATGTGTTCTACAGTCCGGTGTTCGTTGAACTTATGGTGCGACGAGATGCGGGTTGCAATATTATAGTGTTTTAGCAAAACAGACGAAGTGCGCGTGTCTTCAGCCAGAATAAGATCAACCTCTTTTAAAATTCTTAATGCCCGAAGCGTGATATCTTCGAGGTTCCCAATCGGGGTTGGTACAAGGTATAATTTTCCCATCACCTATTTAGTAAAGCGGCGTTTAACCAGGACAAGAAATTTCTGACTTGCTTCGGTTTTATTCCATTTAAAATTCATTTTTAAATAGGTGACTGCATCCTGTATCGTGTCCAGCTTGTCAATTGCTGTGACTGTATTTTCGAGTTTCGCACTGCTGTTTGCAAACAACTCGCGGATAAAGAGAAACCGGTCGTTGATCCCGATACCATCCCAAATACTATCAAGCGGAATTATCTTATATTCGGTTTCATCTTTTTCGGGCGATAGAATATCATTAACCATCTGATGCGACTCACCCAACGTTTCGTTCAACGTTTTCTTAACTTCTTTAAATTCTTCGGCAAGTATCTCTTCACTATGCTCCGGAATTTCCTGAACAGCCTCGGCGGCAATGGTCACAACTAATTCTTCGGTAGCTTCTTCCTTATCAACCGTCTCCTCTTCTAAATCTTCTATTGGTTCTTCCAATTTATCTGTAACGGTTTCATATGATTCAATATCAGTATTTGCGGGATCTGTGAGCTCATCTTCGATTTGAATTACCGGCTCGAAATTATCGGATTCCTCAATCGTAATGTTCTCATCAACTTCTTCTTTGTCTTCTTCTTCTTCTTCGGCTATTGGACTTACCGGTGCAACATCAACTGATTCTGCAGGCTCAACCAAAGCTGTAAAGTGCTCTTCCGCTGGAATGTCATTCATTAAGACTTCGGGTACTGCCTCTGTATTGTTTCCCTCTTCAATATTCAATTCACTGTCCGAAACTATTTGAGCAAGAAGAAGATCTTGCTGACCATGTATTAAGGTATTTCCCAGATCATCGTCAATATTTCTGCTGGTAAATAATTCAACAGGCGCTTGTTCAGGATTATAATGCTCTTGAAGCTCAATATTTGGTTGCTCAGGAAGTTTAACCGTGGTGGAAATACTTTCGTGTTGTACTGCAAACTTATAGAGTAATTCAAGTTCTCTCAACAATGCCTTCGCCCGAACGAGCGCCAATTCAACTTCATCTGACGCCGGCAGCGATTCTATCTGAAAATCACCTGTAATTTCCTCAAGATGTGCAATATCGTCTTTAATTAACCTTATTAGTGTTTTTGCTTCCATTGATCTTATTTTTTCGCAGCTAAAAATACGAAAAACCAACTAATAAAGGAGAAAGGTTAAAGGAGAAAGGTTAAAGGAAGGAGAGCTTGACCCAATTAACCCGGTTTCTTACCGAAATAACGGGCTACATCCAATAAAAATTGGTTATTTTTGCTCTATGTTTATCGAAAGTAATCTCCCCAACAGCCGTAAACGCGGATGGATCGAAGTGATCGCAGGATCAATGTTCTCTGGCAAAACCGAAGAGTTGATCCGAAGGTTACGCCGTGCAGAAATTGCGCGACAGAAGGTTGAAATTTTCAAACCCAGTATCGATGTCCGGTATTCTACAACCGATGTCGTATCGCATGATGAGAATACCATTCGTTCGACAGCGGTTGATAATTCGGCTACTATTTTACTTTTAGCCGGAAATGTTGACGTCGTCGGCATTGATGAAGCGCAGTTTTTTGACGTTGGATTGATTGATGTTTGCAATAAATTGTCGGATATGGGAATACGGGTAATTGTTGCTGGTCTTGATATGGATTTCAGAGGAAAACCGTTTGGCCCCATGCCCGGATTAATGGCAAGCGCCGAATATGTTACAAAAGTTCATGCCATATGTATGCGGTGCGGAAACCTTGCCCATTTTAGTCACCGCCTTACAGATGCTGAAAAGCTGGTTGTTCTGGGCGAAAAAGGTGCTTATGAACCACTCTGCCGTGAATGTTATTTTGATTTGGGATTGGCTCCAGGTTGAAGAGAACAGGCTTTTGAATGGGTTTAAAAATTCTGAATAAAAGCTTCCGGCTGTTGGCTTCGTGCAACTGGCAAATCCGCACAGAAAAATCCGCCCCTTCGAAAATCATGATTTAACATCCTGGTAATTAGTAAAAGTGGCAATGTAAGTTACAAGCCACAAGTCGCCAACTGCTCTTATAAAAGTATGTTTATTAACTCAATAAATCGTTTTAGATCCGTAGATTATGATTCCATATTCGCTTAAAGAGATTATTGCAATTATTGATGGCCAGGTAACCGGCCCGAATAATACAATCGATCCATCCATCAGGTTTCTTTCTTTCGACAGCCGAACAATACTTTCAGGTAAAGAAACCCTTTTTTTCGCACTGAAAAGTGGCCGTAATAATGGTCACCGTTTTATTGAGGATGCGATAGCCCGTGAGGTAAATTCGTTTGTTGTCGAAGATTTACCTGCAAAAACGCCTTCGAATGCCAATGTTCATTTTATTGTTGTTAAAGATTCATTGGCTGCACTTCAGAAACTGGCTGCTTTTCATCGCCAACGATTTGCCTATCCTGTAGTTGGAATTACAGGTAGTAATGGCAAGACGATTGTAAAAGAATGGCTGAGTGAGTTATTAAGTCCTGAGATGAAGGTTGTCAGGAGTCCGCGCAGCTACAATTCGCAGATTGGTAATCCACTCTCTGTCTGGTTGATGGATCAACGGTTCGACCTTGCAATTTTTGAAGCCGGAATTTCGAAACCGGGTGAAATGGAAAAACTTGAGGCGATTTTGAAACCCGATCATGGAATTTTTACCCATCTTGGAAAAGCCCATCTCGAAAATTTTAGTTCGGTTGAAGAGTTGGTTGCTGAAAAGATTAAATTATTTACAAATAGCACCCTGATCGTTTATTGTAAGGATTTCAAGATATTGCATCAGGCAATTGATAAGGCAGTATTTACACACAAACCAAGATTTTTTAGCTGGTCCGTAAACGATCCGAAAGCTGATCTATTAATTGTAAATACAACGAAGAGCATCGAATATACGGTGATTGAAGGGATATTTCAATCGGCAAAAATCGATATTACAATTCCTTTTACCGACGATGCCAGTATCGAAAATTCGATTCATTCCTGGGCGTATTTACTGGCAACAAATTATAATACAGAATCTTTAAAAGATAAGTTTTTAAAGATTACCCCTGTTGCGATGCGGCTCGAACTGAAAAAGGGGATCAACGGTTGCATCCTTATTAACGATTCGTACAACTCCGATACGGCATCTCTTGTAAATGCGCTTGATTTTATCGATCAGCAATCGGATAACCGGAAAAAGCGCTGCACGGTGATTATTTCTGATATTCTCCAATCTGGTGAGAACCCCGAAATCCTGTATCGCGAGATTGCCGATTATATTCAAATGCGTCATATTGATAAACTTATTGGGATTGGTCCTGAAATTAGCCGTTTCAGCGCCATGTTCCCCACGCCCGAAAAACTCTTTTTTCCTTCATCTGACGAATTTCTACTTCATTTTAAGGAGAGCGACTTCAGTCAGGAAGTAATTCTATTGAAAGGAGCACGGCAATTTCGATTCGACAGAATATCGGCAGTCCTTCAGCTGAAAGCCCACCAGACAGTGATGGAAATCGATCTTGATGCGATGGTTTATAATCTGAATTTTTATCGCGAAAAGCTGAGACCGACCACTAAGGTGATGGCAATGGTAAAGGCTTTTTCGTATGGAACCGGATCGGTTGAAGTTGCGAAAGCATTACAGTACAGAAGGATCGATTACCTGGCCGTCGCTATTGCAGATGAAGGTATCGAACTAAGGAATAATGGAATCGACGTTCCAATCCTTGTGATGAATCCCGAAGAGCATGGTTTTGACGCGATGATTGAGAATCGTCTTGAACCAAATATTTATCGTTTCGAACTGCTTCAAAAGTTTGATGAAGCATTAAAGCGGAATGCAGTCAATAATTTTCCGGTTCATCTGAAGGTCGATACCGGAATGAAACGGCTTGGTTTCGACCATCCGGAAGCGATGAACAAGGTGGCCGAATACATCAGAACGCACGACACGATGTATATTCGTTCGGTTTTTTCTCATCTTGCAGTAAGCGATGACCCTAAAAATGATCTGTTTACGCAATTGCAATTCAACCGGTTCAGGGAATACTGCGACATCATTACAAACCAATTCGACTATAAGATATTAAGGCACATTTTGAATTCATCGGGTATTGAGCGTTTTCCGGAAATGCAATTGGACATGGTTCGGCTTGGGATTGGTCTGTATGGTGTAAGTACGGTTTGCCATAATGAATTACGCAATGTTGCCACGCTAAAAACGACCATATCACAAATCAGAACGGTTGAGTCGGGTGAGACAATTGGTTACGGCAGAAGAGGTATTGCCAATACCCCGTTGTCGATCGCCATTTTGCCAATTGGTTATGCTGACGGACTCGACAGGAGATTAAGCAATGGTGTTGGAGAAGTTTTGATCGGTGGTGTAAAGGCTCCGATTATTGGAACCATATGCATGGATATGTGTATGGTTGACATCACCGGGATTGCGGCGCTTGAAGGAGACCGCGCAATTATATTTGGGGAAGATCTGCCGGTAAGTGAGGTAGCCGACACATTGGGAACAATCTCTTACGAAATTCTCACCTCTATCGGACAACGAGTTAAAAGAGTTTATTTTAAGGAGTGAAAAGGCTTTAGTTAGTGTCTTCAAAGGTACTCAAAACTATCCAAAATTAGTTTTTGCACAAAATGTTTTCCACTATAAAAGGAGGGCCAGCGTCAGCTTTCCAGTCGGCAACTGGCTTACAAGTACCAACCCAATAACCCTTTTAAAAAAGCACGGCGCTTTTTCAATATCGTCGGACTAAATAAATCATTTCTTTCTTTGTGCGCATTCAGTACATTGGTAATGAGAATGAATTGATTTTATATTTACATTTCTATGGTTCCAAAAAATACAAAAATTTGTCAGAATTGACTTAACGGGGATCAAAAAAGACCAGATTGTTTATAAAAAAGCCCTACACTAAATATTGCATAATAGTTTTGCAAAATGGAAATGTTGGAAAAATGAAACTACTGGTGAGGATATCCGTATTAGTAAATTGACCAACAACTCTTGCATTAAACCCATATGGTCGAAAATTGGTGAAGACATTCATCCTTAAAAATGGGGATTTTAGACAACTGCCTCAAATAAACTTATGAAAAATATTCATAAATGGTTTGGAAAAGAAAAAAGACTGAGCGTTAAGTTTGGTTTATTATCCTTATTTTTCTTGTGTTTAGCTGGACGATCGCCGGGACAGGAGTGTACCATTACACCTGCCAATCCTATAACCTGTTTTGGAAGTAGTAGTTTTAATCTTAACTATACCTCAACCGGAAGCCCTGATCAGTATTCACTGACAGCTGGCCCTAGAGCTATGCCGGGTTTCTCTGCTGTTACTAATGCGAGTTTGGTTGGTTCTCCTGTAATCATATCTATACCAAATTCTGTTGCTGCCGGTGATTATGATTTCACAATCGTGGTCAACAGTTTAGCAAATTGTGGTCCTTCCAGTGCATTATTTATATTGACAATTGCAGATCAGTTTACATTCCCGGCAGTACCTTCATTGAGTACAACCCCGGCAAGTTGTTCGGCAGCAGGCACCACAGTGATCAGCAATTATGTTGCAGGCACTACCTACACTTTTACCCCGGCAGGACCAACAGTCGGCGTAGCAGGTGCAATCACCGGAGCAACGCTTGGAACGTCCTACACCGTAACCGCAGGCAATGGCAGTTGCAGTTCAGGCCCTTCGGCATCGTTTACCAATGCAGCACAGCTTACAGTCCCGTCAATACTATCATTGAGTACGACCCCGACTAGTTCGGTATGCCCGGGCGCCACAACTACCCTGACCGCTAACGGTGTGGCAGGGACAAACGCATTGGTAACCTGGTGGACGGCTGCAGGTGGAACGGGAACAAATCTTGGCACAGGCCTTACTTTAACCAATAGAGGTTCGGGTACTTATTTTGCAAGGGTGACGGGCGATTGCGGATCAGCTGTCGAAACCAGTTTAACGGTCACCTCAAAAGTTAATGTAACGATCACTTCCGCTACTGCAACGGCTAATTCAGTTTGTCCGGGTGGCACAACAACTTTGACTGCCAATGGTGTGGCAGGGACAAATGCGTTGGTGACATGGTGGACGGCTGCAGGTGGAACGGGAACAAATCTTGGCACAGGCCTTACTTTAACCAATAGAGGTCCGGGTACTTATTTTGCAAGGGTGACGGGCGATTGCGGATCAGCTGTCGAAACCAGTGTAACGGTTACCCCAAAGGTTAACGTAGCGATCACTTCCGCTACTGCAACGGCTAATTCAGTTTGTCCGGGGGTCACAACAACCCTGACCGCCAATGGTGTGGCAGGGACAAACGTATTGGTAACCTGGTGGACGGCTGCAGGTGGAACGGGAACAAATCTTGGCACAGGCCTTACTTTAACCAATAGAGGTTCGGGTAC
>JAAFHB010000064.1 GCA_010906965.1 Mariniphaga sp. | reverse complement strand
ATTACTGATTTCCAATTTAATGCATATTAGGTGTTCATTGCGCCACAAACATTGATTACTTGTCCGGAAACATAGGACGCCAGATCAGAAGCCAAAAACAGTGCTACTTTTGCTACTTCTTCAGGTAATCCACCACGTCGCATCGGAATCGCTGCTTCCCATTGTTTACGGGCATCTTCAGGAATTTTGGCAGTCATTTCGGTAATAATAAATCCCGGAGCAATTGCATTTGAGCGAATGCCTCTCGAGCCAAGTTCTTTTGCGATTGATTTAGTGAATCCGATAATCCCTGCTTTCGAAGCCGAATAGTTTGCCTGACCAGCATTTCCACTTACGCCAACTACTGAACTCATGTTGACAATTGAGCCGCTTCTTTGTTTTAACATTCCTGCCTGAACAGCTTTAGTAAAGTTAAAAACTGATTTCAGGTTGACAGTGATTACTGCATCCCACTGACTTTCAGTCATTCTCATTAATAGCGAATCTTTTGTAATACCTGCATTATTGACCAGAATATCAACAGATCCAAAATCTGCAGTAATCTGAGCCACAACGGTCTGCGTTTCGTCGAATTTCGAAGCGTCTGAAGCATAAGCTTTTGCTTTTACACCCATTGCCTGAAGTTCAGTCTCGGTTGCCTTCGCGATATCGTCGTAAAACAAATCAGTAAAAGCGATATTACACCCCTCTTCAGCAAATTTAATTGCAATTGCTTTACCTATTCCGCGTGATGCACCGGTAATAATTGCTGTTTTTCCCTCTAAAAGTTTCATTTTCTATTATTTTTTATCTTAGGTAAAAATACAAATCTTTCTTAATAATGTCACTTTATTGTTGTTGCAACTTTGTATTTCTTTAGATCAGAATTGGCTAATTCGTTGATATTAAGAAAGCCAAGTTTAATAATGTCTGCCATCTTTTTCCATTCTATTTTCGCTACATCATCTGTAGGTTGATGATAGTCGGGATGCATGGCCGCTGCAAAACTAATCACTGGGACCTCTTTTTCGGCAAATGGAGCATAGTCGCTCCCACCCGATGGCTTTTCGGATCCGGTATATTTAACATCGAGGTTCAGACCATTGTCATTTACAAACTTCTTTGAAAGCTCCTGAAAACCGCTGTAAATTTTTGTATACTCAATTCCACATTTGTTTCCAACGGTATCTTTCACCGAACTGCGACCTATCATATCAAAATTCACATTCAAACCGATCCGGTATACACCCGGAAAATTTTTCACAAAATATTCAGAGCCAAGCAGTCCCTTCTCTTCAGCCGTCCAGGCAGCAAAAATGATTGTTTTCTCTGGTTTTTTTCCTGTTGCTTTAAGTGCCCGTGCTATCGAAAGTACACCAACTGTTCCCGAACCATTATCGTCGGCACCGTTAAAGATATATCCATTGTATTTCCCGAGGTGATCGTAATGGGCTCCTACAACAATGAATTCGTTTTTGTTTACCCCTTCAATCATCCCAAGTACATTTCGAACCGTCACCAATTCACTTTCGATACCCGATTTTAATCCAATTCGTACGCCACTAATTTCCTTAGAGGCAGACTTAAGATTGTTCTTTGCATCCACTTCAAAACTAAGGATATCAATATTAATGAGTACTGTAAGTTCATTCTGTAAACGAGCAGAAATTCGAATTGCAGGTAAAGATCGTTTCAGTGAGTCAATTGCAAGCACTGCTTTTTTATCGTAATACTTTTCGGGTGCAGCATCTGACTCAATTTCACCACTTTCGTACCTCAAAGGCAAATTATGTACTTTTCCAAATTCTTTATTCTGAAAGGTCGATAGATTGATCACTCCAATGGCTCCGGCTTCGAGTGCCCATTTCTCTTTATCGCTCCATAGATTTGAAAACTTCAGTTTTTTATAGGAGTTTGATGTTGTATCGCGAAAACCAGGATAACCATCAAATCTGAGAATAATTTTGCCCCGTACATTTACCTTCGCAAAATCGTTGTATTTCAAAGAATCATTTTTGACTCCATAACCGACAAATACGACAGGAGCGTCTATCTCTGTATCTGTCTCGATGCCACTAAGATTATAATCAATTCCATAATCAAAATTTTTCACCAAACGAGCACCATTCACCTCGCGAACAAGACTAAATGACTGTTTGTCTGACATTTTATACTTAATTATATTGAATTTTTGAAAATAGGACGGTTTAGCTTCCGGCCTCACTCCCCGCTGTCCTGCAAATGGAAAAGTATATTCCATATCACCACAAGGCTCGATACCAAAGACCTGAAGCATTGAGGCAATATAATCACCAGCCATAAAAGCTCCCCTGGTGTCAGATTCGCGGCCCTCCATCCAGTCGGATGCCAAAAAATTCAGCTGAGCTTTGAGAGATGATTCATTGATTGTTTTTATTGCCTCTTCAACTGATTGTGCCTGTGAACTTAGGCCTCCCAATAAAAAACAAAAAACAGTCAGTTGTACAAATAAAGTTTTAATCCTCATGAATAAAATATTAATAAGATAACAACTCTTTGATAATGCTGTGAAAGAAAGTACGAACCTAAACTTATTTTTGAACAACAACAAGCCGGAAAGTCCAAAATTATTTAATCGCAGCGAGTTTTTTTAATCGTTGCAAAAGTGTAGGATGTGAATAATGAAAAAAAACATAGGTCGGATGAGGTGTCAGATTACTTAGATTATTGATTGATAATTTCTTCAAGGCAGAGGCAAGGTATTCTCCCTTGTATTTTTCGGCAGCAAACCGATCGGCCTGATATTCATGCTTTCGTGAGCTGTAATTCATGCCCAAACCAATTATCATTGATAACGGTGAATAAAGAATCCCAAATGAGATAATTGCCAGTTGGAAACTTGGAACATCCGATCCAAGCACATTTGCAAATGCCGGATAGCTACTTACTAGTGAAAATACATAGAGCATAAACGTGGTAGATATCAACGAAAAAAACAATCCCAAATAAATGTGATGTTTCTTATAATGACCAATCTCATGGGCTAAAACTGCCACAATCTCCTCTGTTTTCAATTCGCTGATCAAAGTATCATACAACACAATCCTTTTTTTCTTTCCCAATCCCGAAAAATAGGCATTTGCTTTGGTCGATCGTTTGGATCCATCGATCACATAAATATTGTCGAGAACAAAACCAGTTTTAATACTGAAGGCACTGATGGCATTTTTAAGATCTCCATCAGCCAACGGGGTTTGTTTATTGAAAAGCGGAACGATAATACTCGAATAGAACATTGCCATAAAGACCGAAAATGCAGTAATTACAATGAGTGAATACAGCCAGAATAATTTGCCGGCAATCAAGAAGATCCATACAATCAGACAAAGAATTAAACCACCCACAATTGTGGAGATGATCAGACCTTTTATTTTATCAAGAAAGAAAATGCGCTTGGTCGTTTTGTTAAATCCAAACTTTTCTTCAATAACAAAAGTATCGTATAAGGAAAAAGGTAAAGTGAAAATTTCAGTTATAAGGCCTAAAATGGCAAAAAATAAGAGTGCGACAAAGATTGGATTGCTCACATGCAACCGAATGATGCCATCAAGCCAACCAAAGCCTCCTGTGGAAAAGATCGTCAGCATTGCAATAAATCCCAATGATTCAGTAACAAGTGTAAACCGATGCGTTGCTTTATGGTAGTCCTGCGATTTTTGATACTTCTCTTCATTGTAAATTCCGCGGAGTTCGGGTGGAAGTTCTGTTGACCAACTTTGGACGTTTAAATAATCGAGCCATCGTTCAAAAACAAAATTCACAATCAGAACGATAAGTATGGAATAAAAGAGAATTGTAACCATTTAATTCGTTAATAAAATGCAAGAATAATTACAGACGGTCGATTTTCAGAAGTGTATTAAGTTGATCAGCTTTTAGTTTCCGTTGGTAAAGCTGGCCGGCATAGTTTCTTGCGATCCTGCCTGTTTCGCCATTTTGAAGGAGTGATACTGATTTTGCGGACCAAAGATTTGCCTGATCTGGATTACCAAGCATTTCCTGTGCAACAGCATAGTTCAAAGCCGCAATCCCTGCAATTCTTTTTTGCGAACTTTCCAAATATTTTTCCCAAATCTGAGCGGCTCCTTTCCATTCATTTTTTTCAGCAAACGACAAAGCTCTTTCCCAGTCAGAACCGTTCAACCCGATAATAACCCGGGATGATTCAGCCCAATAAGGTACAATTCGCTTACCGTAGTTTTTTGCTGCCGTTCCGCAGGCAATCGCGATCGCCTCTTTTCGTCCGGGAAGTCTGTATTTTTGGCTGCTGTTGTTTGGGTTTTCACCCCACCTGATCACCTCCGAATGCGTAAACCGGTCAATAGGCATTTCACTTTTAGGCATATAAACCGACCAGATAGCGGTAACTTTAACGTTCGCTTCTGCTTGAATCTCACGACCTGAAGAACCGTGTCGGCTGTAAAAATAGCTTAACATTTCAAGCGAAATAACAGCATCTGTTTCACTTTCAGTGCAAAGAGATTGAATAAAAACTGAAGAAAGGGGCATCTCCTTATCACCAGTATGCGGCTTTATGGCATTAAACGGATAAACAAAAACTTCGTCGAACCGTCCCGATTCGAGTAAAGCCTTACGGAGACTATCCATACTTTTAGTGACAGCAATACTATCAATCAATAGATTATCAGCCATTGTACCTTTTCGGAGACGAAAATCGGCATTGTAATATTTCGCCAATGTATCGACCGAAAATTTAAAATTACGCGAAATCAGCGCCACTTTTCGAATCGGTGAAGGCAAACTTACCTTTCCGGGTTCCATTTGATCGATAGAAACACTTTGAGTTATGATACAGGAGGATAGGATCAATCCTGCAAATAAAACCGACATGAATCTTATAATTATTCTCATGATAAGATTGTTTTGTTAATTTTCAGCATGTAAACGCTTTCGCACCATTATTTAACAAAAACAATGCCGAAATCATGCATTAATATCTTTTTTTATTCTCTTTAAGCTGTGCGATCCTCTTGTTGTCGAGAGTTTTGAGGTAAACCTCTATCGCCTTGCTATACTTGCTTTTAAAGGATTTTAGCCCCCATTCGATGGCAAGATCCAGGTCACCATTCATTTCTGAAGCAAGTGCAAGGTTGTATTCCACTTTACTTCTGATTTTTTTTGAGGAATTTGACGCATGTTTTTCCCAAATGGCGGCTGCCTCTTCCCATTTATTGTTTTTAATGAATGGAACCGCTGCATCGATTTCATTTTTTCCAGTCAGGTAGTAATAACGGGTTTGATTTGTCCAGCGTGGACTTATATAACCAGACATTTTTAAACCCGCTGCAATTCCGCCTCCTATTAATGCTTCTTTGGTGCGGGGCATTTGTTTATAAACATCTTCCAAAGAATAATCAACAACATTCCAGAATATCGAATCACCTATCTGAAACCGAATCACCGGCTTAAGATCATTGGGTCGGTAAAGTCGCCATTCAGAAAAATAAGAGATGTCGGTGGCCGCTTTAAACTCATTATTATAGGAACCATCAGTTGTCCTTAAAGAATAATTTGTTTTTAATTGTTCGATAAAGCTCTCAAGTACCAGCACTCCATCCACATTAAAATCTTTGCAAATCTCATTTATAAAACTAACATTTAAAGGTTTGACGATCTCTTCAATATCTGTTCGTATGATATTTCGCTCTTTCGGAACAACAACATCAAATCTCGAGGATTCATAAAGTGCCCTGGCAGCTGTCTGAATAACAGTGTCAGCTGCAATACTGTCCTGAAGAACAGTGTCCAGTGACATTTTGTTGTTAATCAGAATTTTTTCCAATGAATCAGTCTTTAAATTCATGAATTGACTGGTCATACTCCGGTTGAGCAATGCCAGACTCTGAATATCTTCACCAATCGGATATTCGGGCTGAACAGCTACCTCAATTCCTATGTTTTTTAATGATGAACAGGAAAAAGTGGCTAAACCGATAAAGACGAATATTATCCATTTAAAGCACAAATTCTGCGACTTAAGTAAGTTGTAAAAAACCTTCATACGAGATTATATTTTAAAAGCAATATGAACAACAATTTTGATACCAATTAACCAATTTCACAAATATCATGAAGTGAATTTGCAACAAAATATCAACGAAATAATTAGTCAGTCAATTTAAGGATGGAATATAAGCATTGGTATTCCAAGCCGGAATAGTAACTCCTTGGTCAGACTTGGCTTAAACAAAGATGTAATAATATTTCGTTTATGAGAAGTAACTGCAATGATGTCTATTTCTTTATTCAAAATGAAATCTTCAATTCCGCGTACTCTGTTTTTATTGACTATCAAATCAAAGTCCATCTCAACATTGCCCACATTTGCAACATATTTCTCTTTGAAATGGGCCAGGTTATAATTAAGAAATGGATTATCAGATGTTTCGTCAATATGAACAATACTAATATGCGTGTCAAGAGGCATTGCAATCTCTATTAATTTCCGGATTGCCCCACCATCCGACTTATCGAAATTTGTTGCGTACATCAACTTTTTAAACATCGATTCTTTGTAGGATGCATTTCCCGGAATAGCCAATACAGGAATTTCCGATTTATTAATAATCTCTGTCATAAAGCTTCCAAACCAGCTATCCGATGAATCTTTTCCACGAATCCCTACCACCATTAAATCATAATGACCAGATTCAGCAAAATCGAGAATGGCTTCTTCTGCGATTCCTCCAATTATTTCCGTTTTCACTTGAACATCGGTTAATTCATGTTCAATCATATAGTTAGACAGTTTTGCCCTGAATTCGTTCATTAATTCAGCCGAATTTTCAATAATTTCGCCAAGCGTTTCCGCAACATTGGCTGGAAAAGAGTAAAAATGATCGTAGGAGATCGGATTCGTTATTGGATTAAAGTAAACATGAATCAATGTTAATTCTGCACCTTTCTGGTAAGCAACATGAGCTGCATAACAAGCAGCATTCAACGAATAAGATGAGAAATCAACTGGAACAAGTATTTTATTAATCAGTTGTATTTCAACTACTGACGACTTTTCTTTCGGTTCCACTGCTATATTTCCCTGTTCAATTATCTCCAATGCTTTCGAAACATCCACTTCGCAGACTTGCAGTTCAATCTGCGCTTCCAATTGTGCAGCAGCTTCAATACTTAATCCATGATCGAGAATGTTACATTCAATACCTTCGGAATCGAGCCATCCTTTCATCATACTTGCCTGATTGATATGCTCTAAAGTAGCAATTGTGACTAATTTGTTCGACATAACTTTAGGTTTTATTAATTAAATTAAACTAGAATTCATTAATATTGAGCAATTACCTCCACAAGAAGTCTCCAAAACTTATCAACTGTTTGTATATTAATCCTTTCATCGGGTGAATGAACACCGCGTAAGGTTGGTCCGAAAGAAATCATATCAAGCCCGGGAAACTTTTCGAGAAATAATCCGCATTCAAGTCCGGCGTGAATAGATCGGACAATTGGTTCTATCTTAAAAAGTTGAATGTATGATAAACGAGTGATGTTTAACAATTCCGAAGAGGGATTCGGAACCCATCCCGGATACCCTTCGCCATGCTTTACTTCTGCGTTAATCATCTTAAATACAGATTCTACCATATATGCAGCATCCATTTTTTCGCTTTCCAGATCACTGCGCTGACTTGTAGTAATTTCGATCGTATTTTCCTTTTTAAACTTCACCGATGCGAGGTTAGTTGATGTTTCGACAAGTCCCGGCAATCGTGTGCTCATTTCCAAAACACCGTGAGGGCAGGCATACAAAGCGTTGATCAACCGTGTTTGGCTTAACCTGTCAATTACAAACTGTGGTTGGTCGGCACTTTCCAGCAACAGCTTTATATTTGGTTCATTGAGTAATATTTCTGTTTCAATTGTTGACCTGAAAATATTGAAATCAACCGTAATCTGCTCTTTAGCGGAGCCAGGAACCAAAATAGTCACAAAAGCCTCACGTGCAATGGCATTTCGGAGGTTACCACCATTAAAATCAGCAATATAAATCTCATATTTCTGATTCAGCTGCCACAAAAAGCGGTTTAACACTTTGATGGCATTTCCGCGGCTTTTATTAATATCATCGCCTGAATGTCCACCCAAAAGACCACTCACAGCAATTCTTATTGGGAAAAAACCATCTGAAACAGTAATTACTTCATAATGAATAGTTCCTACTGTATCAATTCCACCGGCACACCCAATAAATAATTCGCCTTCGTCCTCCGAATCAAGATTCACCAGTCCGCTACCACTGAAAAAGCCCGGTTCAAGCGCATTGGCTCCGGTGAGCCCAGTCTCTTCATCCACAGTAAATAAACATTCGATAGATCCATGCTTCAGGTCTTTTGAAGACAAAATTGCCAGTTGAGCAGCTATTCCGATTCCGCAATCAGCGCCAAGTGTAGTTCCTTCGGCAGTAACCCATTCCCCATCAATATAAGGCTTGATCGGATCGGTATTAAAATTGTGAATGGTTTCCGCGTTTTTTTCGCAAACCATATCGAGATGCGATTGCAAGACCAAAGTCCGGCGGTTTTCCATTCCTTGTGAAGCGGGTTTGCTAATCAACACATTACCCGCCGCATCTTTTTTTGCCGGCAAATTGTTTTGACGGGCAAAATCCATTAAAAAGCCGATAATTTTCTCTTCATGTTTGGAAGGGCGTGGAATCTGACATATATTTTCGAAATAACTCCAAACCGAAGTAGGGGTTAATCCATTTAAATTATTCATATTCTCAATATTATTTAACTGAATTACAATATTTTAAAAACAAAAGATTGATGAAAGACCTTTCTACTAAAAGTATAATTTTTTTTCAAAACAAGGAGAGACAAAAAACGCATATTTCAATAATGTTTTTTTCTCTCTTCCTACAATTTATTTGGTAACGGCAAATAACAAAAGAGCAGCCATCCTAAATAGAATTAAATGCTATGTTTGCAAATTACTATACTGACATGAATTATAAAGGACGACTATTTACAACCTTCATATTAACTATCATTTTCATAAGCAATAGCACTAATTGCCAGGCACAGGAAGATCATAGTTTAGGAAATTGGAATTCGCTTTTACTTAAAGGAAAAATTTCGCCGAAGTGGTCACTGCTTTGTGAGGGTCATATCAGGAGTAGTAACTTTGATTTAAAATACAATTATTACGAAATAAAATCTGCGATTGGCTATTCAATTACCAAAAACCTTACCGGTTTATTTGGTACAGGATTTTTCAATACTGATGAGCCAGGAGGATTTTTTCGGACGCCTGCACTACAACAAGAGCTAAGAACCTGGCTAGAACTAAATCTAAAACAGACCTTCATTCGGTTTAATTTCGAACACAGAGCCCGGCTTGAGCAACGTTTCATCGGGGATAATTATAAAAACCGGCTTAAATACAGGCTTGGTTTACTGCTTCCTATCAACAATACAGAAATGATTCAGGGAACGCTCTATTTAGCGATAAGTGATGAATTGTTCATGCCGCAACATGGCCCAGTCGTTGAAAAAAACCGGTTTTATTTAGGAATGGGTTATAAAATGAATCAGAATACAACCTTACAGCTTGGCTGCATAAATGATAATGATTACAAATCGAACAGCCATACGGCGAAAAACTACCTGCAATTAATGTTGATATACGACTTTACCAAACTCGTCAAAAAAGGTGGCTGATTTTATTGAAGAGAGCAACTAATTACTTACTTTTGCACTGAATTGGTGCCCGTAGGGGCTTAATTTGGGAATCCGGTGAAAATCCGGGACAGTACCCGCTGCTGTAAAACCCGATTCCGCTGTTGCGGAATAGTATGTTTCTGGTTAATCACCACTATTCTTTCCAAAAAAGGACGGGAAGGTAACCAGAAATCGGGATAAGTCAGAAGACCAGCCATTCACGGTTTAAGCTTTCGGGATAAAAGCGTACAGATGGCCGTTTCTCCATTCTGCATTACTTCCGATGAGCTTAAAATCAATTAATGTTTATTTATTAAATTGATTTTAAGTATGTTAAAAATTAAATTTCATGTTGCTTACCAGGTTTATCTGGGGCTGGCAGTTATGTTTTCAGCATGCAGCGAAGCTGAAAAACTTTCGGGACCAATCATCTCTTTTACAATTCCTGCCGAAGGCTTTAAAGTCGAAGTTGGAAAGTCACTCTCACTCAATCCCACTGTCGTTAATGGTGATAAATCATCCTTTACCTGGGAAATGAATGGTCAGGTGGTATCATCAGCAAAATTGTATACGTTTACACCTTCAAAAATAGGAAGTTACAACTTACAACTTAAAGTATCGAATGAAATTGGAAGCGACAATAAAACGATTCTGATCTCTGCTTTTTCGAACCTTTCGCCTTATATAGCGAAGGTTTTCGATTATAAATATAGCCCGGGGCAACATGCGTCTCTGATCCCTACGGATTGGAAAGGCGGTGATTTTATTGGTGAGCCATGGATTGGAACCAAGCGATACACCTCATTAGGCGGTTGGGGAGGATACATAACAGCAGGTTTCGACCATGTCGTTAAAAACGTGGAAGGTGCTGATTTTGCGATTTATACTCAACCTGGCGCATCGTCTGAACCGGCGGTTGTTTATGTTATGAATGATGATGACGGCGACGGAACTCCGGATGGTGGTGAATGGGTAGAAATTAAAGGAAGTGAATACATTCATCCGGAAACTATACATGATTACCAGGTAACTTATTATAAACCTGTCGGTAACGGAAATGTGATCTGGAAAGATAGCAAAGGGAGCAAAGGTGAACTTGTTCCTGTTTTTGAGTCTTCAACCTGGTGGTGGAGCGGTTATGGCAACAAAACTGAAGTTACTTTTAATGGCGTCAAATTACCAAATGCTTACATAAACAGTTCAACCAATCCGGAAATTGAAAACTGGACTGTCCGCCCCAAACTATTTACCTTTGGCTATGCTGAATGCTATAACAACTTAGATTACAATAATTCGTTAAAAGCCAATCTTTTCGACATCTCAAATGCAGTTGACAAAGCCGGAAATAAGGTTAATCTTGCCGGTATCCGCTTTATTAAAGTCCAAAGTGGCGTATTTCAGGTTGCAGGATGGCTAAACGAGATATCGACTGAGATCAGTGGTGCAGCAGATCTTTCGTTGATCGAATACACACCTAATTGACTTATTGAAATTTCTTAATGTTAAAAAGGCGCCCCACAAATTCCGGCTTTCAATTCAGGCATCTGAAGCTCTTTTTGGTTGTCCTGTTTATCCATATTTCAGCTGAAATTGTGTCGGCTCAAGATATTTCCGATACGGTAAAAATAAAAACGGTCGAGGTTTATGCAAATAAAATAATTAAAGAGCAAGCCGGAAAAACCACCACGAAAATCGATTCTATTGCAATGATTAAAGCATTGACGTCCAATCTTTCAGAGTTGATTTCACAAAACACACCCATCTTTATCAAAGAGTATGGCCGTGGTGCGATGGCAACTGCATCATTTCGCGGAACAGCTCCTTCGCATACACAGGTGTCGTGGAATGGAATCAGCCTTAACTCACCGATGCTCGGAATGGTTGATTTCTCAACGATTCCCGTATACTTCACCGATAATGTAAGTTTATTGCACGGCTCAGGATCATTATCTGAAAAAAGTGGTGCGCTTGGTGGAGTCGTTAGACTCGACAATACCACCAACTGGCAGAATAAATTTTCAGGACGATTACTTACCGGTATCGGAAGTTACGGAACAAAAGATGAATTTTTCCAGATTAACACGGGGAATAAAAAAATTCAGTCGCAGACACGAGCTTTTTATAATTACTCCAATAATGACTATCAGTTTGTAAATAAGTTTATTGCAGATATTGATCCCAAAACTGGTAACTACCACTACCCTACTCAGCGAAACGAAAACTCGCGATACGAAAATTATGGACTTCTGCAGGAATTCTATTTGCACCCAACAGAAAAAAGCGTATTTATTCTCCGGTACTGGTACCAACACAACGACCGAAGTCTTCCCAGATTGCTCTCGAACGAGACAGACAATAACGCAAATATTAACCGGCAAAAAGAAAATGCCCATCGCCCTGTGGCTGAATGGAAGTATTACGGGAAAAAAGGGACACTAAGTTTAACCTCCGGAGCAAATATTCAATTTTTAAATTACCAGTTGAAGACCAAAGTTTCCGGAGCTGCAGACCAGCTTGTGATTAACTCTGATTCCAGATCTTCATCCTACTTGTTTAAAGCAAGTTATAATTTTAACATTTCCGATCATCTGTCCATAATTACAGGTGCGAATACCGAGATTAACAGCGTTTACTCAAAGAATTCGCCACTGAATGGCAAGCTACAGGGTTACGACAGGCAGCGACAGGATCATTCAGTTTATATTCAGATAAGCAAATCGTTTAGTGATAAATTTTCCGCCAATTTATTGGCGCGGGAGGACATTATCGGAGGTAAATCCACGCCATTTATTCCTTCAGCAGGAATGGAGTACCACCCCTTTCGCGATAAAGGATATTTTTTAAAGGGTAATCTGGCGCGAAATTATCATCAGCCAACGCTCAACGACCTTTATTATATTCCGGGCGGAAATCCGCTGTTAAAACCCGAAGAAGGAATAATGGCCGATATGGGAAGTGGTTATTCGGGTACGATACGAAATACGACCTTCCATTCAACACTCAACGGATATTTTTCGCGCATCAATAACTGGATTATCTGGTTGCCAACGCCTCAGGGATATTGGGAGCCTTACAATATGAAAAGGGTAAATGCGAGTGGATTTGAGCTAAATACAGGAATAAGCGGCAAATTATATTCGATCGATTATCATTTAAATGGAAATTATGCCTTTACCCAATCAATTAACCGCGACGACCCACGCAACTGGGCTGATGAATCGATCGGAAAACAGCTTCCTTACATTCCAAAACATTCGGCTAATTTGCTCTTCAATCTCGCCCGTTTGGGATACCATTTTACATGGCTTTGGACTTATTACAGCGAGCGTTTCACAACTACGAGTAATGATAAAACCTCAAAACTCGATGTACTTTACCCTTATTTTATGAACAATCTCTATTTCGGTAAGCAATTCAAATTGAGCAAAAATAAATTTGACATCGAATTGAAAATATTCAACCTTTTCAACGAAGAGTACCGCACAGTTTTGCAGCATCCTATGCCTCGTAGAAATTATTCTCTTTTAATTCGTTACGATTTTTGACAATGATAATCAATCGTTCACATATCACTTTAGTTGCGCTGACACTTCTTGTATTTACAGGATGTATGAAAGACGACGAATGGATCAGCCGTCATCAAACAGAAGCCTCGCTTTCGGGAGGTGTATTTATCGTTAACGAAGGGAATTTCATGTATGGAAATGCTTCTCTTTCGTTTTACAATCCCGCAACCCGGGAAATTAAAAACGACATTTTCTATAATACAAATGGATTGCCACTTGGTGATGTGGCACAATCGATGATCATCCGCGATAACCTGGGATACATCGTTATCAATAATTCAGGGAAAGTTTATGTGATTAATACCTCGGACGGAAAATATGTCGGAAAAATAACAGGATTAACATCTCCCCGATATATTCATTTTGTAAATTCAGAAAAAGCATATATAACAGACCTTTATGCAGGTCAGATTACAATTGTCAATCCCAAAACCTATCAAATTACGGGTTCAATAACGACCAACAGACATGCGTCAACCGAACAAATGGTTCAATGGAACGACTTTCTGTTTGTGAGTTGCTGGTCATTCGACAATACCGTTTTAGTGATTGATACGCGCACCGATGCCGTTGTGGGTGAGATAAAAACAGGGAAACAACCTGGTGGATTAGTACTTGACAAGTACAATAAAATTTGGACGCTTTGCGATGGCGGATGGTCTAAAAGCGGAACAACTTCCAGAATTCCAATGCTTCAGCGAATTGATCCTGCCACACGAACCATTGAAAAGAGCTTTTCTCTCACAGCTGATGCTAAACCTTCGCGACTCGCGATCAATGGTACACGTGATTCCCTGCTATTCATAAATGATGGAATCTGGAAACTTGGGGTAAATCAATTAACGCTGGGTGATCATCCATTTTTATCGACACAAAACCACCTCTATTACAGCCTTGCCATCGATCCGAAAACATCGGAAATTTACCTGAGTGATGCGATTGATTATCTTCAAAGAGGACTGATTTACCGCTTATCACCATTGGGTGCCAAAGTCGACAGCTTTAAAACAGGAATAATCCCGGCTGCGTTTTGTTTTAAATAACGGGTGATGCGGTTTCTAACCGCATCTTAAAGAGAACGACCGAAAACTTTCGGGTAACGCGGTTTTTAACCGCGTTTTTCAGCGGTTGTCGGGATATAGAAGGTTACAGCTGCATCGCAAATGAAACACCACCACCATTCTTGTAAATAGCCGGCAGAATAACCATATTGTTCTTTTTTCCCCAACGGTACTTATGTGTGTAATAGACAACCTTTGCCGAAAAGATTCCGATTCCGGCTCCTATTAAAATATCAGAAATCCAATGCTTATTGTTGACCATTCGACCTATTGCAGTGGTTGTTGCAACAGCATAACCACCTACACTGATCCATGGTGATGTATCACGATATTCCATATCGAGAACGGTCGCAGCGACAAATGCCTGGGCAGTGTGACCAGATGGCATTGTATTCATCCCTTCTCCGGATGGTCGCTCAATTCGAATCGTTTTTTTCATTCCGTGGACAATGAGTCCCATCAATAATTCAGCTTTAGCCATTATTGCTATCTGGTTTGGTAAATCACTGCGGCTTTTCACACCAGCAGCCTTTAATCCAAATATGGCCGCCACCGGAACAAACTGTAAATAATTATCGATAGGGGTGTTAAAACCTGGAAACATTTCAAGTTCCTCTTCCTGGATATGATACTTGCTTAATAAACAGTAAGGTTCCGGCAAAAGGGTGATCGTTCCGGCTGCGATAAGTGCAGCTGGTATGATTGCACCTCTGACCCATTGGGGACGAACAATTTGGTTCTGCGCTGAACTTGTTTCAAATAATTTCGTGTTAACCGAGTCTCTAAATTCATTCGGAAATATTAGACTATTTTTTAATAAAAGATCAATGCCATTTGAAGTAACCGTCCACTTCAAATCTGAACTTCGAATTGAGTTTAAAGCTATTGAATTATCGAAATCGGATCTCTGGGAGAACAGAGCGTGTGGTAATAACAGGATTACGAAAATAAAAATGAGTTTTGATGAGGACATTTCTTACGAATAGATGTGGTGCAAAGTAATCGAATATTTTAGCAATTTGGAATATAAATCCGATATAAAACTATTTTGCTTAGTCAGAATGAAATAATAAAATGTACTTCAACCGTAAATCGTTGAATTATACAATCTATTTTTGTATCTTGAAAATGAATAAAGCGAATTTAAAACGTAAAAATCAACTCTTATGGACGGCAAAAATAGAAGTAATATCAAACCCGGAATTGAAGTAGCAATTGTCTTGAAGGAAGATCAGCGGACAGGTCGACTGACAGAAGGAGTTGTTCAAAACATATTGACGAACAGCCAATTTCATCCCCATGGCATTAAAGTGAGGTTAACTACCGGCGAAGTCGGAAGGGTGCAGGAAATTAGATAAGCGAATTGCTTTTAGCCTCTGGCTGCTAGTTGCCAGTAGCCAGTAGCTCATTATTAAGGTTTCGATACACAGCGATTTTCATTTCACTAAATCAATTTTTGCTTAGTTTTGTCAAAAATTTTAAAACATGGCAACAAAGAATCTTTCAGAATACGACATAAACTCGGTTCCCGATGGAAAAGAGATGAAATTCGGCATTGTAGTGTCGGAATGGAACTACGAAATAACGGGCGCTTTGGCCCGTGGCGCAGTCGAAACCCTTAAAAAACATGGCGTGCTCGACGATGATATTTTGGTCAGACACGTTCCGGGAAGCTTCGAATTAACGCTTGGCGGACAGTTCTTTGCTGAATATACCGATGTTGATGCCATTATCCTGTTAGGATGCGTTATTCAGGGCGAAACACGTCATTTCGATTTTATCTGCCAGGGAGTTGCAAAAGGTGCAACCGATCTGAATATTAAATATAACCTTCCTGTTATTTTTGGCCTGTTAACGACAGATAACCAACAGCAGGCCATCGACCGGTCGGGCGGCAGGCTGGGCAATAAAGGAGACGAAGCTGCAATAACCGCAATTAAAATGGTTGCGCTTCAAACAAGTTTCGAGAGCGAAATTGCCGAAGAATAAACAATATTTATAGAACAAAAAGGCGATCCCGGTTGGGGTCGCCTTTTTTATTCAGATTATGACACCATAACCTTAGGCAAGATTTCCATTCCCTTAGCATCAGATCCCCTCTCCTTCCGTAATTAGATCGCTTATCTTCCTGAGGGCAAGTAACCGGCTATGCCTCTCTTTTGCTGCATCATTCCCTTTTTCTTTTGGGGATTGGCAGACTTTTTATGACTTTCTCAAAATCGCCATCGGTAACATCTGACTGTGCAATGCGCTGAATATTAAAATTATCATACTCTTGTTCAGCTTTTGCCTGGGCTAATTCGTGGCTAACCTTTCCGGCATGTGTGAGGATGTCCCGATCGTTAAGGTTCAAAAAACCATGTAATTTTTCAATCCAATCGTTCATATGCATGGGTATGCGACGCATGGCCTGCCCTTCGGCAAATACAAGGTACTGCTCAACAAGGTTGTTAAGCGAGGCAAGCTCCTCTACATTCAGGTAATTTTTGGCAATGCCAACATCCTGTTTACGGACTTTGTCACCACGCCAGTTCGTTAGCCCCATATTTGGTTTCGTACTGTCGGCTCGGTCTGTAATAATTTCGGCAGCAGTTTTTCCGGTGATCGCCCAATGCATTTTATTCTGTACTGTTTTAAAGAACAGGATACTCAGCTCGGTGGTAGGATCGTAATCGACGCTTGTGGCATAGATTTCGGTGATCTTTTGATAAAACCGCTTTTCACTCGTCCGTATATCTTGTATGCGCCGCAGTAACTCTTCAAAATAATCAAAAGGAAGGTCCGGATTTTTAAGACGTTCGTCATCCAGCACAAAACCCTTTATGATATATTCGCGTAATCGCTGGGTTGCCCATTGCCTGAATTTAGTCGCTATAGTACTTTTGATCCGGTAACCAACTGAAATAATGGCATCTAAATTATAGAACTTTTGTTTGCGCTCAACCTGCCTGTTTCCTTCACTTTGAACTATTAAGAAATCCTTAATAGTTGGCCCTTCCTCCAATTCACCTTCCTCAAAAATGCTTTTCAAGTGCATATTTATATTGGGAACAGTTGTTTGAAACAATTCAGCCATCGATTTTTGGGTCAACCAAACGGTTTCGTTTTCGAGCCTGACGTCCAACTTTATTTTACCATCTTCGGTTTGATAGATAATGATTTGTGAGTTCATATCAGTTCCATGATTGAATTTAGATTATCTGCATGCTCTTCATCTACTATGCTCATCTCTTCCGGAATCTCATGTTGTGATCGCATTGCTGCCTTCTCGTTTGTGCCGGGATTTTCGGCAAGGGTGTTCGTATGCAATACGTCCTCAAAATTTCTGAAAGAATGTTCGAACATTAATATGATGTGACGGTTAATACTTTTCAAAGGTAATGAGATCAATGAAAGATCTAAATGGATTAATGTAATTATTTACTGAATATCCGTTTGACGACCTAAATGGATAACAAATGTGCCGTCAGGCACAAAATATCGGTAGAGAATCAAGTTGAAATAGGTGTAACAGCGTGCCTTTAGGTACGCAACGGCTCTCAATTTCGAGAGCGAAATCGCCGAAGAATAAACAATATTTATAGCACAAAAAGGCGATCCTGGTTGGGGTCGCCTTTTTTATTCAAAATCGGATACCCCATCGCTCATCTCTTCCGAATTTAGATTTGTTTTTTAATGGTCGCATTGAACCCTCATTATTTTTCATCTTTGGGGGCAAGCTTTCGCTCATGAGGGTTTCATTTAATTTCCCTATCTTCGTTTCTGTTATCAAACTGTCTTTCCATGGATAAATATACCGCCAATCCTGATGAAGGTGAATTGTTGCCAAACCTATTAAATTTGAGCAGTCGCGAAGATATTGACAAATCTGAATTCGAGGGATTTCTATTCGCAGAACTAACGCTAACGGAAGAACTGTCTTCACGTACAAAGTTCAGTTCAAAGTACATTCAGCGTATCCATAAATTGGCTTTTGGTCACTTGTACTCCTTTGCTGGAAAATATCGTACCGTTAATATGTCAAAAGGGGGATTTCTTTTCCCAACGGCTCAGTTTATTTCACAGAATATGGTTGATTTTGACATTGATATACTTTCAAAATTGCCAAATAAATACAATGATAAGAATTCGCTGATAAAGGATATTGCAACGGTTCATGGTGAATTGCTATTTATTCACCCTTTTCGTGAAGGGAATGGCAGAACTGCGAGAATGCTGGCAAATCTGATGGTCAGGAAGCAAGGCTATCAGGGGTTACACTTTGAATTGATAGATGATAAGGTGTTTCCACAATACGTTTCAGCGGTGCAGATGGTTGCAAGTAAGGATTATAAACCAATGGAAAGAATAATTGAACTTATTATTTAATCCTTTTTTTGACTTTCTCGTAGATTTCTCTCGCTGTCGTTTCTGAAATGTTTATGCTTTCAATTCGAAAAGAAGCAATCAAAGATTTAATGATGCTTTCTTTCATCATTTCGTTGTCAATGGTTATCGTATTCTTCCCTGTTGTCTTCATGCTGCTAAGTTAAGATTATTCCCTTTAAAAGAAACTTTTTCGAGGTGGAAATATGTTTGCAGTTAACTTGTTTATACCCGCTGCCGCTGGTGCGGATTTGAAATCCGCGCCTTTCAGACATTGGATTTGCAATCCAACAAAACTAAACAAATTCAACAGCCAGTCCCTTCGGCTTTCAGGCGTCTCTTTTATTGATTTGATCAGATCTTTGCTCGTGAATTTTTTTAAATCGCGCAATATGTCCGATAAGTTATTCTCTTCGGCTGCACTTGCAATGATATGCAGGTGGTTGCTCATCAGGCACCAACAGTACACCTGTAATCCTTTGTTGGCAATGCAGTAGTTTAAAGAATCTACAATTACGTGTTTGTAAGCCGGGCGTGTGAAAAGACCAATCCAATCCACAATCGTCATGGTGATAAAATAGATAGGACCGGGCGATATTTTATAATAAATTACACAGCGTTACACAGGGTAAAGTACAGATTTTCACAGTTTAGTTTTACTTTACAGCGTCAAATCGTTTGCTGAAAAACATTGTGTAAAACAGCGTGAACTCTGTGAAACATTGTGTAACTTTTCCTTTAAATCATGTAAATCCAATAAATGACTGGAATATTGAATTCATACTAATAAGATATTACCTACATCAAACGTCATAGAGCCATGCAAAACCACTACGATTACACGGCATAATAGACTGATTAATTCTGACAGTAAACCGGAATCGGTTACCCATGTGATTCTTCCCAACGTCCAACAAAAAGAATCAAACTAAATCATTGGTTAAGTTATTTTCCCCAAAATCGACAGGTTTCCAAAACTAAACGATCAAATAATCGTTATTTAATCTAAATAAGAACGAACAACAGTTTTGATTGAGTGATTACCTTACTTGACATTTAAATTTTCATAACTTGATAATGCAACTGGAAAAAGTCGGACAAACAACAGCGCTTAGTATTGATAAAGAAGTCGTTATTAACGATTACTATACTGTTTTTCTAAGTCGGCAATTGAGTATTTTAGGTCGTAAAGAGGTGCATGCCGGTCGTGCACATTTCGGTATTTTCGGTGATGGGAAGGAACTTGCACAAGTCGCATACGCCAAGAATTTCGAAAAAGGCGATTGGAGATCCGGTTATTACCGGGATCAGACATTCATGCTTGCTGCTGGTCTGCTGAACCCTGAAGAATTCTTTTCCCAAATTTACGGTGACACTGATATTGAGAACAATCCATCAACCGGAGGCCGTAATTTTAATAATCACCATGCCACCCGAAATTATGGAATAGAAAACGGACTTGATAATTTATTGGAACAGAAGAACTCCTCCTCTGATGTCTCATCAACGGCCGGGCAAATGCCTCGATTGTTGGGTTTGGCACATGCCTCAAAATTGGTGAGAGAAAATCCTGAATTACAACAGTATACTAAAAACACAATCACCGGTAATGAAGTTGCCTTTGGTACAATCGGCGAATCGAGTACTTCCGAAGGGATGTTTTTCGAGACCATTAATGCCGCTTGCGTGCTGCAGGTTCCTCTTGCAATTGCCATATGGGACGATGGATATGGAATCAGCGTTCCTGTAGAACTCCAGACAGCAAAGGGTAGTATATCAAAAGCACTTAAGGGGTTCGAAGCAAACGAAAAAGATCATGGATGCAAAATTTTCGTTTGTCCGGGATACGATTATCTTGCATTGGTTCAGACCTTTGAAAAAGGGATAAAAATTTGTCGTGATGAACATACGCCTGTCGTATTTCACATCAATAAACTGACCCAGCCTTTGGGACATTCCACTTCGGGTTCGCACGAACGGTATAAAAATGAAGAACGGCTGGATTGGGAGAAAGATCATGATCCAATTTTAAAATTCAGGGAGTGGATACTCAATGAAAATCTGGCAGACCAGGATACAATTGATGGAATTGAAGAGAAGGCGATTGAACGTGCCCGACTTGCCAAAGAACATGCATGGCAGTCATTTAGTCAATGTTTTACGACCGAAAAAAATGAGCTGAACAGTTTAATCGATTCAATCAAATCAGAAAGCGCTTCACTTCCTGATACAATCGTTGATGGGCTGGATGAGGTACTGAATGCACCATTTCCAACCAGAAAAAAAATACTGGCATTTGCCAAAAAGCAGCTTAGGTCAATGCATGGTAATGGCTCTTTTCAAAAGAGCAGACGGAATCTTTCGGAGTGGATTACTAAAATTGAGATCAAAGGAAAGAGTCAGTACAACACCCATATATTTAGCGATATAAATAATTTTGATTCAAGTTATAATATAAGGCCAATTTATGCTTCTGATGCCCATTCGGTTCCTGCGCACGAAGTTCTGAATCTCAACTTTGATCTGCTTTTTGAAAAATACCCGCTGCTGCTCACCTTCGGTGAAGATACCGGCCGCCTTGGCGACGTCAACCAGGGAATGAAAGGAATGCAGGAAAAATATGGTATTCACAGGGTTTTTGATACCGGAATCAGGGAAACGACTATTATTGGACAGGGAATAGGTTTAGCGCTTCGGGGTTTCAGACCAATCGCAGAAATTCAGTACCTCGACTACCTGATCTATGCTTTGCCAACTATTTCAGATGATCTTGCAACCCTTTACTACCGCACAAGTGGCCAACAGATTGCGCCATTGATCATTCGAACCAGGGGTCATCAGTTGCAGGGAATGTGGCATTCGGGTTCACCAATGAGCATGTTACTCGGCTCACTTGGTGGCATCAATATTTGCGTTCCCCGGAATATGACGCAGGCTGCAGGGTTTTACAATACGCTTTTACAAGGACATAATCCCGCTTTGGTGATAGAACCATTGAAAGGCTATTATATCCGTGAGATGGTTCCCGAAAATCTGGGGGAATTTACCGTTCCGTTGGGTATTCCCGAAATTTTGGAAGAGGGAACAGATATTACGATTGTCACCTATGGATGGAATGTTACCATTGCTCATAGCGCAGTCAATAAATTAAAAGCGCTCAATATTTCGGCTGAATTAATTGATGTGCAAACGCTTGTTCCATTCGATACCCAGAACATTATAAGTAAATCAGTTAAAAAAACGAATAAAATTCTCTTTGTCGACGAGGATGTTCCCGGTGGAGGTACCGCTTATATGATGCAGAAAGTTCTGGTTGAACAACATGCTTTTAATTACCTCGATTCTCCTCCCAAAACATTGTCTGCGAAGGAGCACCGGGGTGCATATGGTACCGACGGTGAGTATTTTTCGAAACCGAATACAGAGACAATTATCGAAGCCGTATATGAAATAATGCACAGTGTTAATCCGTTAAAATTCCCCGGACTTTACGTTTAAGCTATGAAGCAGATCAAATCAAATATCGACACCAATGATGATCAGTTTAAAGAAAACACTGCTTCATACGCAAGACTGATAGATACTTATCAGTCAACGATGAAAAGTGTTATCAATCGTGGGGAGGATTCGGCGGTTATCAAACATCGGTTGCGCGGAAAACTGGACGCCAGAAGCCGGATTGAGTTATTGATTGATGAGAAAACCCCCTTTCTGGAGCTTTCCGTTCTGGCTGCTTATGGTCAATATGAAAATCAGTTTCCATCAGCGGGAATTAT
Organism: Mariniphaga sp.; assembly: GCA_010906965.1. Taxonomy (GTDB): domain Bacteria; phylum Bacteroidota; class Bacteroidia; order Bacteroidales; family Prolixibacteraceae; genus JAAFHB01. The sequence continues at coordinate 2,078 of JAAFHB010000064.1, read as the reverse complement.
TACAGGCATTGGAAAGATTCACGGGAAATTGTGTATGATCATTGCCAACGATGCAACAGTCAAAGGGGGTACGTATATCAAAGAGACGGTAAAAAAACATTTGCGAGGTCAGGAGATTGCCTTGAAAAATCACCTGCCATGTGTGTATTTAGTCGATTCAGGGGGCATTTTTTTACCCGAACAATCGCGGATATTTCCTGATCAGGACGGATTCGGTCGTATTTTCTACAACCAGTCGCAAATGTCAGCAGCCGGCATTCCTCAGGTATCCATTGTTATGGGTTCGTGTACCGCCGGAGGCGCATACGTCCCTGCAATGAGCGACGAAACCATTATCGTTAAAAACCAGGGAACTATTTTCATTGGAGGACCGCCTTTGGTGAAGGCTGCGACCGGCGAAGAGGTCACCGCCGAAGAGTTGGGTGGTGCCTTCGTTCACACAGGAATTTCGGGAGTTGCTGATCATCTTGCAGAAAATGAAATAGATGCAATTCGGATTTGTCGTAACATCTTTGAATTGATTCCCCAAAATGAATCACAGCACTTTGAGAGTGTTTCGGTGGAAGAACCTGCGTATGATCCATTTGATTTGTATGGCTTCGCTCCCACCGATTTAAAGAAACCGGCAGCTATATATGAGATTATTGCCCGAATTGTCGATGGAAGTAAATTTGAAGCGTTTAAGCAAAATTACGGTCAAACCATCGTGACGGGCTATTCAAGAATTTTAGGATTTCCAGTCGGGATCATCGCCAACAACGGATTTCTTACATCTGAAGCTTCATTAAAGGGTGCTCATTTTATCGAAATCTGCAATTTCAGGAAAATTCCTATTCTTTTTTTACAGAATATCTCTGGCTTTATTGTAGGTAAAAAGTATGAACACGAAGGGATTGCCCGTAATGGAGCCAAACTCATACATGCCGTGGCAACAGCAGTAGTTCCTAAAATAACAGTCATTTTTGGCGGTTCGTTTGGTGCAGGAAATTATGCAATGGCAGGAAGGGCCTATAACCCTGATTTCCTGTTTATGTGGCCCGGAGCAAAGATTGGCGTGATGGGCGGTCAACAGGCACAGCAGGTTTTAAATTCAATTAAAGGGAATGATCTGGATCGTAGCTCCAATCTCATCAACCAATTTGAAGAAGAGAGTTCAGCTTATTTCAGTACTTCAAGGCTGTGGGATGACGGAATTATTGATCCGATCGATACAAGAAAGGTTGTCGGTCTGGCAATTTCGATTGCATCGAACAAAAAATTCCCCGAGCCCAGGAATGGGATTTTTAGAATGTAAAACGTATCTTAAAACTAATTTACTGTGAAAGAGTTTAATACAATAGAAACAGAATATAATGGTCAGGTTGCAACACTTTGGCTTGCACGTCCCGAAGTTCATAATGCATTAGATGACATTATGATTCGGGAATTGTCAACCTTCTTTACGAAGATGGAGGAAAATAGCGAAATAAGGCTTGTTGTAATCAGGGGAAAAGGAAAATCGTTTTGCTCTGGTGCAGATCTAAACTGGATGAAAAGGGCCTTCAGCCTGACAGAGGAGGAAAATTTAAGAGAAAGTAAAGAGCTTTCAACCTTGTTCAAATTGATCTACGACAGCAGCAAAATTGTTATTGCCGCTGTTCATGGCAATATTTTTGGTGGTGGTAACGGTATAGTCGCTGCTTGCGATCTTGCCTACTGTATTGACAATGCAAAGTTTTCGCTAAGCGAAACACGAATTGGTATGGCAGCCGCGTCTATAACGCCTTATATGCTCAAAAAAGTACATGCTACCGATCTGAAAGCACTTATCTTTTCTGCGATGAGTTTCAATGGTAAGGATGCTGTAAAATATGGCTTGCTCAATAAATCATTTCCATCCTCAGAATTCATGGAATTGTATTTGAATTCGATTGTTTCGGAGATTCTGGCAAATGGCAGATTGGCATTGATTGAATCGAAGAGGTTAATTAATAACCTCACTGACCAATCGATGTCACTTGAGATGTTACAAATCCCTGAATTACTGGCACGAATCAGGGTATCACCCGAAGCACAGGAAGGTTTTTCGGCCTTTCTTG
>JAAFHB010000448.1 GCA_010906965.1 Mariniphaga sp. | reverse complement strand
GAAAAGCGTTAGAATTGGAAATAGATAAACGGCTGTATTTCTGATGATTTAAATTGAACAACCAAAAGGATCACCATGATCATAAATACCACTTTTAAAGGCAATGGAAGGTTCGTGACGATGTTCTCTGTTTTAAGCTCGACAGATTTTGGAATAAAATGGAGCGAGTAACCAATTAACATCATGATTAAGACAGCCATGTATCCGTTAATAAACTCAAAGAAAATCCGGGGATTAAAATGAAAGACGATTTGGCGGATCATCTGCATTGCTATTTCCATGTTATCGGCCCTGAAAAATATCCAACAGAAACTTACAAAATGGAAAGTAAAAAAAACACTCAAAGCCGTAATTAAAAACTGTCTGACAGGGGAGCGATTCTCTGTTTTTGAAGGGAAAACTTCAAGATAAAGTTTATGAATTGCGAGGGCAACTCCATGCATTGCACCCCAGAGTACGAAACGGAAACCAGCTCCATGCCACAGCCCTCCAAGTAACATGGTGATAAATAAATTAATGTAGGTTCTTATCTTTCCTTTTCGATTTCCACCTAATGAAATATAGAGATAATCTTTAAGCCAGGTCGATAACGAGATATGCCACCTTCTCCAGAACTCTGTAATATTCTTCGATTGATATGGAGAATCGAAATTAATTTTGAAATGGAAACCCATGAGAAGCGCAATGCCGATGGCCATGTCGGAATAGCCTGAGAAATCGCAATAGATCTGCAAGGCATAGCCATAGACACCAAAGAGGTTTTCGAGTCCGGTGTAAAGCGTTGGATGTTCAAATATTCGATCTACAAAGTTGGTGCTGATAAAATCGGCAATCACCACCTTTTTGATCACGCCACTTGCAATCAAAAAGATGCCTCGTCCGATCATTGCATCCGTAACCTTCAAAGGTTTAAATATCTGCGGAATAAAATCAGCCGCCCGAACAATTGGGCCTGCAACCAACTGTGGAAAGAAGGTTACAAAAAATGCGTAATCAAGAAAGCTTTTTACGGGCTTAAGCGTACCGCGATAAATATCAATTGTATAGCTAAGCGATTGAAAAGTAAAGAAAGAAATTCCTACAGGCAGAATGATGCTCAGGGGTGAAAAGGATTGGGCTGTCAGATCACAAATGATTGAATAGAAAAAGTTGGTATATTTAAAATAAGCCAGCATTCCAAGGTTCAGCAATAAGCTGAGGATCAGTATTATCTTTCTCTTCCTTTCACTTTCGGCCCTGAAAATGGCATTGGCCAGCGAAAAATCGACGATGGCAGAGAATATCAACAGCAAAAAGTAGATCCCGCTCGACTTGTAATAGAAATAGAGCGAAAAGAGGGTAACAAAAATGGTTTTAGCACGATGATGCTTATAAACAAGAAAATAGACGTACATAAATCCTGTAAACAGGAAAATAAACAACCCGGAACTAAAAAGCAGCGGTTCCTTTGGATCGTAAATCAACTGTTGCCAGATTTTACTGAGGTCTATTTGCAACATAGGTGTTATAAGAGTTTAAGAATGCTTTACAAAAAAGGCGACCTTGAAGACCGTATCCTGCAAGGTTGTAATGAACGCCGTCAGGACGAAGCAGGCGGTACTTTTTCCAGTTAACTGCCGAATTATCACCTCCGGTAGCTGCCTGTAAATTCCAGTAGCAGATATTATTATCGGTGGTAAAACGAATAATTGTTTTGCCTGCAAGTGCAAGTCGTGGATTGGGCTTTTTCCGGCGGTACGAACAAGCCGGTATGGTAAACAGGAATCCGGCATTGGGATTTTCCTTTTTCAATTGGCTATACAACAACTGCATATCAGCATAAAACTTATACTGGTTAAAATTCAGGGCGAATGCCTCGTTGGTGCCCAGAGAAATAATGATCAGATCGGGCTTGAGCGCTTTGGTCTGTTCTCTGAAATGAAGTGCTTCGCTATAATGGCGAAATTCAGCACCATTTACCCCGATAGTGTGATAAATAATCCCCGGATTACCGTTTTCGAGCAACAGTCCATAAATCGTTGCCCGCGACTGTTCCGCTGCGGTTTTAACTATTTGAATCGTTGCTGTGTTTGTGAGGGCAGGAAGCGATAGAAATGAAATATACGGAAAATGATCAACCGAATCTGGTGCAATCATACCAACCTTGCTTCCAAGGCTGTCCATAATAGCTAAACGGTAACTCGCAGAATCGTTCTCATAAAATACCTTCACTTTATTAAAACTGTATTTCAACATTGAATCATCAATCGTTTTAATCGTGAAATCGGCACATGAATCTGTCGTACTAATTGTTACGCCGCCAATACCAATCGGCAGCGGTTGATTGGGGAAAACACATCTTTTACTCTGCCAATGATAGACAGAAGATGATTTATAATTAAATGGTTCATTGGTTCTGGCAACCCGAAAAGGGACAACCAATCCCCTGCCTCCATTCCCAAACGCTGTTTGCAGGGTTGTGCGGATGACGCTGGTAACAAAGTCGGCCTGAAGATGTGAATCACCAATATGAAGTATATTGATGGTTCGTTTGCCACTGATCTTCAGATCGTAAAGTTTTTCCATGAGTCCGGCAAGGTGCCCGCTATTCGAAATAACATTCAGCTCCTCCTTCACAAAAGGATAATTCTTTTCAAGCTCGGGAATTGCAATAGGCTGTCCAATACTATTTTGCACTGACAACCAAAGCGCTGCCAGCAGGAGTATTCTTTTTAATCCTATCATTATATTTTTGATATTCATTGATTAAACTCTTCACAAAGATACCGGCAACCCTTCGTCCTCCCTGGAAATTGAGGTGCGTGTAATCCTTGTTAGCCAGGGGCGGATCGTTTTCAACAAAGGCGACCATACTGTTTACGCCTCCCATAGCTTCGTAAAGGTTGTAAAACGCTACCTGCGACTGACGCGCAATCTCCCGCTGCGCCTCCACCATCAACGGAACACTTTCCATCGTCTGATATTC
>JAAFHB010000063.1 GCA_010906965.1 Mariniphaga sp. | reverse complement strand
AATTTCTTGGCGTTATGGTCGATGCGATGAATTATTTTGATTAAGAATGCCGCTTCAAGATACTGGATGTATTTCTTCAACGTGTTTTTTTCAACTCCTCCGGATGCCTGGCTTAAAGCTTCGAGCGAAAATTCCTGTCCTGAATTGAATGCAATACTTGTAAAAAGGGAATTGAGTTCCTGCACATCCTGAATTCCGTATAAACTTGGTAAATCTCTAAGTAACACTTTATCAATAATATCAGATTTAATAAACCTTGATGGGTTCACCTGCATCTTTTCCGAGAATATGATTTCGGGGTACCCTCCATAGTTTATGTATTTCAAAAAATGCTCATTAAGCAAAGCTATATTGGTAGATTCGTAAAAATTAGTGGCATTACCATCCCAATCAATCTTTGAAGGGATAATCAAATGTTGCAGTTGTAGTAAATGTATATACTCGTTGAAAGTAAGTGGTGGTAGCATAAAATCTGTAAATCTGCCGGCTCCGCTTTCATTACTTTTTAGTTTTAATGCGGCGGCTGCTGATCCGCTTGCTACAAATTTCACATGCGGATAACTGTCAACCAATGATTTTAAATGAATTTCCCAATCTTTTAAATATTGAATTTCATCAAAGTAAACATACCAGCCTTTGGGTGTTTCACTTCCCGTTGCTTTTTGGCACAATTTAAAAAGTTGCTCCAATGGCATTTTATTGAAAAAAGGATTTTCAACTGAAATAAAAGCTATCTGATGTGGTGATACTCCGCTTTTTAGTAATTTATCAATAGCATGATAGATCATTACCGTCTTCCCTACCCTTCTGGGTCCCATCAGAATGACTGCCCTTTTGATTGAAATATCTTCAACCAATGGGTAAAATAAGTCGAAATACAAACGTCTTTGCATTTTCGTATAGTCTTCATCTATCTGACCAGTTGCCCACCAGGGATTTTCCTGTTTCAGTCGGTCAAGTACCTGTTCTTCGGATAGTAAAAATAAGGCCATGTCTTTTTTGTTTTGGGTTCTATTTTAACACAAATGTATAATTAAAATCAATTTAATGATCTTAATTTCACAAAAAATGCATATTAGAACAGAAATGCGCTAAAATATTCCTTAGTTTGCATTTCCAAAATTAAAAATTAGTCTTAACCGGAGAATTATTACTTATATATCAAGGGTTCGCTTCATATAAGGGGTATAATCCTTAATAATCGGCTTATAATCAATGTGGAATAATGGTGACGAAATAATAAAATCGGCTGTTGACCGGTTCGAGGCTGTTGGAATATTGTATAAAACAGCAATTCTTAATAGCGCCTTAACATCAACATCATGCGGCTGTGGTTGCATTGGATCCCAAAAGAAAATCAAAAGGTTTACATTTCCCTCGCATATCATCGCACCAAGCTGCTGATCACCTCCCAATGGACCCGACTTTAAAATAATGACCTGTGGAGGCATTGCATCATTCTCTTTACATTTCTGACTGATTGTGTCTTCAACAAGTTTCCCGGTAGTTCCGGTACAAACAATTGTATGGTGAGCCAATTCTTTCCAGTTGAATGCCACCCATTCAGCCATGTCTTTCTTGCGGTTATCGTGAGCCACTATGGCGATTGTTTTCTTTATTTTCATTCTCATATTATAATAATTTAGGGCAAAGATAAGTGAATGAAGGTTTCTATCGAAAATTGATTGATTATCAAAATATTAAAATTTCATTAAAAATGACTTCAGTGTTAAGATTTTCTTGTACTTCGGATGAATTGCAACGTTATCGTATCGTTCCAGATTGTTACTTGCGATGATCGATTGTGCCATTTCAGCATATTGATCGGATTCGTGATAGCTGCCCATATAACGCAATAAATCAGGCGAAGCCACACCTTCCCAACGTTTTTGTCTGAATCTTTTATAGGATGACAATTTTGAAATTAGCAGATAATAATGTTCTACCGACTCAATTACAGAACTATAAGTTCGGAGGTATCGTTCATCATCACCCGACTGAAATTGAATGAGCGACCGGGAATCATCAGCCGAAAAAGACATGATTCCGAAGATATTACTTCCATTTCTGAAAATACCCGATGTACCCCATCCCGATTCGAGTACCGCCTGGGTGAGTGCAAGACTAACCGGATGAGGATAGATTCGTCTTTTCAATTCAACGATTGAATCGGTTTCATATTTCAGTTTCATTATGGTTATGAAAATAGAATCGAAAACCGAAATCTTCTTTTTTCTGCCAATACGCCCTTCAATAAACTCAACATGATGTAAATCATCTAATAACCTTTCCCTGGTGATCACAACAGCAGGTAGTAAATGCTGAATAAACAAATTTTTCCGTTTATCGGGATTTACCGAACGAAAGTCAATGGAACCAATATAGTTGACAGGAATAAGCGCAGAGTCTGTTTGATTGATGATTGAATCAGCAGCAACTAATTTTATGTCCCTGATCTTGATTTCTACAGGCCAGTATCGCGAATTGAATTTTTCGGTCTTTGCAAATAAATAAATGGCGAAAATGATGAGGGCAAAATAAAATGAATCGCGGATTATTTTAAGCATAAATACGAATAGTTAGCACACTGGCAAAATTACGAAATATCAACTATTAAAAAAACCCGGCGCAATCCGTTGTATCGTACTTTAAATCAACTAAATTCTTTTTTTAGGTTCACAACCCACTGTTCAATTCGTCCGTTTGTTAACCTTGCCTGGTTCTCCTGATCCAGCGGCAAACCTACAAATTGCCCGTCTCTGACTGCTTTCGATCCTTCAAATGTATAACCGTCCAAAGGAATTTTACCAACAATCATGGCACCTTTTTCTTCAAAAAAATCAACCATTATCCCGATTGCATCACAAAAATTCTCAGCATACCCTTTTTGATCGCCCAAACCAAAAACAGCTATACGTTTTTTTGAAAAATCGATTTCCTCGAGGGCCGGAAGTAATTCATCCCAATAATTGGGTAGCTCTCCGTCAAACCAGGTTGGAACTCCAATTATCAGATTTTCAAATTCAAGAAAGTTTTCTTTTTTAACTTCATCAACATTAATAAGTTGAACATCTTCACCTGAAAAAGCATTGTGAACAATTCCTGCAATCTTTGCCGTTTTTTTGGATGCAAAACTATAAAACAGACCTATTTTTTTCATAATCAATATTTTAAAAGTGCCATTGCTGCGGTATAAATCTTCTCCTCATTAATCAAAATGGCAGCTTCAAGAATTCGGTTAAAGCCAACCGGTGTAAAAGCAGAACCAACCCTGCGAACAGGTGCATCCAGAAATTCAAAAGCCTCTTCGCCAATGATACCGGCCAATTCGCCGCCAAAACCTCCAAATACTTTATCCTCATGAACTACTAAAACCCGTCCTGTCTTTTTAACAGAATTGAGAATTGTTTCTTTATCAAGTGGGATAAGGGAGCGAATATCAATCACTTCAAGGTTATATCCCTCACCGGACATACGCTCAGCCACCTTCAATGACAGATGCGTTGTATTTCCATAAGTTATTATACTTAAGTCAGTTCCTTCGCGACGGATTCTTGCTTTTCCAAACGGTACTTCAAAATCATCGGGAATTGGAGTTGCAGCAGCTGGTGAATTATAGAGTGCTTTGGGCTCCAAAAAAAGTGTAGGACCCTCAGATCTTAACGAACTTCGAAGCAATCCTGCGGCATCATCTGCAAAAGAGGGATAAACAACACGAATCCCAGGGAAAGTAGCGAGTGCTCCTTCTGTTGATTGCGAATGGTACAATCCACCACCAATATATCCACCTGATGCCAGACGAATGGTAACATTAGGACTGAATTTGCCATTCGTTCGCCAGTATTCATGTGTCATCTCCACATATTGTTCCATGGCTGGCCAGAAGTAATCTGCAAACTCGGCTCCTTCAACCACTATCCTGATTTTCTTACTGTAACGCGACATGCCGTTGGCTGTTCCTGTAATGAAGTCTTCAGCAATAGGCCCGTTAAAGACCCTCGAAGGGCCAAATTCCTTTTGTAATCCTTTAGATACATTGAATATGCCGCCTTTCTCCTTATTGGCGATATCCTGACCCCAAATAAAAGTATCGGGATTCAGACGAAACTCAGCTTTGAGCGTTTCATTTAATCCTTCAATGAATTTTTTCTTCACGCCGGTTGAATTGTGCAGACCATCAGGATATTTCGATGCCGGGTAAGGCTCTGGGATCACAAAATCATAAATTGAAGCAGGATCAGGATCCGGAGATGCCATTGCATTTCGGTGAGCCACTTTTAGTTCCTCTTTTGCCTTCTCTTCAATGGCCAGAATTTCCTCGTCGGTAAACCTTTCGTAACGCACGAGCATTCGTTTAAACTTTAACAATGGATCGGACTCTTGCACATATCCCAATTCTGCATCATTACGATATAAATCGTGTCTGTCAGAATTTGAATGGGCATGAATCCGGATGCAATTAGCCTGAACAATACATGGTTGCTGATTCTCCAACGACCAATTTTTGGCCTCTGTCATTGCATTCACTGAATCAAATACATCTTTTCCGTTACAATGAATGATCCTCAGATTTTTAAATCCTGAAAAGTTATTAGCAACTTTTCGATTGGCAGTCTGATCTTTTTTAGGAACTGAAATTCCATATCCATTATCCTGAAAAACAAAAATTACCGGAAGTTCTTCTGTGGAAGCACCATTAATTGCCTCATAAACATAGCCTTCCGAAACTGATGATTCCCCCTGCGAACTGATAGCAACTCCTTTTCCTTTGTAATATTTAATTGCACGACCCACGCCAACAGCATGTAAGGTATGATTTCCAGTAGCAGATGACACATTGTGGATATTCCATTCGGGTTTGCCAATGTGATTCGACATATGCCTTCCGCCTGAAGTCACATCAGCCGCTTTGGATATCCCGTTCAAAATGATTTCCTCTGCGGTAAGTCCTGCTGACAGATTGGTCAACAAATCGCGATAATACGGGAAAAGATGATCATTTTCCCTGTTAAATATTTGTCCGATTGCCAGTTGTATGCCATCATGTCCGGCATATGGTGCATGATACGACCATCCAATGGCTTGCTTCAGATAATTCGGAGCCTTCTCATCGATCATGCGTCCCAGCGTCATCAGGTAAAACCACTTTTCGAGGATCGCTTTGTCCGTATTTTTGATCGTAAATGTTTTGTGCACCGGTATATCTTGTAAAACTTTCATATTATGTGATTTATGTCTTATCAAATGTTAGTATTTTGTTCAAATTGTTCCAATAAGTCTGCTATCCGTCTGAGAAATCTTCCTCCAAGCATTCCGTCAACAACCCGATGGTCGTATGAGAGCGACAAAAACATTTTATGCCTGACCACAATAGCATCACCCGTAGAAGTCTCCATAACAGCAGGTTTCTTTTCAATCATTCCTACTGCCAGAATTGCAACCTGTGGCTGATTTATAATTGGTGTTCCAATAAGTCCGCCAAAAGATCCGAAATTAGTAATCGTAAATGTTCCACCCTGGAGATCATCCGGACTCAATTTGTTCTCACGTCCTGCCCTGGCAAAGTTGTTAATCTCGCGACTAAGACCTACAATATTCTTGGAATCAGCGTCTTTAATAACAGGAACTACCAGATTACCGTCATTGGTTGCAACTGCAATTGCTATGTTGATATGTTTGCGCAAAATAATATTATCCTCATCAACTGATGAATTCACTTGGCGGAATTCGGAGAGGGCTTTTGCCGTTGCATCCGCGAATAGCGGCATAAATGTTAATTTCTCTCCATATTTCTTTTCGAAATCATTTTTAACAGCATTACGCCAAAGGACAAGGTTTGTTACATCGGCTTCAACAACTGTGGTGACATGTGGAGAAACTTGCTTCGACATCACCATATGATTGGCGATTAACTTGCGGATACGATCCATTTTAAGGATGGTATCTTCAGCGCCAATCGAGACAGAGACTTTGGGCCTTTCGATTTGGATTGGTGAAGTATTTTGTGGTGATTTTGCCTGCATAACCTGCGAAGAGGGACTATTTGCTCCGTTAGCGCGTTGCCCAATGTAAGTTACAATATCATTTTTTTGAACTCTACCGCCTAATCCACTACCGGTTATCGATTCAAGTTCGGTCAAAGAAACGCCTTCTTTTGTTGCAATACTTTTAACAAGTGGTGAAAAGAACCGTCCTGTATTTTTCAAATCATTTTTACTGATTTCAGGTGTTGATTGTTTTGTTTCTGGTGGCTCAATCTCCTGAATTTCAGATTTTACAGGGATTGATTGTTTTGTTTCTGCCGGCTCAATCGCCGTAATTTCGGATTTTTCAGAAACAACTTCCGGTTCTTGTTTGGTTTCAGGTGTTCCCGCATCATCGGCACCAAGCGCAATCACAATTACGATCTGCCCAACAGGTATCAAATCATTCTCGGCACAACGAATCTCTTTAATGATTCCGGCCACAGGTGAAGGAATTTCGGAATCAACTTTATCGGTTGCAACTTCAAACAGAATATCATCTTCTGCTACTGTATCTCCTTTTTTTACAAATAGTTTAGTTATTGTAGCTTCCTGGATACTCTCACCCAGCTTTGGTATAAGTACATTAAAATCTGACATCGCTTATTGTTTCCTTTAAATTAGTATTCATAACTAAATGCAAGTTTATGCACTGATTATACCAACTAACAAAAAACAATAAGATTTAGTTTAAAAAAAGCTTCGAATTGTTCAATTGTGAAGAAACGAAAATAGGTCATAAGTGGGCCAATGATCTACTTTTAATAGGATGCGCGACATAACACGGTCCATTTCGATGGCAAGATGCGGACCTTTGTAATTACTGGTATTCGATAGAATTACCCACGAATATCCGTTAGATTGTCGCTTTACAAGCGCCGAAGTCCCTGGTAATGTTCCAGTACGCCACCATTCGCCCTTTTCGGTGGTCGCTCGCCAGCCCAAAGGATCCAGTTTGTGCGGATCAACATTGGTCATTTCTTTAATACTTTTAGAGGAAAGAATATCTTTTACACCAGGTTCATTATCTATAACCACAATTAGCTTCATTAAGTCGATTGCTGAAGAGAGCCATCCGCCAGCTGAACTCAACAGATGAATATCGTTTCCTCCATAAATTTTTGACACCATTCGACCACTTCCATCAAAGGATTCGATTGGCTTACCATCTTCCGGCTGATAATACCTGACTTCATTCGGCAGCGCATCCTCAAGAAAACTTCTGCCAAGTTGCATATCAACAATTCCGGCTGGCTCGAGAATCGCTTTTTTTACAAACGATTCATAATCGGTTCCGGAAACTTTTGCGATTACTTTTCCAAGAATAACGTAACCCAGGTTTGAATAGACACTATTCGATCCTGGCTCGAAATGTACATTGTGAGTCGTCACAAATTTAATGTAAGAATCAATATTTACCGGCAACGATTCTCCTGTACCTTTGGCAACGGCTTTTGGAAGAAAAGCGAGATCGCCATAGTGTTGAGTCCAGCCTCCGGAATGGTTAAGAAGGTTGCGAACCGTAACCTTCTCAAGTCGTCTGTCTTTTATATGGAGAAATTGATCGTCGTTGAGAATCCCGTATTTACCGAACACCTTTGAGTCAAGCGAAATTTTTGAATTCTCAACGAGTTTCATAATTGCAACAGCAGTAATCAATTTTGAAACGCTTGCAATACGAAAAAGGTTGTTCGGGGTAACCAAAATCTGAGCTTCTTCGTTGGCATATCCGTAACCTTTGGTGAAAATCAGTTTTTCGTCTTTCACAATGGCAACTGTAATTCCTTTTAAACAGTTTTGCTGCCTGAATTTTTCCATAAAACCATCAATAATTTCAGAGTTTTGATTCTCTATTAACCGATTAAATACTAATCTATTAATAGATTCCTTTTGCACTGACAAAAGGGTATTTTTACTCGAAATACAACCTTGTTTAGATGGTATTAATAGAAAAATAACAACGAAGAAGGCTATTATAAAAAAACGAAACGTAGACATAAAATAATCAGATATATAAAATAACTCATCAGAAAACAAGTCTCAAAACACAATTCACATATGTGAATTACAAATGTAAACAACCTATAAGCTCACTTATAGCGCTTATTTTATGACGATTAAGATAATGATCGATTCCATCAATGATTTTCACAGTCGCTAACGGATCGATAAAATTGGCAGTTCCAACTTGTATTGCGGAAGCTCCCGCCAGAAAAAATTCAATGGCATCGGTCGCATTCATAATTCCTCCCAAACCAATAATCGGAATTTTAACAGCCTGCGAGACCTGCCAGACCATTCGCAGCGCAATTGGCTTTATGGCTGGGCCGGAAAGACCACCTGTAATTGTAGAAAGAACCGGTTTGCGCGTTTCTGCATTAATGGCCATACCTAATACTGTATTTATCAGCGATAGGCTATCGGCTCCGGCACCTTCAGCGGCTTTTGCTATTTCCGCAATATCGGTCACATTTGGCGAAAGTTTCACAACCAACGTCTTCTTATAAACCTTTCTTACGGCACTTACGACGGCAGCAGCAGAAGGGCAACTGGTTCCAAATGCCATTCCGCCTTCCTTTACATTCGGACACGAAATATTCAGCTCTATGCCTGTTATGTGATCGAGTTCGTTAATAATTTCAGCACAAGCTACATACTCTTCAACAGTTGACCCGGAGACATTTACCAGGACGTTGGTTTCGTATTTTAAAAGTTTTGGATAGATTTCAGTTGCAAAATATTGCGCACCTGCATTTTGAAGTCCAACCGCATTCAGCATACCCGTGGATGTTTCAGCCATACGTGGGTATGGATTTCCTTGCCTTGGATGAATTGTTGTTCCCTTAACTATAAAACCACCAAGTAGGTTGACATCGAAAAAATCATCAAATTCAACCCCGTATCCAAATGTACCAGAAGCAGTTAATACGGGATTTTTTAGTTTAATATTGTGAATTATAGTGCTTAAATCTGCCATTTCAGTTGATTTATATTAAAAACAGGCCCATCTGTGCATACACATTTGTGACCTTGAATGGTTTCAGTGACGCAACACAAACATACGCCAAAGCCACATGCCATGGTGTTCTCAAGCGAAACTTCGCATGAGACTGAATTTGCCTTAGCCTTCGACGCTACGCCTTTCATCATTGGTTCAGGTCCGCAGCAGTAAATTCTTGAAAACGAATCTAATTGAGTGCCTAAGATTGAATGTTGCGTGACAAAACCCTTCTCTCCATGTGATCCGTCTTCTGTCGTGGTAAAAACCTTACCATAGACGGCATATTGATCGAGCTCCACAAGATCAACAGCCGACCTGGCGCCAAGAAGTATATAGATGTCGTTTGCGCCTTTGCTAAGCACCTGAGCCAAATGCAATAATGGTGCAATGCCACAACCTCCACCTACCAAAAGAACCTTTTCTTTTGATGAAGGGAGACTAAATCCATTGCCCAGCGGGAAAATGACATTCAGAGAGCTGTTAACGGGTGTATTTGCAAGTGATCGTGTTCCTTCACCAACTTCTTTAATCAGAATAGAGATAATATTTTTCTGATAATCAACGGCATGAATAGAAAATGGACGCCGCAAAAAAATACTTTGCGACTGAACAGCTAATATATTGGCAAACTGTCCCGGAATAATGCTCTCAAGTTGATCCGGTGCATGTAATTGTAGTAAATGATGATTATCGTTAAGTTTAACGTTAGAGATAACCTTCAGATTTTGAACAGATTTCTTCATCTGCATGAAATTTAAACATTCATTTATAACAGTTTTTAGAAGTTTGGCTTAGTATTCAGACAAACCTGTCCATTAACTGTGTTAATTCATGCAAAGATAGGGCAATTTCTATTTTGAAGGGGTATAGGCAGTGAAAGTTTTGTCCTTAAAGAAGAGCACAATTCTTTCAACCTCCTTATTATCAACAGATGCACTTACTAAATCCGACATTGTTTGTGCCAAATTTAATTCTGCAGGCCGACTTGAATCTGTCGTTTGTAAGGGTTTATCCGTTGGGTTATCAGCGAGTTGATTGTAAACTTCTTTGATAGGTTGTTCTTCAGTTTTAACACTTTCCTGAGGTTGTTTCAAGGCTTCAGTCTCGACTGGAAATTGAAATAAGGTAGGAGGTTTAGGAGAGACAGATTTAACATCTGACATCATGCCTTCACCCAGCAACAGCCAGCGGGGATTTAATGAATTGTATGAACCAAGCATCTTTTGTATAAAAGAAGCGCTTGGATAATTACGGCCATTGAGTACATGGGAAACACTCGATCGCTGAACACCTATTTTATCAGCAAATTCAGCCGGTGAAATACCTTCACTCGACAGAAACTGTGTAATCCGATCTTTCATGCATATATAATTAGTGAAAAGTCTGCTTTTAATACATATGGATACTTTGTGTAATATGTAATTTAACGCATTACAAATGTATAAAATAAATAAATAACAATTGTAACGAAATTGAAAAATATTTTGAATTTACATTATTGAATTTTGTGAATTTGGTTACAATTAAGAATTATACACTTTTATTGAGAATAAACAACCCTTTTTATATAATTAGGCAATTGGGGTTGTTGAAATTTATTTATACTATAGATATATAAGTAATTAAACCAATATGAAAAGATTTTGACTTAAGAATCATCTATTATAAAGCTATTATTCAAATAAACCATATAAAACACTGATTTATAGTTTATTAATTAACAGTTACCGACTATTTTAGTTTATTTAAATGTATAATTTACAAATGTAATTGGCTATTTTAAACTATTGGTTGAGTAAAGTCCAATAACATACTGGTAATATGAACAATAACCTATTTTTTAGGTGTTTGGTATAGGTGCCTAAATTAGGTCTGATTTTACTGTGAATATCATAGATTATGGCACTATTCCGTGTATTACAAATGTGATTCTCGTGAAATATACTAGTATTTAACCACAAATGTCATCATAAAATGATGGTTTACATTTGTATACTATGAGATATTTGTGAATAAATGCTGAATAGCAACCAAATTTGTTGGTAAAAATGGTCTATTCGTTAAGTTGGCATCTTTCATAAAGTGAAATCATCCTTTGGGTGGATATTGGATCGGTTCTCTTCAATAAAAAACGCAGAAGAATGTTATATGATTTAATCGGGCCAATTTGGCGAAGTGCGGAATTTAGGTATTTAGGATAGCCAATTAATTGTGATTTAGATTATTTACATCTTTCAACTTCTGTTTATTCCCTGCTGAGAATTGCTCAAAAAAGTATTCCTTACAAATGGTATGGATATTTTTTATTGTGAACAGGATATTTCTTTTTGTAATGATTGCAGCTGGCTATTAGTGACTGGCAACTGGCAACTAGCAGACTCACTTACTAAAAAAATCAGGTGTCATATTAATTTTTAAAGGATTCGGGTCATAATGCACTGAAATTTACTGAAAACAAAAACTCAAAATTTAAACTTTTTTGATCTGTCAAATAAGAAGTTCTGACACCGATTTTAGCTGGAACAAGCAACCTGAGGATATTACAATCGGTCGTCAGTTCGCCACCAACAGATGCAAAGGTAACCAGGTTTTCGCCCGCTTGATGTTGTATTGGAACCATTGCCCAGGCCTGATCGTAAAACATCCGCAGTGATATTCTTTTAAAATAACTTAGTTTACCTAAACTCCAATCCGGATAAAAAAGAGGTAAAACATAGTCAGACTTCACCGAAAATAATTGGTTACTGACGATATTTTGGTAACCTCTCGGATAGGAAATAAGGTCGGAAAACGACCCTTTGGATGCGTTTCTTTGCTGAAAGCCGCCATAAAATTTCAAGCCATGATGTCGAACCAAACCTGGGAAATAGAGCGTTCCCTCAGCTGACCAAATCGTACCATAGTCCCGGTCTCCAAATGGCGAATGGCGATAGTAGGCATCAAATACCTGACCAATCGCTGGTTGAATATCCCGATGTCCAAGCATTAATAGATTATGGGCATATAGTCTGTAAGTCAGTGGAATAATTGTTCCTTTGAAGAAGTCCTGAGGTGTAGAAGCATCCTGCCATATCCGGGAATAACCTACCTGAAATTCTGGCTGAATCAATCGGTACATTTTTCCATGCGAAAGGTTTAAAGGAATGCTTACGCCTCCATTTAAATTAAGTACCTGATATGAATAACTTACTAACTGCGTATCTTTTTTTATAGTTTGCCCGGCGGCATTTACTGTATTAATAATCTCATAGTACTGCGACTTTTCACGACCATAATCAGCATTCAATTTTAACACAGGAAAAAGACCTGTATAGTCGAATTTGGCCACCAGTTTGCCCGTTTTATTTACTGTCGAATAATCGTATCCCAATTGCGTGATGGCAGTACTCAGTTTGTTCTGAGACATCAGCGATATTCCTGGTCTGATCTCTTCATTTTCTGAATCTACATGAACAGGTGACCAACTATGAAAATTGAACAAATTGGCTAACTTTGAATATCCCTTTGATTTGTAATTTGTTGTATCTAAACCTGAAAAATCTGGCATCCCTTTTTCCTGCGACGATAGTTTATCCGCTAATTCGTAATTGTGCGATATTGCAGGATCTGAAACCTTGAATTGTGTAGTATTTAGAGCCATTTTAACGATCTTAAAGCCATCTGAGGTATAGTTGCTATAAAACAAAGAATTCCCGTCAGCAGATGCCTGAACATCCCTTATGCCAAATCTGGATCTGGTAACACTGTAATTTATCCTTTCGTTCAGATTATATGCATTAATTTCGGATGAACCGTTAACGGTACTTGTATAATAGATAAAATTTCCACGTTGAACAGGCCGCATATGTTCATTATAGGTGAAGGGTATTAAACAGCTAATTACCCCGTTCAGCGGATTTATTTTTGCCAGCGATTTTCCTTTATCTCCAAGAACAACTGCGATCAGTTCAGTATTATTTTCAGCCCATGACGGCGTCATTACAAATAAGTCCTCATTAACAGGTGTCTCTTTCAATATTTCGCCTGTTTGAGGATTGATCAGCACAATGGAGGAATGAATATTAGTATCTACATTTACTGCCGCAAGATTCAGACCATCAGCAGATAAACATGGTGCATAGATTTTATCAGTGTATTTCTTTTCAGTTACCTTTCCAGTTGTCAGGTCAAGAATTCGCAGCTGCGAAAATTCGCGATGCGTCCAACGGACATCTGTCTTAGATTCAATCCAATAAATCTTTCCGTGGCCGCATGTAATCGATTCCTCAAAAAAATTTCCTGGTGTAAAAATCACCTTCTCCTCTCCTTTTAGACCAATTGAAACAAAGCGCGTTAGATCATCAATTGAATATTTAACCGCAAAATAAGTTAAGTCATTCATCTGATACGGGTATCTGTAGCTGATATATCCTGGTTTTGATTTTGTAATAATTTCAAATTCAGTTTTTTCAAGAGAATTATCCTTTAATATCCATGAGTTCCTTAGATCGGTAAAAATTGTTTTATATAGCCCTGCCTGATTCTGCCCGGTCACCTTTTTTAGTCCGCTTGCAAACGCATTAATCGATAACGGATTACGAGCCACGTGATTTAAAACCTTCGACCAGCTTTCTGCTCCGTACTTTTGCCGCACTCCGGCAACCATCTGATAACCGAACTGATAATAATCCGGAATGTAATCCTTAAAAGAACCAAGATAGGCTTTATCGTAACTAAACATCCCTTTTTCAACACTTTGAGCCCTTAATTCCATTTCAAAGGAAGGAACTCTTCCCCTGCCGGAATGACTCAGTGCAGTTTCTGTAACCACGGCATCTCCTTCGAGAAACCAAAAAGGTAAATATGCCCCAATTGCCAATGCTGCAGCCTGTTCTCCAAGTATAATTTTAAATATTACGGGCAGTTCTGCTCCAATTTTATCAATCTGAACCACATGTCGGAACTCATGAATGGCCAACTGCTCCAGCCAGTCCTGTGCATAAACCTCCTGATGTGGGGTTGTAAAAAGTTCGACCCTCGCTGGAGCCCAGGCTGCAAAACCATTTGAACGAACGGTGCTTGTATGAAGTATTACTGATATCTTTCGGGGTTGATGCTGAAGCGAATTTCCGGCAAAGCTGTAAACTTTCTCCAAAATTGAAGCCAATCGCTGTGCTTTGATTTCAAAATCAGTTGGATAGATGATCTGAAAATTCGTCGTATTTATCTGTCGCCAGCGAATACCTGACGGGTCCTCTCCCACCGAATAATATTGAGCTGCAAGCAGATAAGGCAATAATGCAAGAAAAAATATTAGTAAATATCGCTTCATTTAATGTAGTTTAAATTGGTTCACATTGTGCCTTCAGCCAATTCAGTACTTCCGGATTTAATCTTGATCCTAATTCGGTTAAAACGGTGGCGTGATAAGAATTTAGCCATGTAATTTCATCATCAGCAAGTAGTTGCCGGTCTACAAGCTTTCTATCGATTGGACACATTGTTATTGTATCGAATGACAGGAAGTGACCAAAATCGGATTGAAACTCATTTTTGCAAACCAATACGTTTTCGATCCGGATACCGTATTCTCCCTCACGATAAAGACCCGGTTCATTGGTTATAATTTGTCCGGCCCTGATGGGTTCACTGTTATATTCGGGGCGAATAGATATGGGTCCTTCATGAACACATAGAAAATGACCTACACCATGCCCTGTTCCGTGTCCGTAATTTAATCCATTATTCCACAATGCTTTGCGTGCAAGAATATCGAGCGAATAACCTTTTGTATTTACCGGGAATACCGCCTTCGCAAGCTGAATATTTCCCTTAAGTACCAAAGTAAAGTCTGATTGTTGCTTTGAAGTAATTTTTCCGGTTGCAATGGTTCGGGTAATATCGGTTGTTCCATCAAGATATTGACCGCCGGTATCGAACAGAAGTATTCCATCAGGCTGTACCTCAATATCCGTTTCTTTGGTGGCGCTATAGTGAACAATTGCACCGTGGTGGCCAAAACTCACGATCGGACTAAAACTTTCGCCCATAAAATTGGCCTGTTTCGAACGAAATTCTTTAAGCTTCTCTCCTACTGTTAGTTCAGTGATTTTTTCTTTACCGAAATGTTTTTCAAACCAATAAAGAAAATTGACCATGGCAACACCATCACGCACATGACATGCCCGCATACCGGCAATTTCCACATTGTTCTTCATCGATTTTAACAATGTAGGAATTGAAAGCCCATCAATTACTTTATTTCGTTTTGCAATTAATCTGTAAACGAGCGAATTTGTCCGGTCCGGATCGAGGTAAAACGATATTTCATTTTTTTGCTCCAAAAACGAAATTACTGATTCGTATTTACTTACGAGAATTCCTTCTTTTTTCAATACATCAATAAGTGCTGACGGAACTTTCCCATCACTTATGAATAATATGGCTTGCTGCTGGTCGATATAACCATAACCGGTGAAAAGAGGATTATAATTGATTTCGCATCCTCTGAGATTAAAACTCCACGCCAGGTCATCCAGTTGGCAGATTAATGTAGCTTCAGCTCTGCTTTCAGCCAAATGATTTCTGATGATCATCAGTTTTTCTGAACGACTACACCCTGCATATTGAACCGGAAAGTCAATAACTGAAGTTTGAGGAAGATCAGGTCTGTTTTTCCAAATTGGTGAAACCAGATCAATGTTCAGTTTCAAAGAGATGCCCTTCGCACCTAATTTCTGTTCAAGAAAACTCGCTTCAGCGGCTGAAATGGTCAATCCATCCAAAGCAACAACGCCCCCTTGAGTAAGTTCCATGGCCAGCCAGTCATCTACCGAAATCGTATCTGGCTGACGATCTTTTATCATTTCGATACAGGTACCCGACATTTGTGTTTCGGCCTGAATAAAATACCGGGAATCAGTCCAAAGTACTGCGCGATCATGCGTGATTGCCACTTTTCCAAAAGATCCGGTAAAACCACTGATCCACGCGCGGCTTCGCCAGGCGTCAGGAAAATATTCGCTTAAATGGGGATCTGTACCATAGATCAAATATCCGTCAATACCTCTCTCTTTCATTAAACCACGAAGTGAAGTAATGCGATCTATAACGTTCATTTAATATTTTTTAGGTGCATCAACTTTGATATTTAATTATATACTCACAGATTATACTTGCCATACTCTCAGAACATAGATCCTCTTTCACTATATCTTTTGGAAAGAAAAATTCAACTTCTGAAACATCATCTGCAGGAACAATTGCCGCAAGATCATCAACTTTACAGACAAAAGCAAGATCGACTGTAAAAACAGAGAACCCCGAGAAAATATATTCATTTGCAAATGATACCAGGTACCTGGCTTCCGTAACACGAACTCCCAGTTCTTCCTGTATTTCTCTCACAACAGCCGCTTCCGCAGTCTCCATGGGTTCAACAAATCCGCCTGGAAGATCAAGCATTCCTTTGGCCGGTTCGATAGCCCGACGTGCAAGCAGCAGTTTCCCTTCTTCATTAAAAATCAAACAAGCAACTGCTGCCGAATTGTTCAAATAATAATTGAAGTGACACCCTTCGCAATTAAAGGATCGACCTTCATCATTGGTTTTGAATGCTTTGCTTCCACATCTGGGACAATACCTGAAAACATCCCTTGGGTGGGTATTTGTGAGCATTTTTTAGCGTCTTTACCGTAATTTACTATTTCAAAATCTTTTCAGCCTTCATCCAATCCATCAATAATTGCGGCCATTGGTCATGTGGTTTACCTTTTTTCGTCATTCCAAAGCCATGTCCTCCTTCACGAAAAATATGGAGCTCAGCAGAAACTCCTTTCGCTTTTAATGCACTGTAAAATTCGATACTGTTGCGTGGAGGTACTGTTTGATCGTCATCAGCAAGAACCAGAAAAGTGGGCGGTGTATCTGATGTTACCTGAAGTTCGTTTGAATAGTAATTAATCAATTTGAGATCGTGATTTTTACCCATCAGGTTTTCACGCGATCCCATATGCCCCCAAAGTTCATTGAATGTGATAACCGGATAAACCAATACTGCAAAATCGGGGCGACAGCTCTCCTTTTCTATCGGATTAGCGCTTCCGGTTTTCCCTTTATCAAAATGGGTCGCAGCAGTCGAGGCAAGATGACCTCCCGCCGAAAAACCGGAGATTCCAATTTTTCCAGGATCGATTCCCCATGCACTTGCATTATAACGAACTGTTCGTAAGGCATGTTGAGTATCAATCAGCGGAATTTCATGATGTCCGTACGGCAGTCTGTATTTCAAAACGATCCCGGCAATTCCTCTGCTTTGTAAGTATTCGGCATAAGCGTACCCTTCGTGATCCATTGCTTCAATCCAGTAACCACCTCCCGGACAAATCACAACCGCAGCACCTGTATTTTTGTCTTTATCAGGTAAGTATATGGTCAATGTTGGCTCTGATACGAACCGAACCATTTTTCCATCAAAAGTCTCTTCCGGTTGCGGACATTCATTATTTCCGGGAGCGCCATTTGGCCACAGTTTAATAACGTTCTGTGCAACTACGAATTGCAATGCAACCGTTGTGAGAAGCATAAGAAAAAGTTTGCGTTTCATTTTTTTGAATATTGTTAAAACTTCGAAAGGATAAAAATAGATAATATCGCGGCTAATTTTACCTTTGCCTTTCAATTTTGAATCATTAAGAACAATTTTTCAGCTATTTTTGCTTCTATGAGTTTTAGTCTGCTTTGGGAAGGATTTTTAATTGGCATTGCTGTATCAGTTCCGCTTGGGCCTCTGGGTATGCTCTGCATTAAACGTACTGTCAACAAGAACTGGAAATCAGGGTTTTTATCCGGTTTGGGAATTGCTGCATCGGATGTCATTTATGCGATTGTTGCAGGTTTCAGTCTTACCATCATCATCAATTTCATCCGAAGCTACGAAATCTATTTTAAGATACTCGGAGCAAGCATGGTCGTTTTACTGGGGCTTTATATTTTCTTTTCCAATCCGGCGAAGGACATCCAGAAATACCAGCGAAAGGGTAATTCGTACCTCCAGGATTTTTTGACGGCATTCCTTCTCACCGTTACAAATCCCCTTTCTGTTTTTGTATTTATTGCTATCTTTACAAGCTATAGTCTTGTCCTTGAACTATCTCAGCTCTTTGAAGCACTTTTAATTATTGGTGGTATTTTCATCGGTGGTGCAACATGGTGGTTTGTCCTGACAGGTCTGGCCAATCTATTTAAACACAAACTGACTATTAATGCATTGTGGTGGGCCAATAAAATTATCGGGTTAAGTGTAATTATGATTGCAGTCGGTTTGTTTATATACTTGTTATTTAAGGAAATCTAACCCATCTTTTCAAGTAAGATTTGCGTAAATTCTTCAGGAGCGCGTCGCGGTTTTCCTGTCGAAGCATCAATAAATCCAAGAGTGACTTCCCCTTCGTTAATCAATTCCTCCTTTTCGTTGTAAATTTCAGAGAATAATTTAAACTTTACTTTTGGTATTTCTTTGATGATTGTTCTGATAGTGAGCATTTCATCATAGCGTGCAGGCTTATGATAGATTGCGCTTAATAGTCTGACCGGCAGAATAATTCCACTTTCTTCAACCTCACGATATGATTTCCAGATTTCTCTGATCAGATCGGTTCGCCCGATTTCATAAAGTCGCGGATAATGACCGTAGTACATCACTCCCATCCGATCTGTATCTCCATAACAGACACGGTATTTAGTATCAAAACTCAGCATATTTCGAAAAAATAAAAAAGTGAACAATTTAAGTTTGTAAAGTTACTTTTAATCATTGATCTGGGAAAATAAACCATTGTATCGCGAAACTTTTATTAGAAAAATATTGTTCTTTGTTTGTAAGACATTAAGAATTTAGTAACTTTACTTTAATTAGTAATCTTCTTAAAAAATAAAAGATATGAAGAATTCATTAGAATCTGGAAAGTTTATCGGAGCATTGCTGATCGGAGCACTGGCAGGAGCAGCAATCGGCGTTTTATTTGCACCTTACAAAGGGAAAAGAACGCGTAACAGACTTGTACGCAGGGCTAAAATGCTTGCAAAAGATCTAAAGAAGAAAAAGCAAGAAGAAATAAACGCAAAATAAACGGCTTAGTCACCCGCGTTTGTTTATATTTGAAAGTTACAGAAATCGGATAGGAGAAGTCATAATGGCTTCTCCTCTTTTTTATGACCCCAGCTGCAATTATTCATGATAATATTGTGAATAAAGTGTTATTTTTGAAGTATGAGTCTATTGAAAGCAAGTATATTGGTTATTGATGATGATATTGACGTACTGACAGCTATAAGGTTAATGTTGAAAAACGACGCATGAGATCATGAATTCGGTAGCGCCAATTTCTTCACTCGCCACTACCTTACAAAACAGGCTGAAACAATTCGCAAGTGAAACACCCGCTGAATGCCATAGATGCTGTGAAAAATAAAACCAATCCAAAGATCGTATTGTCAGCCTACACAGATTCGGACAACAGATTGGTGATTACCTGCAGTTTTAAAAATTATTCGAAAAATCAATTTTTAGAATAGTCCGTTTAATTTGGTCCTTTGATTAACTGCCCAATCCTTTCAGAATCAATTTTGTTAACCACTACCCCATTGTCTGTAATCGTTTCTTCTCCATCAATACGGTAAAAATCAATTACTTCTTGCTCCATTATATCCATTATATTAACAATACCAAATAAAGCACAGTCTGAATAAAACTTGATGTATTTATACGCGATCAATGTACCGTCTCCTGAATAATCATACATATAAATCTCATCCGCATTCATGAAAAGATCTTCAAGCGCTTCAAGAAGTTGTGTGTTTTTTGAGTCTTTTTCAATAATTGAATTAAACACGTCCTCATAAAGGAACATGTCAATACTTAAATGATTCTTAAAAACGATACGCTTCATTTTTTTAATAAATTAGTTTTTAACTGCGTCCTTTACTTCCGCTTGTTTTTCGACTTTCAGATGCTTCTTCGGCTTCTCTTTTGTAAAAAGGTCTGCCGTATATTTTTCGTAAAGCTCAAACAGGAATACCATTCTGTTCGCTTCACTTGTAAACGGTTGTGGCCGGTAAGCCAGGTCAACAGCTTTGTCTAACTCGTTATGCGCCTTTACCAATGCAGGTGGCATTGTTAATGAGTCGTATAAATCAGCAAGAGAGCTGTTAGGGGATTGTAGTCTTGCGGCCAAAACTTTCTGTGTGGCAGTTTCAATTGAAGCAACTTGTTTTTCGGATAAGTTATCTGGCCAAGGAAAGTTATTATAAACATTATCTTTTGAATAACGGAAATCACTTTTTAATCGACCGCAAATATATTTTACCCAAGCCATATGCATCTTTGACATTAATACACCAAAATGATATTGATTACCATTTGGAATAGACATACAAGTATCACCTACAATGGAATTATTATCAAAAAATCCGAATGGGATGTATGGTCTATTTTCGGAAGAAACTCTTGGAACAACTATAAAAGTTTCAGGGCGGTTTCTGTCACGAAATAAAGTTGGTGCTGTTGCAAATTTCTGTGTAGAAGGTGCAATACTGGATAGGCGAAACTTCTTTACCAAATCTGCTCTTTTTAGAACTTCTGGCAATTGCTTTATTTCATTTGGTTCTGCATCAACAAGCCATAAACACCATCTTTTTTTTCCGTTTAGAAATTCATATGCTGAAATTAATGGAAGAATAAACTTTTCTGCATTTGGCTCTTTGATAAGAAACTCATTTTTTTCATCATCCGATAATAGCAAATGTCCTCCGTCTAAAGGCATATTGCCAAAGCTCATTTTAGGAATATTACATAGTGGATTTGTCCGCTTAGTGATTAAAATATCCTTTGCATCAACTAAATACGGATTGATATTTTTTGCCTTTATTTCGTGGGCTTCGCCCTTAATATCTTCATATTCAAAAATGCTCTTATTTGTCGTGTCGCAATTGGCGAAGCCAACAATCACACAATAAACTGCTGCATTTCCTTTTGCTTCGTTGCTCCATTTAAAAGTGCGGTGAGCAAAATGTATTTTGATTTTGTATTTATTCACCATTGGTTCCCATAAAATACTAGTTTACTCACCTTGAACTATTGAGTTTGTGGAAACAAAAGCGACTTTAATTTTTGTGCCTTGAATAAATTTAGCGGCTTTAATATACCAACCTGTTACATAGTCTAAAACTCCGCCTCCGACTGCATAGTCAAATTGTTTTATAATTTGGTCACGCTGGCTTTGCTTCATTATCTTAGAACCAATAAATGGTGGATTTCCAAGAATAAACGAAAGCTTATTTTTAGGAACAATGCTTTCCCAATCTGTTTCTAATGCGTCACCATTTATAATCTTAGCCGCTTTCTTTAAAGGCAAGCGAGCAAAGTAATGTCCGAATTCATTGCTAATAAGCATATTCATTTGATGATCGATCAGCCACATTGCAACTTCGGCAATACGCGCAGGGAACTCTTCATATTCAATACCGCTCATCATATCAACATCGAGCCAGATAATACTTTGGATGTCTAATACCTGTTGTCCATGCGGATAGAGTGCATGTAATATCTCCAGTTCCAACAAACGCAATTCGCGGTAAGTAATCACGAGGAAGTTTCCGCAACCACAGGCAGGATCGAGGAATTTGAGTGTGCTTAACTTTTTATGAAATTCGGGGAGTTTGTTCTTATTGTCTTTGATGCTTTCAAATTCTTTCCAAAGTTCGTCCAGAAAAAGCGGCTTGATCAGTTTCAGAATATTGGTTTCGCTCGTGTAATGCGCTCCGAGGTTTCGGCGTTCAATCGGATTCATCACACTTTGAAACATCGAACCAAAGATAGCAGGCGATATTTTGCTCCAGTCGATGTAACAGCAGTCAAGCAAGGCTTGTCGCATTTTTGTATCGAAACTGGCCGTAGGGAGGTTTTCTTCAAATAGTTTCCCGTTTACATACGGAAAATCAGCAAGTTGTTCGTCCAGATTTTTAAACCTGTGTTCCTTCGCCGTGTTTAATACCTGGAAAAGTTCCTGTAATTTTGATGCAAGGTCGCTGCCGTCCTCGTTTGTTCGCTGCTCGATATATTCCTGAAATTGTTGTTTGTTAAATATCGTGGTGTCTTCGGCAAACATCAAAAACAGGATCCGAACCAGGTAAACTTCCAGTGGATGTCCGGTATATCCAATTTCTTTGAGCCGGTCGTGCAGTTTACCCATTAGCTCTGCAGCCTTTATATTTGCAGGGTCCTGTTCTTTGTAAACCTTTTTTTGGTAACCCAACAAGTATCCGAAATGCTGAACATTGCTTACAAGATCGTTTAGTTTGAATTCAATGGTTCTGTTTTCTTCAAGGTCGTGAAGTCTGAAATGTTCAAAATCTGAAACGAGTATGTATTTCGGTAATTCGTGCTGTTTTAGTCCATGCGTATAGTCAATTGCCTGTTGATAAGCTTTATCAAGATTTTTACCACGACTTTTCATCTCAATCAGAATCGTTCCTTTCCAAAGCAGGTCGATGTAACCGTTTTTTTCGTCGAGCTTTTTAACGCGGTGTTCAAAGGTGCCAACCCGCTTGCTGCTAATGCCAAACACATTAAAGAACTCCACCAGAAATGGTTTGGAGTCTGCTTCTTCGATGGAGGTATCAGCCCATTCCTTCGAGAAATTTAATGCGCGGTCTTTTATTTCGTTCCAGCTTAATGCCATGTTCCTTTTAGATAAGTCGGTTAAAGTTATTGTTTTGTAGTTCTTAGCTACCTGCATCTGATTGTTTATGATAGATTCAAAAACCTCCTACAATAGCCTTCGATTGAAGCGGTTGTGTATGATTTTTTATTTTGCGAAAGGTAAATATTTATATTTAATATATTCACAAATGATCTCATTGTTTTTTATAAACATTCTCCGGTTATGGGTTCCTAAATAAGATTATAGTACGCATCTATCCATCACAGTCAATAAAGGTGCCTGCCAATAATAGCGAAACGGGAAAAACCCTACTTACATAATAGTGCAAGGTTTACGATGCTATTTTAGACCACTGTGATAAAACAACAAATCTCTTTGATGGTGTAGAAGTTATGACTTTTGAAGTAACGTTCGCAAATACAAGCAGTTTGGGTGTTTTCCGTTGAATCTCCTACGAGAGATCCACTTCATGCCGCATGTGCAGGATCCTGTCAACGAAGCACTGTAACCCGACTTGCCGGTATTTTGCTGTTGTATACTGTACATTGTTTAAATGTCCTATCAACTATTGAATATTACATTTAATATTTTTGCTCTCAGCTAATTTAGACATAATATCTTTGATGCCAATTACATTGGAATAGCTAAGTTTTGATATTGGAAAAAATATGGATGAGTTGTCCAGCTTTTGAACCGTAAAGTTTCCTAATTTGCACTCAATTGATTTAATTTCTTGCCAATCAATTTTGTATCTCTTTTCGAAAACTCCAAGCTTTATGTCGATCATTTCATTGTCAATATGAACAAAGGCTTTTCCAAAAAATCTTTCAATTGAAATGCCACGTCCAGCAAAAATATGTGGCAATCCAATTAGAACAAAAGTCCCAGAATAGAACCAATCGAAAAGTCTGATTAATTCATTGTCCGCCAATCTTGCAATAATCCATAAAATTGAAATCGCGCAAAAGAAGATACCAAGCAGCAAACGAAAAATTGATTTGTCAATATTCTTTAATAAATCTCTTTTGTATTCCATCATCTCTCTGGTTTTTTAGTTTTTATTTAGCTTAAAATTCAATTTCAAAATCATATACTCTGCTCAGTTGCACAGACCTCTGGTATTGGCCACAACGGTTGATGGTATGGTGTCGTGCGGGATTACAAGGCGATTTCCTGTCAAGCCGAAAAGCAGCTTGAGCGGAATCGAAGATCAGCGAAGCTAAAGATGCACACCGAAAACCACCCCGAGTATTCGGGGCCGCACTTGACGGGTAGCTGAAGTTATGCGTTCGGCTTTTTTTCATATTTGTCAAACGGACTTGTCTATGTATGCTTTCCAAAATGTGTCAACTTTTTCTTTGAGTTCAGTTAAAGTGCTTATGGAATACTCAATTTGCCTTGATGGGGCAATTTTCTTTCCGTCCCAACCTATTTCCAACTCTTGTTTACGAGCCATTTCACTAAGACAGAAGCAATATTGTTTCAAGCTGTCGGCAACACGATTAATTTCTGATGCAATGTCTCCAATATATTCTTGCGAATAACTTTTTAGAGTCAATGGATTTTCAATCGAAAGTTCAAAGTCTGGCAATACTCTATTTAAAAATAGTTCCAATCTATTGATAATGTCATAGCCAGCCATTGTTTTTTTTCCTTCTATTATTTCACGAATAGAAGTGTCCGAAACTCCACTTTTACGGCTAAACTCTACAGATTCTCTATACCCAATAATTTTGGATAATCCTTCTTTAATCCTTGCCGTTCAGCGATTCGGCTTAAAGAATTTTGTTGCTAAGATAAAGTTATTCTTTCGAGTAGGGCAATACAAATCCGGTTGGTGGATTTCACCAACATC
>JAAFHB010000447.1 GCA_010906965.1 Mariniphaga sp. | reverse complement strand
TATCACAAGAACCATTTTTGAAAAATTCGACCTATTTGTCCTTCCTTAAATTAAGAGGTTCATGGGGAACCCTGGGTAATGAACGAATTGGAAATTACCCCTATCAATCGACCATCAGCTTTTCGTCTGGATTGTTCTACAAGGGAAATGATATTGTTTCAGGCTTGACCGCTGCTCAGGTTCAGTATGCCATTCAGAACATAACGTGGGAAACCACCGAAACTTCGGATATTGGTTTAGATGCCTATTTTTTCAACAACAGGTTAATGTTTACTGGTGATTATTATATCAAACAAACAAGAGATATGTTACTGCCATTAGAAATTCCTGATTACATGGGGTTTGATAACCCTGATCAGAACACGGGACTGATGGAAACCAAAGGTTGGGATACTCAACTGACGTGGAACGATAAAATTGGAGATTTTAATTATTCTGCATCATTTAATGTTTCAGATTATAAATCTGTAATGGGAAACCTGGGGGGAATCGTATTTCTGGGAGATCAGATTACAAGAGAAGGCAGTGAATACAATGAATGGTATGGTTATCAATCCAGCGGATTATTCCAAACCCAGGAAGAAGTAGCCAATTCACCTGTCTTGAATACTTCTGTAAAGCCCGGCGATATAAAATATATGGATATTAGCGGACCAGAGGGTATCCCAGATGGTAAGATCACTGCGGATTATGATAGAGTATTGCTTGGAGGGTCAGGACCACGTTTTATTTATGGCGGTAACGTGCAACTTGATTATAAGGGAGTAGATTTGTCTGTTGCATTCCAGGGTATAGGTAAGCAAAATAATAGGATAGTCAATGATATGGTCGAACCATTTCAGACAGCATGGACAAATGCACCGCAAATAATTGACGGGAAATACTGGAGCCTTTACAACACCGCTGAACAAAACCTCAATGCCAGATATCCCAGGTTGTCAGATACCGGTGCAAGGTATAATAACTATGTAATGTCAGATTTCTGGCTGATTGATGGAGGTTACTTCCGTCTGAAAAATATTACTCTTGGATATACTTTACCTCAAAAAATTGTTAAAAGTGCGAAATTAAAGAATGTAAGAATTTATGCATCAGTCTCGGACATGTTTTCCATCAATAATTACCCAAAAGGATGGGATCCTGAAACTAAGTCTACTTCTTATATTTCAAAGTCATTCAATTTTGGACTTTCTGTTAAATTTTAAAATAGACTTAAAATGAAAAATAAAATATTAATAAGCTTATTAGGCATCATGTTTTTTACATCATGTGCCAAACTTGACCTTAATCCATTGTCGGAAGGAGCAAGTGGAAACTGGTATACTGACGAATCGGAGATCGGTATGTCGCTTAATGATCTCTATCGCGAATATCTTTGGAATATTGAAGCAAATTTTGAAATGGATCGTTTTACGGATGACTGGACGCAGCGCCAAACCACCAGTGCAGTAAATCTCGGTACTGTTGCCAGTGACTGGAGCTTTAGCTCATCACTATGGGCAAATACTTACAAAGGGATTGCCCGTGCCAATACAATATTAAATAATCTCGATAAAGTTGCTGGGAAAATTACACAGGAAAAAATAAAGCAATTTGAAGGAGAGGCACGTTTCATGAGGGCTGCACTTTACTCAAGGTTAATTTTTCTTTATGGTGATGTTCCATATTATTCTGATAATTTGACCATTGACGAAGCTTTTGCATTAGGAAGAACAGATAAAAAACAAATTCTTGCGAAAATCTATGATGATTTTGACTTTGCAATACTGAATCTTCCTTTACGTTATGCAAGTAATACATATAAGCATGCAACAAAAGGGGCAGCTTTGGCCTTTAAAGCACGTACAGCCTTGTATATGTCAGACTGGGCTATTGCGCGTGACGCAGCTAAAGCTTGCATCGATTTAAGTGTTTACTCACTTTATCCCAATTTCAGGCAATATTTTCTATCCAAAACAAAAAATACGGACGAAACGATCTTCGCTTTGCCACGTTCACAGGAACTGAGTTCTTCATGGGCGACTATAAATTTCTATTCCAGAACAGCAGGTGGATCAGCCGTTGCTCAACCTTCATGGGACCTGTTTTGCTCTTTCCCTTGTACCGATGGACTTCCAATTGATGAGTCGCCATTGTATGATCCGCGAAACCCGTTTAAAAACCGTGACCCGCGTTGTGCAATGACAATTGTAGAATTCGGCAAGGAAAATCTGGGGTTTATTTATGATCCTAATCCTTACTCATTAACAGTGCTGAATGTCGCAACCAGTCTAATACAAAAAAACAAGGATACCAGGAGTGTTGACACCTATGCGGCATACAATGGTTTGAACCTGAAAAAGTGGGTTGATGAAGATTGGCTTGTCGATAATACGACAGATTTCGACATCATTATTATGCGTTATGCCGATGTGTTGCTGATGTATGCTGAGGCTACTATTGAGCTTAACGTTATAGATGCATCAACATTGAATGCAATTAACCAGGTTAGGGCGCGCGCCTATGCGGTTAATGTTTCTTCAACAGGAGTATACCCGGCAGTCACTGAAACAAATCAGGCTAAACTTCGAAGCATTTTACGTATAGAAAGGCGGGTTGAATTTGCCTGGGAAAACAGGAGGTACTATGACCTGATTCGATGGAAGATCGCCGAGAAAGCATTGACAAGGCCGATCTACGGTCTGCTCGATCCTGCTGCCCTAAAAACAAAAGTAGTTGATAAAAAATTATGGTTCTTTCCAGGGACTCCACAAATTGATGAAGACGGGATACCCGATTTCAAACCGATGTTTGATGCAGGACTGATTAAACTGTTAATCGAGCGAAAGTGGGACAAGGAGAGGCAATATCTATGGCCTGTACCATCAAAAGAAATACTCATTAATAGTCATTTAGTTCAAAACCCTGGCTATTAATGACATACATAATGTTAAAGAAAGATATTGTATTTAATTTATTCAAATTAAATTGTATGAAAA
>JAAFHB010000446.1 GCA_010906965.1 Mariniphaga sp. | reverse complement strand
AGGAGCTAACAATTGCCTGTTTAACATGATCTTATATCCGATTAGTGATTCCGAAGTCAAACGTATAAGAAAAATGGATGATTACAAATGAATTCGATCAGTAAAAAGTGATGGAATCTTACCATATCCTATAGTTGCAAATCCCACACCGAAAGACACGGATTGCAAGAAAGAATCAGCAAAGCAAAATTCGCATCCGCGATCATTAACGCTGCACCGTAATTAAAAACTTACCTTCAACAACGAATCTAAAAAACTTCTAAGCCGGTGCTCTTCATAATACCCACGTATGAAATTTTTTTCAATAATTGCCTGGATCCATTGTTCGGCATCCTTTTTTTTAACCGCGTCGATGGATTCTTTTTTCATCAATTGTAGATGGAGCTGAATTGGAATTTCCTCAGGTTTAAACCCCAAATTTTCTTTGAGTTGTTTAACACGAATGGCATCTGCATATTTTTGTTGTTCGGCGAATTTAGCAGTTGATATTTGACCAGAGTGGCGACGGTATTGCAAAAGAACATCTGGTATATTAAGAACTTCAAAATGACGAAAACCTCTTGCACAGAGATCGAAGTCTGCAGAATAAAAATAATTCTCATTGTAGTTTAAATTAAACCTGTTTAAAAATTCCTTTCGCAGGATCAAACTCGGATGAGCGCAATAATTGTTTGCAAGAAAAGCTACCTTCAAAAGTTCACCATCTGTAATAAAATTCGGACACCCACCCGAAGGGATATTCTGAATAAAACTACCACAGATCCCCACTTTCGGATTAGCCTCCATATAAGCGAATTGTCGTTCCAATCGTTGGGGGAATGAGACATCATCAGCATCCATCACGCAGATGTACTTTCCAAGGGCATGACCCATGCCAATATTCCTGCTTTGATAATTGCCTAAATTAGAATCGTTTTTCAAAACAACAACTTTTTTCTCTTTTAAAGAATGAAGAATTTCAAGGGTCTGATCTGTTGATCCATCATCTATAATAATGAATTCAAAATCAAAAAATGTTTGACTTAATATACTATGAATCGCTTCGGCCAAAAACTGACCACCATTATAAACAGGCATAACCACCGAAATAGAAGGTGGACGAGTTGAAAATTGGATCATCTTAAAGCGAATTAATTAAATGGTATTCTGATAAAACCCCTGGCCAAATAAGTTCCATTAAGCCGATTCCGGCCAGTCCAACAGTTAAACCAAATTGTCCAGGCACATCAGAAGGCAGATTTATCGAAAGGTTTTCAAATTGAGTATTTTGTCTGTCAGTGATATCCCTGTAAGTTTGGACAATAAATTGATAATTAGGGTTGTCTGTCGGAAATTCTTCGATGGCAAACTTCAATATCAAAACAGCTCCTGGCCATCCATAACGGATATTTAAAACGTTATAGTCAATTTCTGTCTTAAGTGCCTCAAAGTCGGTTGCGAATAACAGAATTTGCACTTGCTTTTCGATACGCTTTTCAGGGAAAATGGAATAAATCCGATTCAGGACTACCGCGAGAAAAAGCCGGTTTATATGCAAAGAAGGGACATAGGCTTCCAGATTTGGTAACCATTGCCTGACCATGCAACCAATTTTATCGTTATAGATATTGAGTTTGAAAGCCTCCAACAAGCCATATAACACAACAGGGAACTTCCAGAACAAGTCAAACTGCATCTCTTTTACAATTGTGGTAAATTGGGGTGTTACCAGTTCATCCAATTTATTGATGGCAAGGATAAGCAGTTCCCTGTTAATTCGTTGAGCCATTGACGCTGGATGTGTTTTGTTTTTCAGGCGGTTGTTCAAATAAAAAAGATATCCTGTCAAACCATTGGCCAGTTCAAACGAGGTGTGGTTTTCTTCGTTTAACGCCCGGAAAACCTTATTATCTACCTCTTCGAGGATTTCGTCGGTATTGCCTTCTGCAAAGTTGTTCTGAACTAAGTATTCAATACCCCAGCCGATACCGGCTAAACCGTTTTCAAAATCGACAGGAGCGGAGGTAGTCAGATTTGCAAAAGATTTATCAAGTAAATCATCGGCAATCTGTTCGTAATCAGGTATATTTATTCTTCTTGCAAGGTGGTAAAAAAAGATACTCAACCCGGTATTTCCGTGCATTAAACCATGATTTGCTCCATTTAGACCATTTTGCCGGATAAGTTGAGCGATTCGAATAGAATAATCTTCCATAAGCTAATAAAGTTGAAATTAAGTTAGTTAAAATTGTCTCGTTAATTTTTGCACTTCATCTTTAATTCTCTCCTTCTTTTAGGTCATCCGACATTTGGGGAAAATCTTTGCTCTTATTTCTGCGCACACCAATGACCTCCTTCCGCTTAATTATTTGTTGATCGGGATTTTGAAAAATGCTGTTAATCCCTCTTCCATGGCTCAGGTGAAACAACGGACCGGCTACTCTTTTGATTTTATATCCTTTATTTATCCAACGGTAATAGCGTTCGCCATCTTCCAATCCCCATCCATAAAAATTCTCATTCTCGAGCCCCGAAGCGATATAAGCTTGCCGGTTGGCCAGAAATGCGCCTCCGACCGGATTGGGGGAGTACATCTCCTTCATCTTTTTTACGTTTTGTTCCAGTACTTCAATTTTACGTTCCTCAAGAAACATCTTTCTCATGATGGGGGAAGTATCCAAAAACTGCTTTTCGTAAGGGTAAACGAAATCTGCCTCACCGTTTTTCAACAGTTCGACTGCCTGAACAATCTGTCCAACAGGAGCAATCACATCGGTATCCCAAACGGCAACAAAAGGTGTTTCAACAGATTTGGTCATGTGATTTAAAAATTTGGTACGGTAAAGGATCGGGTCGTGGTCTTCCTTAAAAGTATACCGAATGTTTTTATTGAGAAGTCTTTTCAAAACTCCATTGTTATAAGGAGCACACTCAAGTACTGAAATCGCAGCATTAATATTGGAATTGATAAAGCTAGATACCGCCAGTATATTTTCCAGACGTTCAATCGTATCTA
>JAAFHB010000445.1 GCA_010906965.1 Mariniphaga sp. | reverse complement strand
CGGCAATTGGATATGACGAAATTCCATCGCTGAAAGATCTGACAGTAAGTATTCGTACAGCAAAAAAGCCAGCTAAGATTGTGTTGCAACCCGAAGGTAAAGAACTTAAAATCGATTATCAGAATGGTGTCTCAAAAGTAGGGGTTTCAGAACTGGCGATTCATTCGATTCTGGAAGTGGTCCTATAATTTAAAATTCAAAACCTTTTATTAGAATCGGTAAAAGTGCGTGAACTGGCTGTTTTATTTTTCATAAAGCAGCCAGCTCTATTTTGTATGTAACTTACGCGTTAACATTCATCACTCCCAGTTGTTCCATCAGCATCATTTGGTCGGCAATCAACCAATGATGAACGATTTTCCCATTTTCAATATCATAGCTGATAAAAAACGGAAATTCAACATTGCGGTTTGTTGGCTTTATTCCATTAAGTTCGCCTTTATGGCAGCCTTTTAACCTGGCCCGCACCACAACCCGGTTGCCCTCTGCCGTTACTTCATCGGCAAACATTTCATATTTTGGAAATACGCTGTCAAAGAAGATTGCGTGGTTAACCAATTCTTCATCATCAAGATATTCAGCCATGATTTCCCTTGTTTTAGTAACCCCGCTGAGTGCATTGAGATAGCGGATAACAAATTCCTTGTTTTTCTTTTCTTGTTCCATGATATTAAATTTTAATGTGTTACCAAAAATAGGTCTGGAAATGCAAATGTGTTATCCCATTTATTGCAATCTTTTATTCATTTGTTGCAGATTTGTTGCTGCGGCTAAAAACCGAAGGCAGTATTCCGTATTGTTTTTGAAAAATATTGGTGAAATGACTCAGATTTTGAAACCCGGTTTTAAAAGCGACTTCACTAACAGTCAGATCTGCAGTTTCAAGTAGCTCCTTAGCCCTTTGCAACCGCTGGATTTTGATATAATGGGCAGGTGCCTGCCGGATAAGTGATTTTAAACGCCGGAATAATTGCGTGCGGCTTAGGGACATGGCTTCGCATAAAACATCGGTATTGAAATTCTCGTCTTCCAGATTGGCTTTGATCAATGCATTGATTCGTTGCATAAAAGCAGCTTCCTTTGGCCGGCACTGCTCCAGTGATGCAAGGTGTTTTTCTGTCTCAGTAAAATGTGAACGCAACCGTTTCTGGATTTCGGCATAAAATTGAGGAATGTTGCTGATTGTATTCGTTTTAGCGACCTGATTCTGTGGGAAAGTTTCCGGATGTAAAGGCAGTGTAAGGCGGTATAAGGTGCCGTTTGATTTTGGGAACATATCGAAAGAATATATATTTTGGGCGATAATTTCGTTCATCCTAATCAGGTTAATCCCCGCATTTTCTATCATTATGTACAAATTTTTATTTTCAGAACAATAACTTAACCGTAGCTGAATTTTGCTTTTTGGTGGTATCAGATTGATAATGTTACAAATAAGTTGAATAAGGGATTGGGAAAGTAAAAAAGGCTGGTAGTTCACAACCTGTTTTTTTATACCTGAAGAAAAAGAGATGCGCACTTCATTTGCTTGTGCATAAGGTTGCAAGCCTCTTATCAGACTTTTCAAAAATTGTACAATATCGGCTTCCGAAGAATAAATCATACTGATTCTCCTTTAAATTATTGACGGAAATATCCTGTTTACGGGATTTATTAATTTAAGTTCAATGAATTTAAAATGAACTAAAAATATAAACTTAAGTGCACAGAATTGAATATTTCGCTACTTTTAGCTGATTTTTTAAATATCTTATCGAATGACAACACGAAGAACATTTTTGAAAAGCAGTGGAACCGCCGCTGTTGGAATTGGACTTGTCTCCTCATTATCAAGTACTATGGCCTCATGTGCCGCAAGTAATAAGGTAAATGTAGGTTTAATCGGCTGCAAGGGACAGGGTTTTTCTGATTTGCAGTCATTTCTTGAAAATCCTGAGGTTGAGTGTATTGCACTATGTGATATTGATGATGCAGTCCTCAATGGTCGTGCTGCGGATGTTGAGAAAATACGTGGGAAAAAGCCTGCTAACCTCTACAAGGATTGGCGTAAATTAATTGAAAATAAAGATATTGATGTGGTGATCATCGGTACTCCTGATCATTGGCATTGTCTTCAGATGGTTGCTGCGTGCGAAGCCGGAAAAGATGTTTATTGCGAGAAACCGCTGGGCAGAACAATCGAAGAGTGCAATATTATGCTTAAGGCGGCAGTAAAATATAAGAGTGTGGTTCAGGTCGGACAGTGGCAGAGGAGCGATCCTCACTGGCAGAGTGCAGTTGATTTTATTCGCTCCGGTAAATTGGGAAAAATCAGGCTCGTACGTGTATTTTCCTATCAGGGATGGTGTCCTTCGATTCCTGTTTTGGCAGATGAGCCTGTACCGGCTGGAGTTGATTACGATATGTGGTTAGGGCCTGCTACGAACCGTCCTTTCAACAGAAACCGGTATCATTTTACTTTCCGCTGGTTCTGGGACTATGCCGGTGGCTTAATGACCGACTGGGGTGTTCACCTGCTCGATTATGCTTTATACGGAATGGATGTTACTGCTCCTAAGTCTATTATGGCGAGTGGTGGTAAATATGGTTATCCCACTGATGCTTGTGAGACGCCCGATAGTTTACAGACGATTTACGAATTCGACGGCTTTAATGTAATGTGGGATCATGCAATCGGAATCAACGATGGAGCCTATGGTCGTAATCACGGTTTAGGTTTTGTTGGCGAAAACGGAACCCTTGTTGTTGACAGGAGTGGTTGGGAAGTAATTCCTGAAGTTGTTAACCGCGAAAAGAGGATGGAAGCTGTTGCGCTCGTGAAGGGTACCGGCGAAGGTTTGAAAAACCATGTTAAGAATTTCCTTGAATGCAGAAAGGATCGTAATCCAAAGACAAATGCCAGTGTTGAAATTGGAGCTCACATTGCAAAATTCTCAGCTCTGGGTAATATTGCTTATCGTACTGGTAAAAAACTTGTCTGGGACGGAGTCAAATTCACGAACGACGAAGAAGCTA
>JAAFHB010000444.1 GCA_010906965.1 Mariniphaga sp. | reverse complement strand
CAAGTTTTTCGAGGTAAATGGGGTCGTTCCATTTGGGTGTCCATGACTTGATTCCGCCGCTCATCGCCACCGTTCCTTTTGCACCGGCTTTTTCGACCCATGTTGGTGTAGCAAACTGAATCCCATTTAATTCATGACCTACAGAACCGGGGAAAGTGCCGGTTTCCTTACTGGTTATCCTGAACGAAATTTTATAGCCCAGCGGAACATATTTGGCTACCACCTCGTCAATTCGGTGCCAATCGTAGTGACCTTCGGCTGGTTCAAGGTAGCTCCATGCCAAACGCAAATACAGGTGATCCATGCCGGGAAATGCAGCAAACATGGTATCGTTTTTTATCGGATATTTGTCGACTCCATTATCAAGCAAATGATGGTACCATCCTTTGTAGGGGTTTTTCAGGACACGGATGGTATCCCATTGAAGTTTAAAATCAATTGTTTGACATGCTGACGACAAAGGTCGAGTGGGTTTGGCAATAACCGAATCGCAAGAAAATAAGAATAGCAAAATGGTGATCAGAAAAATATTTTTCATATCATTGGAGTTTTGAAGTGTCAAATTATCATAGACTTACTCCAAATAAGATGATTTTCGCTTCAGCTTTCGAAAACTCAAGTGTTAAAACAGCATATCCTTCATTGTCGTAAGTAACTTCAACACCTCGGGTTGCCGATATTTTTCTGGAGGGCTTATAATGGGTCACATACGAATATTTCCCCGGATGGCTTGAAAAAACAACAACTGCCCCTTTACCTGTTGCCGGATTAATTTTTTCATAAACTTCAGGGCTTCCTCCAACAGCTCCATCACGGATTAAAGTTGCGGCAGTAATATCGTCACGGATTTGTTTATATTCATTTAATGTTTTGCCGAAAAATGCAATCCCTTCTTTCGAAATAGCTGGCAAGTCGCCCCAAATACCATTTTGCCCCAGAATGAGCGAGCCAAGTGCAATCGATTGGTTTTCATATGGATCGTCGGGCAAATAATGGGTAAGAAATAGCACGCTGGGAAACCATTTGTCGTAAGTCAGCGGAGTGCGGCAAATCCATGTACGCGCCGGTCCGGGATAAAAGAAAATATTCCATTGGCCGTTCTCACGATCAAAAGGAATGTCGTAATTGAAATAGTAAGGGCCATTGTTGATCAGGAAATATTTGCCGGCAGCCAAAAATCCAAGCCCAACAGACCGGTTTCCTTCGGTAATATCAAAATCAACAATGGCTTCTGGTATGGCAGCACACAATTTATCAACAACATAAGCCATTGATCGACCCACCTCAAAAGCAAAACATTCAGCCCTTTCTTGCGGAGTATTATTTTCGTTGCCATGGAAATGCCGTGGGTCGTTGCAGCCATACTGTCCGATGGCATCCCATTTAAAATAGGTCACCCCATATTCTTTGGCACATCGAATCAACTCATTTGCAAAGTCATCACGATACTTGCTTACCAGGCACATCCCGTAACTTTCTTCAGTTTCCCAGATTTTAGAAGGCGGATCTTCTTTACCATTTATGGTTTTTACACAATCCCTGTTTTTAGCTAAAATTTTAGATGAAACTGCAGCAGCATTAGGATTGAACCACAGTCCGAGTTTCATGCCATATTCTGTAAGCCGTTTTTTAATCGTTTTCAACTGATCAGGAAACCTGATTTCACTTGGTGCCCAGTCGCCTGTTTTTTCAAACCAACCGGCATCAATTACAAAAACTTCGATTCCCATCTGATGAGCTGTTTCAATTTCCTTCAGCATCCGTTCCTCATTCATATCGGCCAGGTATGGCTTCTTGTACCAGTTTCGGTTACGTTCCTGGAAATTCCAGGTATTGTAAAATAGGTATGGTTTTCGGCTTTCCAGATTTTCGGTCATGTACTTGAGAACAAATTCGCGGTAGGTCGCAGCCAGTTGATCTTCATTTCCCTGAATAGCCACAGCTTCGAACCAAATGGTAGTAAATGAAAGGTTCTTATCTAAAGTTTGACCACGATAATAATTCCCCTTAACTGCCTTTAATTCTGCCTTCTTATCTGCGCTCAACGAGAATTCAACAAAAGCATCGGGTACCTGTGAGCCATGTTCATAAGCCACCAGAAATGAATGATCGGAACTGCTTCCTAAAAGGATTGGGCCCATTAACTTCTCTTTGTTATTGAAATGTTTTGTTTCGATATTCCGTTCGGAAAGGCAAAAACTATGAACCATCTCATTGAATTCGGAAAAACGAATCTCCTTTACTTGTGGAAGCTTGTCGAAAGATGTTTCGAAATAGGAAATATTATCATTATCATGTAATTTCGTTAAAGTATGTAAATGATCAGTAACCAATTCATACTTAAACCTTACGATCGGGTTAGTATCCGGTAGGCGGAAATACATCCTAAGTTTCAAATCCGGTTTATCCGGATAGGTACCTTCAAAAACATATTCCATTACTCCGTTTCTAAGCTTTAAAGGTTCACCTACTTTTGTGATATCCTTCAGATTTGGTAAGAGTTCGGCTCCGTCAATTTCAAACCGGGGACCTGCAAAAGAAATCGTTTTGCCTGAAGACTTTACGTTATATTCCCAAAGAACAGTGCTTGAATTGTTAATGGATATTTCGGCCAAAGAATTCGAAAATGAAAGTTTGTTGGCGCTTTTGTCATTGGTACATGACAAAGTTAAAAATAGTGATAATACACATAGCCAGGTAGTTAGTTTGTTTTTCATTTTGTATCTTTTTATATTCTAATTATTGCGTTAAGTTAGTTTTTATAATTAACATTAAAAATTTATTGGACATTCCATTTACTTTCCCATTGAATAACCATTGAATCGCCATTAATTTTCAACGGCAACCATACATAACGCGAGTCTTCGAGGTTAAGCTTATTCCACCGATCGAACATTGCAATATAGGCATTTTCTTTCCCTTCAACGGGAAGAATAAAAGTGCTTTGCGCAAAATAAGTGGAATCGGCATTGGGACCATAACAAGGATTGCCCAGGATTTTAAACTCTCCAAGTATTGAAT
>JAAFHB010000443.1 GCA_010906965.1 Mariniphaga sp. | reverse complement strand
AAGGATGAATGTTTCAATTCCGGAATATTTAAACATGATCCGGCTGAAAACAGCCGTACTTCTGGCCTGTAGCCTGAAAATGGGTGCTATGGCAGCCAATGCCCCGCAAAGAATAGCCGATCTGTTGTATGTATTCGGCCTTGATCTGGGAATTGCCTTCCAGCTCCAGGACGATTTACTGGATATTTTTGCCGACCAGAAAAAATTCGGGAAGAAAATCGGAGGCGATATCGTATCGAATAAAAAGACATTTCTGCTGTTGAAAGCGCTGGAATTATCGGACGATCTGACAAAAAAGGAACTGTTGGATTCGATGGGCAAAACAGAATTTGATGACCAGGAAAAAATCAAAACGGTCATATCAATTTACAAAAAACTGAATATTAAAGAGATAACCGAAAAGTGCATCGAAGATTTTTATCAATCTGCATTAAATGTTCTGGATGAAATTGATTTGACAAAAGAAACCAAAGCAGAACTGTTACATTTGTCCAATTCAATCATGAGCAGGGATCATTAAATTGAATCCGGAAACAGATTTTTTTGATTAAAGATCGCTTTTTGTCCAGGTCGGATACAAATTTTGTATCATTTTATGTAATTTTCCGCTTTAAAGTAACTACTAATTTGGACTTCGTAACAGTCTACTAATCAATGATTTAAAATGCATAAAAAATGACAAAAAGTGTTGCATAAACCGTTGTAATTGTTTAAATTTGAGGTAATTAGTTCAATAATTACAAATCAAAAAAATTACTATTCATGCAACAAATCAAAGGTATCCAAAAAATCGCCACTATAAACGATAACCCGGAGAAAAATGTCGATACAATTTTTCAAAC
Organism: Mariniphaga sp.; assembly: GCA_010906965.1. Classification (GTDB taxonomy): domain Bacteria; phylum Bacteroidota; class Bacteroidia; order Bacteroidales; family Prolixibacteraceae; genus JAAFHB01. Next base: position 2,186 of record JAAFHB010000443.1, on the reverse strand, counting down.
ACTTGCGCTAATGAAGATATCCAGAATAGGTCAGTTCTTTGACAGCACAAAGCGATGTGGGGTAAATGTCTCAGATATTTTGATGCTTCTGTTGCTCATGCCATTTTATCATCTGAAGAGTGTACCATTTTTGGTAAAATCCGGTTTGACGAAAATGCAAGGTATAGAATGTGGCAATAGCGTATTCTATGACTTGAAAAACAATCCGAACATCAACTGGCGTTCATTGCTTTATCTGGTAGCGTTACGTTTCAGGAATCTCGCAGGGAAGATAAACCCGGAAATGATTAACAGTGTAAGGGCATTTATTTTCGATGATAGTCCCTTGCCAAAAAGTGGCATCAAAACAGAACTGGTTAGCCGGGTTCATGACCATGTAAGTGGGGATTATATTTTTGGGTATAAAATTCTGGTCATGGGATATTGGGACGGATTAAGTTTCTACCCGCTTGATTTCTCCTTGCACCGTGAAAAGGGAGGGCAGGTAGATGATGTGAAACAACGCCTGACAACAGCAAACAAGCGTTTATCCTCTCAACGTCAGGAGGTGAAAAAATTGGCTGAATCATTAGCGGCATCTCAACAAACATTAAAATCTGCCAAGAAAGAAAATAAGGACAAACAAACCAAATCTGCCAAGAAACAAATAGAGAAAGCCACCGGCAACTTAAACCGTGCCAAACAAAAGCTCAAAAAAGCAGAATCAAAATATGTTGAATTGGGAAACAAGGCCATAGAATTACGTGCAGAATTGAAAGAGGCAAGGAAAAAACATCCGGATTATGGATTGACAAAAAAGCAAATGAGCCAGCAGTTCAAAAAGTATCGCGATGCTAAAACTCCTGGCGCACAAAGGGAAGCAGAAGCTGACGTTAAGAAGACCACGAATATGATGGCCATGCTCAGACGTGCCGTTAACCGTGGCTTTCAAGCAGATTACGTTCTTACCGACAGTTGGTTTTGCAACTATGGGCTTGTCAAACTGGTTTCAAGTCTTAATAAAAAACATAACATCAATTTGTTGACGATGGCGAAAATGTGTCTAATAAAATACAGGTTGACATCAAACAATCAGTTTTATAATGCGTTGGAGCTATTGGCAAAATTTGAACGTAAAGCCATAAGTGCCCGTTCACATAAGGCAAAATACATCAAGGTGCCGGTAAATTATGGCGATGTGCGCGTAAATCTTTTTTTCGTAAAATTGGGAAAATCCACAAGCTGGAAATTATTGGTTACAACCGATCTTGCCATTAACTTTCAAAAGCTAATGGATGTTTATCAGATACGTTGGTCCATCGAATTGTTTTTTCGTGAAAATAAGCAGTATCTCAACCTGGGCAAAAGTAAATCAACCAGCTTTGATGCACAGATTGCCGATGCCACCATCAGTTTGATACAATATACCATATTGTCGTTTCACCAGCGAATGTGTGATTACAGTTCTTTTGACGGTATATTTATCGCCGCTATGGAAGATGCAATGCAATATAGTATCGCCGGCGAACTGCAAAAAATGTTCTGGCTCGTTCTTGAAATATTTTGTGATTTTACCGGCATTGATCTTTTTGATTTTACCGAGTCGATTTTCAGAGATGAAAAAGTTCACGCGAAACTACAACAGTTAAACCCTGTGTTCTATGATAATCTGCAAAAGCACCGAGCGGCATAAAAACAAAAGTTGTAAATTATTTTACAACACGCTGTATGACAATTGTTTACAAGCGATAAATAAACTAAAAATACCGCTATAACAATTTATAACTAATTGATTATGTGTTAATTATGAAGTCCAAATTAAAAGTAAAATTATAGGAAAAGTACCCTGCAAAAATGAGCATGTTGAACTTTAAATATTTAGTAATGACAAGCAATAAAGCACAAAGTATTAAAGCCCTGGTTGAATTGTCGCTTTCAACAACTACCAACGAACAAATTAAATTCTCGATGGGCAATGTTTCCATCTCGATCGCTGAAACGGTGAAAGAAATTACCGGACTCGATGTTGAAAATTATGACTGTGTAATAGATAATTTTGCCATAAAACATACCATTCTACAACATGGCAATGCAGCAAAAGAGGAAAAGTGCGGACAAGTGGCTGTTACACTCGAGTACTTTGAAAAAATACCAATGGTGATTAAAAGCCCTGATAAAATAACCGATGGCGGAACTACCAAAATAGG
>JAAFHB010000442.1 GCA_010906965.1 Mariniphaga sp. | reverse complement strand
AAAAACGGTCTTTTTTATTTGTTTCGATGAGCAACAGAACTTAGTGCAGACATCTACCTTGCCATTATTAATCAAAAACCTAAATGAAATTCTGATAACCTGATGAAGCTACTGAATGACAAAATAAAATCATGATTCAAATGAAACTTTTCAGAGGCAGATCATTATAAATCATCACAATTGTCGCCAATTCAGCTTTAAATCCAATTTTAACCGTACTTTAACAAATAATTACATTTGTGATTTGTATTTAGTTACTTTTGGATATTTTAAAATCTGTATTTACGTGAGGTTTTTAGTAATTCTTTTCTCAATTCTATTCTACGGATTAACAGCTGTTTGTCAGGATGAGGTATTGTCAGGATTGTTCTTCTCATCTCATGAAGTCATTCAAGACAAACGAACATCTTTAAATTTAACTCCGAAGAGTCCTTTCAAATTTCCCGATGGTTTTTCGCTCGAAATGGAGGCTAATTTCCGTCGTGGTGATGGCTTTTACGGATATATTTTCCGCCTCATTGGCAATGGACACACGAATATTGACCTGGTTTCAAACCTCGCTTCAACTTCCTCCAATTTCTCACTGGTGGTGAAAGACAAAGTTTTGTGCTCATACAAATGGGCAGACATCCCCAATGGTGGTTACGACCGCTGGATAAAAATAAGAATTGATGTAGATGTTCGAAATTCGATATTGGCTATTTCGCTGAATGGCAGGAAGACGGAGACTAAGATAGATGATATCAAGGGTTTAAAAGATTTCAGTATGGTATTTGGAGCCTGTCGGTATACTTCGTTTTTCAACACTGATGTTTGCCCTATGTCGTTGAAAAACATTCAGATATTTGACCAAAAGAACAGTCTTGTATTCAACTGGCAACTTTCAAAACACAGCCAGACGGTTGTTTATGATGAAATTAAACATGCCGGGGCTCAGGTTGACAATCCCAACTGGATCATTGATAAACACATGAAATGGAGCAAGTTGAAAAATTTCACCCTCGACAGTATTCGGGGAATTGCTTATGATGATCAAAACGGGCGGATATTTTTTGTCGATAAAAAGGCAGTTTACATATTGTCCATACGAACACAGATCATCGATACTTTGCATTATCTTGTCGGGCGGCCCTACTCCACGCTGGGAAATCAAATTATATACAACCAATTCAACAATGAATTGTGGTCATACGACTTTTTTAAGGGGCAAAAAGGCGAAATCAGTAAATTCAATTTCAATACCCGGTCATGGTCTCAAAATGAAGCCACTGCACAAGAGCCAGATTACTGGCATCATAACAAATTCTTTTCGCCAATTGATTTCTCACTGGTGACTTTGTTTGGCTATGGACATTATGCCTATAAAGGAATAATAAACAGGTACAACGAACCAACAAAAAGTTGGATACAAACCGATATCAGCAAGCAGGTTCAGCCCCGGTATCTGAGTGCATTTGGTTTGCTGAATCAGAAAGAAGCTTTGGTTTTTGGCGGTTATGGAAGCAAAACCGGAAAGCAGATGTTGTCGCCTGAATTCTACTATGATTTATATAGCCAAAACCTGAAGGATTATTCCTTCCGTAAAATCTGGACGCTCAATACGCCGGTTTTACCTTTCGTACCTTGCGAATCGCTTATTGCAGATGAACAAAACGGCCAGTTCTATACCCTGCTGTACAACCGGACAAATTTTTCAACCTATTTACACCTGGCCAGGTTCAAAATCGACAAACCTGAATACCAACTGTTCAATGATTCAATTCCATACAGTTTTCTTGACACCAAATCCTGGAGCAATTTGCTGCTTGATAAAAAATCTTCACAGTTAATTGCTATTACCACACTTGACGCTGCGGTCGAACTCTATTCCATTGCTTACCCGCCACTGATGCCCGTCGATGTTTACCAGACTGATCCGGTAGAAAGCAGGTGGTATGTCTGGCTGATTAGCGTATTTCTGCTCGTAGGGATCGCTTTAGCTGCCTATCTGCTGCTCAGGAAAAAGGAGATACAACCCACTAAGAAAGGCTTATACGAACAGGTGGAACATCCCAATATTTTACCCGTTCAGACAATCGACCGTAAGATTGTTTCCTCAGTCCTGTTGATGGGTGGATTCCAGATTTACAATAGCAAAGGCCTGAAAGTGACCTCCTCATTCTCGCCAACTATGAAACACCTGTTTCTTTTCATCTTTTTGCATACCATCAAAAACGAAAAAGGCGTTTCATCTGCAAAGCTCGACGAAGTATTGTGGTACGACAAAATGGGAGAAAGCGCAAGAAATAACCGGAATGTCAACATCAGTAAGCTCCGGTCGGCCCTCGAAGAAGTGAATGGGCTGGAAGTGGTCAACGAAAATTCATACTGGAAGGTTAAAATAGACGACTCGATTTACTGCGATTGTTGCGAAATTCTGAAGTTACTCCAAAAATCAAAATCGACCACTCCGGGCGAAAATGAAATTGACCGGTTGATCGGATTGTTGTCGTGGGGAGAATTCCTTTCCACTGAACAAAACGATTGGATGGACGGATTTAGGTCGTGGTTTGCCAACGAGATCATTGACGGACTCAGCTCTCTGTTCAACGGAAATGTAGTGAAAACCAATTTCAGCCTTCGCTATCACATAGCCGAATGTATTCTTGTCTACGACCCATTAAATGATGAAGCCTTTTCAGTAAAATGTTCGATTTTGTACCACCTCGGGAAAAAGGGGACAGCAAAGAATTTCTATGATTCTTTTTGCCGCGAATACAAACATGTATTAGGCATCGATTATGCTCAATCGTTTAACAATACCATAAAGTAAAAGCCCTGTTTGGACCATGAATTATTTTCCTCTTTGACCCATCCAATCGTAACGCGAAACCATCCTTTTTACTTTCTTCACCTACTTATCTGAGCATCCTGCAGGTTCTCATCGATCTCTTCCCAATTAAAAGCGACTTAATCTTCATTTTCGCACCTTCAAAAACTCTGCTCTGTTCATTTTTACATATCATATGTAAAAGCACTCCAGGCAATT
>JAAFHB010000441.1 GCA_010906965.1 Mariniphaga sp. | reverse complement strand
ATAAGCTCTCCCAATAAAATTTATTTTTCCTGACCCCATTGTTTCCTAGATTTTTTAACTTTTTAGAAACTTCAAAATTCAAATTAATATTTTGCAAAAGTTCCTTAAAAATGTTGCATCCTTGTTACAAAGCGATTAAAGGATGCTACAGGTGGATGACAATTATATTACATAATCAATCTAAATAGGGAAGAAGTCTACAGTATAAATCGGTCAACCTATTTCAGGCAAGATCCGCATTTACAGGTTCATTTCTATCATCACCTCCTCAATGGCCAGTATCAAATTTTCAACCAAGTTCTTATATATCAATAGGAACTGATCCAAAACCGCTCAAGGTATCAACGAAATAAACCTCCTCTTCACGCGTTACAGATGCGAATCGTAAAACACTCCGGATTTTAGTTCAGCGATTTTTTGAAGTAAAAAAAGCCCGGAAAGATTGTCTTTCCGGGCTTCTTGCAAAAAATGTAATCTTTTAGTCGCTGCGATAAAACCCTATTTATTTACAAAAATGGGGTTGGAATAGAACCAAAGATCAGCAAAAGTTTTTTCTGCTGTATTTGGTGCCATCAGATCATCGGCCAAAGGATTGCCTGATCCATCTGTTTGAGAGGCAACATTCAATCCAATATTTGAGCCCCGAAGTCTGAAGTACATGTTTCCGGTTATTTCAGAGTAGTCGAAATTGATTTTTTTCCAGCCATTTCCTAAATCCTCCCAACGGCGACTAACAATTCCTTTAGTGTCTGAAATACTGCCAACAGCATCAAAACGGGCTATCACATTAGTGGTTGAAGTAACATCATCAACTGAGTATTTCGAATCTGTGGGAGCGATTTTTCCTGTAACTTTCCCGGCAATTACATCGATATGATTTAATTCAGGGTTTGTAAGTATCCCATAAGTATTATTGTTCGGTGTAGATGGATCGTGTACCAATATTGAAATTGAGGCACTATTGCCTGTGATGGTTGCTGTTTGTCCAATTGTTTTACCTTTGATTGTGAAATCAAGCGCATCAATCAAATCGCCGGTAACCACAAAGACATTTCCAGAACGCAACCCATCTGTAATTGCCTGGGCATCTCCTTTTTTTGTAACGTAGACATAGTTTTTCTGAAATTCACCAGGGTAAAAATCGCCAGTGATATCGTGGAAATCGGAATTTGCAAAAAGCCACCAGCTCCGTCCTTCGCTTAACATGGCATCCCATAATCCACCAACTTTTGCTGCCATGGCTCCTGTTCCACCGTAGGTGCAGGTACCATATGAGTTACTCGAAGCTTTGTATTCGCCACGTTCCGGCGATTTCTGATGACCAGGCATACTCTCAAAACCAAAACAAACATCTGGACCAGCATTGTTCATGTCGCGAAAATCTGCAATGGTATACAATTTCTTTCGTTCGGGATGGGCAGGTATGATCCAACCAGCAGTTTTATAATTGGTTTGCATCCAGGTAATTGCTTCAATTGTTTTTGCATGTCCTGTTTGAACACTCTTTATCCAATTATTAGCACCACCCTGATCGTCTGCATCGTTTCCGTCGAATTTGTATTCAAATTCAGCAACAGGATTAGCATTCGAATTTGCAATAAATTGGTTGGTAATAATCGCTGTGCTGGCATGTTCATGACCAGGAACATTCCATTCCATACCCTGAATAACTGTTTTTGTTGGATATAGCGCTCTGGCTTTTAAAATTTCAAGATAAGAATATTCTGCAATTGATTGCCAGCGCCACATATTTCCACTATTTGCCTTCCCTTTCGCAGGATTTGGGGTATAGCTTGACCAAAGAACTGAAGCCCCGTTTAAGTCGAGACCCGATACTGCAGCATTTCTGGTGAACCCCCCGCCATGTTCGCTATTCGCCCAGAAGTCGAGTTTGTAACTATTATTTTTTGCCATTACATAACCAATCGACCACGAGCCATCTGTATAGGTGGTGTGCTGATGGAAGTCACCAGTGACATAGTTTTCGTTGATTTTTGGAGGATCATTGGTTACAACTGTTGTTCCTTCTGATTTTTTGCAGCTTATTAAAAAAGTCGCTCCAATAAATAAAGCAAATAAAAATCCAAACAAATTTTTCATGATAATGAATTAAAGTATTAATAATTAAAACTATATGTACTGTGAGAAGATATAGTGCATGAGTATAGAGAAATTTCTTTTTGTACTTCAAAAGTGAGGTAGTATTGTTACAAAATGATTAACAGTAAATGACAATGATGTTAATTGGTATTACATTCTTGTTAAACAACAATATTATATGTCGATATTATCGATATATGGTATTTTTAAAAGCGGTATTTTCCCAAAGCTCACCTCGAAATAGTCAAACACCTAACGGGTCTTGCTTCTGAATGATAGTACAGTCTACTCCATCGCCGGTAATCACGACGAGATGTTCAGGAAATTCAGAGGGATGAAGATTGGACGGCTACAAATTGTGAATGACTTGAAACTGGAACTTAAAGGCGAGGTCAGCAATTACAGGTCATTTCTTTCATCACCTCCTCTATGGAAAGTATCAAATTGTCGATATCGTAAAGATAAAGCTGACCGATATTGCCTATTCTAAAGCAGTTGGTGTCTGATAGTTTTCCCTGATAAATTACATGTCCTCGCTGGTGAAGTTTTTCGTAAAAAACGGTAAAGTCGAAATTTGGATGGTCAGGGAACAAGAAGGAGGTGATGATATATCCCTGATCTTTTTTATCGAGGTAGGTCTTTAAACCAGTGGCCTCGGTGCCTTCAATTAACCGCTGATAATTTTGGCGGTATCTTTCAGCGCGTCTGATGATGCCACCTTCGGCTTTCAACTCCTTAATCGCCTGATTAAATGCAAGAACGACTTGAATGGGAGGTGTAAACCTGAATTGATTTGTTTTTTTCATGTCCATCCATTGACTGTACAGATCGAGTGAAACGGTTCTTGCTTGCTCTTTGCATTTTTCAAGCGTATCGGTTTTAAAGATCACAAATGAGAATCCGGGAACACCTTCGATACATTTGTTCGATGAGGAG
>JAAFHB010000440.1 GCA_010906965.1 Mariniphaga sp. | reverse complement strand
ATGGGCCTTTCGTTTTTGAGTAAAGGGCCAATTGCTTTTTATGCATTGCTGTTGCCATACCTGGTCGCCCGTACTTTCTCGTATGGCTTGAAAGAAGCAACAAACCACAAAGCAGCGCTGTCCGTAATGGTGCTGATAACTTTGGTGATCAGTCTCTGGTGGCCGGTAATGATCTGGCTTTCACATCCTGAATTCTCAGCGCAGATTGCACAACAGGAATCGGCAGCCTGGCTGAACCGGAGCACCCGGCCCTTTTATCATTACTGGAGTTTCCCTGTTCAGTCGGGTGTGTGGGCAATCATTGCAACCATTGCACTTTACTTTCCCTACTCCCGTCCCCGGATCAACCGGTTTGGAAACTATATCTTTCTTGCCTTGTGGGTGGCGGTTGCGGTTGTTTTACTCTCCCTTTTTCCAGAGAAAAAAGAGCGCTACCTCCTTCCGGTATTGCTTCCGCTGGCAATACTGACTGCTTTCTATTTTCGTTACCTGATACAGGCTTTCCAAACTTCATCGCAAGGCAAAACTGATCAGGTGATTTTCCGGGTAAATTCCTTCATAATGACGTTGATTAGTTTTGCTATTCCGTTAGCCGTCGCATTCATGGTGAAAGGAGAAGGGCGACCGGGAACTGGCTTGTTGGTTTTGATTTTCGTCCTTTTCTGGGGATTAGCGACCTTTCTTTTAGTTGCATTTCTGAAAAAGAAGCCGCTTTGGCTTTGGATGGGAATGGTTGGGATGGTCTTGTCGGTTTGTATGACACTTCTGCCGATTGCACCCACGCTTGCATTGACAAATCCGGCTTACAGGTCGTATAAAGAGTTACGTCACCGCGATGATCTTAAAGCGATTCCGTTCTATTTCAACGGTGAGATTCCCGGTAAGTTTATCGAGGTGATCTGGAACAGCGGACACGAGGTGAAAGCCTGGAATCCGGCAACCCAGCTACAACTTCCTGAAACTCTTCCCATCATTTTTATATCGAACGACCCCCCATTTGCTGTATTATCTACTGAAATTCAGAGCAATCATCATATCAAGGTGATTGGACATTTCGATGGTAATATGGGGAAGAAGGGGGGAAATTCTGTGCTCTCGAATTATGTGACAGTGATTAGGTGAAGGTTTTTAATTGTGAGGGAGAGACTTAGAGATAATTATGAATTGACAAATTTATAAATGTTTTAAACATTGAATCATTATCTTTGGTGTCAATAAAAGCTATTTCCAATTATCATCAATTTCACCCAGAGGGTGTTTAAAAATTAAATCATGAGGAAGAACATTTTTTTAACTTTATCACTGGTTGCTGCGATGCTGATCGCGCTTCCATCGTTTGCACAGGAGTTGAACAAACTTTCGAAACAGGAGAAGAAAGATGGCTGGTCACTGCTGTTTAATGGCAAGAACTTCGACGGCTGGAGACAATGCAACGGTACTGAAATGCCAAAAAACTGGAAGATCGACAAGGATGCGATGAACGTATTTACCGGCGAAGGAAAGAAACCGGGACAAGGCGCCAATGGCGATATCCTTTTCTCAACCAAGAAGTTTAAAAACTTCGAGCTTTCAGTTGACTGGAATGCTGGCAAAGCAGGTAATTCGGGAATTTTCTTTAATGTACGCGAAGTGCCAGGTCAGCCAATTTATTATGCAGCACCTGAGGTTCAGGTACTCGATAATGTCGATGCTTCGGACAATAAAATTGCAAGCCACCTTGCAGGATCACTTTACGATATGATTGCCGCTGATCCAAAAACGGTTAAGCCAGCCGGTTCGTGGAATACAATCGTGATCAAAGTAAAAGACGGTGCGGTTACTCATACCCAGAACGGTGTTAAGGTTCTTTCGTATACTTTATGGACTCCGGAGTGGGATGCACTTGTTGCTGCCAGTAAATTCAAAACATTCCCTGGATTTACAGAAGGAATTGCTAAAGAAGGTTATATCGGTCTTCAGGATCATGGATACCCCATCTGGTTCCGCAATATCAAGATCCGCGAATTGTAAGAAGGAAGGTTTTTGCCGAAAGGTTAAAAGTTAAAGAAGAAAGGTTAAAGTGTCTGGATTTTGTCCCTGATGCTTTAACCTTTTTCTTTTAAGCTTTTTAGATCTTATTGTTGAAGTTTATTTATGAAATCACCTCCCATTTTAATGGTTATAGGATTAAATCGTTTGATATTTTCCTTCCTGAAAATAAATTAGAATAAATCTGCATCAATTCTGTTTAAATTGTCTTAATTCACACCTTCGTAAAAATGACTTCAATGAAAGGATTATATTCAATATTTAGTATTGGTAAGTTGCTGAAGATGATGAAGTTTAGGTTGTTAATTTCCAGACGCTTTCTCTCTTGCAAATTGGATCTTTTCTTTGTTCAACGTTGAAAAACGGGCTTTTAGAATGCAAAAACAAAATAGATTTTTTAAATAAAAAAATATATGGATAATAATAATACCGTTTTAACGGATATTTTAATCATTGGAGGTGGGCCTTCGGGTTTAGCGGCTTCAATTCATCTTGCAGATCTATTAAAAGAAAAGGGTTTAAAGCATCGGATCTTATTGATTGAAAAAGGAAGCTCAATCGGAAGTCATATTTTGTCGGGCGCGGTGATAAAGGCGGATGTTTTTAAAAGTTTATTGCCAGGGATTGACTTCAGTGAAATTCCATTTAATGCAAAGGTTACCAATGATGCGACGGTTTTATTAAGCGAAAGAGGAGCTTTCAAATTGCCGGTTCATGTACCTTACATGAATAACCTTGGTAATTACACCGCTTCGATGAGCCAGATATGTCGTTACCTTGCAAAAAAGGCGGAAGAAAAAGGAGTTGAAATTTATCCGGGGTTCTCGGTGAGTGAAATCCTTTACAAAGATGGTAAAGTTATAGGTGCTAAAACTATTGATACTGGTGTTGACCACAATGGGAATCAACTCGAGAATTTTCAACCTGGAACAAGGATCGAAGCTAAGCTAACCATTTTTGCCGAAGGAACCAGGGGAAGTTTAGCCAAACAACTTATCGAAAAATACAAG
>JAAFHB010000439.1 GCA_010906965.1 Mariniphaga sp. | reverse complement strand
CTAAAAACATGCTTAAAAACGAAATATGCCAGAGGTGCTAATCTTGATGGTGATTGTGTTTTTTTGACGGTTAAAGGTGGTTAGCATAGTGTTAAATTTTAAGTAATTGAACCTTTACATTTTTTGAAGTATTTGAAACAAGAACTTTATGCCTGTTGAAATTTCCAGGTACACTTTTACCGTCATAATTGCTTAACCCGACTAGTTCTTTTGGTATTCCAAACAAATTCGCATCTAATATGCCATTATTGTTACTATCCTGAAATACTGAAAAAAAGTATTCGCCTTCGGGTAATGTTAAAGGAATGCTGACGGTTTCGGAAACAGGTTCCGCCTTCACCGAAAGGAACACCAACTTTTCTTTATATGCTTGTTCGTTGTTAAAAAGCGAAACATAGAGTGCTCCTCCTTTTACTTTAACTCCGAGAATATCAAGGTTTATAAGATTTTGAGTAAATCCGGCTAGAGATATCAAAAGAAAGACAAGAACAAATCTGATCTTTTTCATTTGTTCAAGTATTAAAGAGTTATTTTATTGCTGTGGCGTTTCGCAACTTTTATTGCATCTCGCCACGAATAATGCAAATTAATTGCGCGCTCACTGCAATTTTGAATGCACAGGCGACATAATGTACAGTCGAGTTCATTTACCGGTATTGCTTTTTTGTGCTCGATTTTGATAACTTCCATCGGGCAAATTTTGGTGCATTTTCCACAGCCAACACAATCACTTTGATTGATGGTTACAAAATCGCCTTTTAACATTAACAAAATTTCGTCAGCTACCACATTGTAGGTATTGGGATGCCCTTCAGTAACAGTCAATTTTGATTTTATTAACTCGTATGGATCAGTTTTGCAATAAGAAGGTAATTTTCTTTGCACAAATTGCTGGGCCTTTTTCAGATCGGTTTCATTGGGTTTGCCAACATTACCTCCACCAATAATTACCCATGGACCTGTTTCATCGTAACCACGAACGGAAAATTCGCCTACAAGATTTTTTCCTTTATCAAAAAGTGCCTTTTTAAGCCCATTGTGGTATTTGCCCAAAACCGGCGCTCCGCGACTGGAAAAGATAAATACATCCTGCTTGAATTAATCTAGTTTTTCAACTACTTCGAAAAGTGCAGGGTGATGAGTGCCGAAATATATCCCCGATCCAAAGCCAATGGCGCTATATTGGCTTAAATCTTCGGTAAGGGCCTGCTGAGCCTGAATAAACCGGCAACCCAAGGTTTGAGCCATGGAACGGGCTAGTTTTATGGTATTACCATTGTAAATGGATTCGTAGAGTACGATAATTTTGTGATTCATTTTTTATTTTTTAAGTATACTCTATTTTAGGTAGGAACAACGACTGTAGTTTCATTCCGCCACGTATTGCAAATACTATATAAAGTATCACAAATCCCCCATCGATGATTCCGGTAAACCAAAAAGTAGAGGGGAATCCATCAACAAAAACCATGGAGGCGTAAAGCTGAATGACATAAAAAATGCGGCCAAAAATGAGGCATCCGACATTAAAAGCATATCGCTCAATATTAAATGCCGACAGAAATTGCAGGTATGCAAAACACAGGAAAAACGAGCCCAGGAAAACCGCGAAGAAAGGGTCTATTGCCGGATTGTCGATTTTTCGGTCAATCCCTATAAAGAATAAATACTGAATTGCTGCAATGGTATCCCATACGCCGCTTGCTGCAAAGGTCAATGCTAAGGGTTTTAATGGTCTGTCATTCATATAGCAGGAAATTATGTGTAATTTTAAATGTCGGAGTTTTCTATCTGTCAGCCAAACTGGTTTTGTTGTTTAAAATACCGTTTTCAAAAATTTGTCGTACCCGTTCAGGTTCCTCAAAAATTGGACTATGAGCCGAATTTTCGAATGTATAAAACCCTTTTACCGGTGCATGAAGCGCCTCAAAATACTGCTTTGCCAGGGTGTATGATACCGTATAGTCGTATATTCCGTGAAAAAAATAGACAGGGATTTTTACTTCATTCACCTCTTGGATCAAATCCGTGGCAATAATTGTATCCCAGAGTGGGTGGACACCCGCTTGGGCTTTGCCTCGCCATAAATTGAATTTTTCCTTTAAAGTGTACTCCCGGCAGGTCAGCGACGGTATAAACACACCGGTTATTATTGAATTCATGTCACGTGTTGTACCAATTCCAAGACTGTGCATGGTCTCGTCACGCAGTTTGAGGTATCCATAAGGAATAACATCTGTAACCGGCGAAGCCTCCAGTTTTCGCACCATTTTCCTGTTCCCTGCATCCCTGTATTTCTTCAGGATATATTCATAAGCCAATCTTTCTGATTTTAAGTGGTCCGACATCTGTCCAACTCCTATATAAGCATGGTATAACTCCGGTGCCCTTGCTGCCGCCTGTATGCCAATGTAGCTTCCCCCCGAACGCCCCATGAGGTAAATCTTTTCCTGCCCAAAACGCGTACAGAGGTAATTTGTCACCTCTTTTGTGTCGGATATCATTTGATCCAGATTCATGGTCGCAGCGGGTATGTTGGCGTTGTACGATAGTCCTGAGCCACGCTGTTCCCACCACACCACAGTGAAATAGTCTTCAAGCCCGGTAGGGTATTTTTGAGTAAGGAAGTAATCGGGTATACCTCCGTGAAGGTAGAGCAGAACGGGGTTTTCCTGGTTTTTGCTCTTGATAAACATTCCCTGTCGTATTCCTCCAATTGTAATAAAAGTTTTTTCAGAAATGCTTCCAACTAATAGATTCCCGTTTTTATCTTTAAACGGTACAGGCTTTCCGGGACTAAGAAAAAACAAAATGCCAGTCACAATTATCATTAGTCCTGCTACTATTGCTAAAAATACGGTTAACATACGTTTTGTGGTTTTAATTAATCTGTTCATAATTGATGTGTTTATTGACATTTAACTGAATTAATCGCACTTACAAGCGTGTTGTGCTTAGTACTTCTTTTTACTTATGTCTTTTTTATAGTTTTTTACCATTTTTCCAAAATTCTTATCCTTTTTTCGTTTATCAAAAACAGAT
>JAAFHB010000438.1 GCA_010906965.1 Mariniphaga sp. | reverse complement strand
GAAATCCACGTTGCTGAAAGGTATTGTTTTGCAGACCAAAACCATATAGTTTTTCTGAATCTTCCATGGTCAATTCGGCCACGCAGCCCCGCGAAGTGGTTTTAAATTTTATTGTGGATAAATCGAAAGGAGATTTTTCATTCTCGCTCATTTTAGACAGCGCTTCCAATGCGGGATCTTCCTTAAAATCTGAAGGTTTGAACTTTTCAGGAGTTCCATAAGTTACCTTCCACACACCTGGGGCCACTTTTTCGATAGTTTGGGCAGTAAGGCTAATATTTATGAATAATGCAATAAATATTGTGAGCAATGTTTTTATATTTTCAATCATTCTATTTTTCTTAAGAAGTAAATTGAATTAATTCAGTTGTTTAACGAGCGCAATTGTCTGGAGTTTTATACTTTCAGCTTGCATGAATTTTTGTTAATCTGTTGTAAAGGTCCTTCAGTCCCTCTGCTGAATCGCCGCCTGGTTGCTCAATGGTTGTCCAGTTATTGTAACCGATATCATCAAGTGCTTTCATGACAGCAGGCCAATTCACATCACCCTCCAACAGTTTGACCCCATATCCTGCACCTCTACCCTGTTTCTCCGCAATTTTACGACTATACTCTTTTATATGAACCTTGGCAATACGCGTGCCGAGTATTTTTATCCAGTGATCGGGCCATCCATATTCCATGATATTCCCGCAATCAAAGTAGAAGCAAACGATCTTGCTTTGAAACTGATTGATGTAAGAGGCTGCTTCCAACGGGCTGAGCAGAAAATTATTCGGGACATTTTCAATTGCAATTTTTACATTCAGTTGTTAAGCGAACGGGACTACTTTTTTTATTTCATCAACAGATCTCTTCCAGCAATCGTCATAACTAACCGTTTCACTTACACGACCCGGAACAAGGAGAACGGTATCTGCACCATAGGCTTTGGTATCCTGAAGACTTACTTTAAGGGCTGTAACACCTTCTTCACGGACTTTTGGATCCGGATCGGATAAAAGGAATGTCCAATGCATGGCATTGCATACGCTGGGGATAAATAACCCGGTGGCATCACGGGCTTTCAAAACTTCATTCCTGTCGAAATGACTCATCACTTCTACGCCGTCAAAACCTGCCAGTTTTGAAGCTTGGAATTTTTCAAGGATCGTCTTACCTACGCCGATACTTCCCCACATGATGCTTTTCTTTAAGCTCTTATTGGCCAGCGAATATGTGTTTGAAAATCCTGGAATTGAGAATGTTGAAATCGCAGCGGATGTCATTAATACATTCTTTGAAAATTGTCGTCTGTCCATACCTTTTTAAATTAAGTTGTATTTTTAATTACTCACTTTAATTTTTTATCTCAATTTTTTTAAGTCGTTTGCTGTAAAGTGGATTACGGAGAAACCAGGCAGGAGTACAGCTCCATGCATGACAATAGCTGTTAAACAAATGACTGTTATAAGGTGATTTGTAAGCATTTTCAGCGTCATAAACTTCCCAAAAAGTATCGGCACCTTTATCTATCATTCCGCCCCAATATGTTTCAATAAGCTTATAAGCCTCCGCATCCATATCGCAGAGAAGATAAGCCTGAACTAAATGATGCACCAGATAAGGAGTTCCGGGTTGTATTGCATTGGTTTCGGTTTTTAGCTGAGTTAAAATTCTTGATCCGGTAGGTTTATCAACTACTCCGGCAAGTATCATCCAAATTTGAGAAGCCCAGGATACTTGTTGTTGAGGACCTGAAATAAAGAGTCCTCTGTTTTTATCATACAGGTTTTTTAATGCTGCTTCCTGAAGTTTTTTACTTAGTTTCTCCCATTTTACGACATCTTTTTCGATACCTAATTTAACCGCTAACTTCAAAAGAGATTTTGTTGCATAAATTGCAATAGCCTGTTCTGATGTTTGCCTATCCAAATTTTTACTCCAATCAACAAAAAGCCAAACGTTATGTATGTCCAAATAATTTTTTGAATTAAGCCATTCGCTTACAACAGAATCTACTTGTTGGCAGGCAATTGGGTATAGCTTTCGTGCCAATTGCCAGTCGTTTGAATTTGAAGAATAGTCCAATAATACCGAGCCAAATAGCATCGCATAATCGGGTATCATCTCATCACCAATTTCAGGATTATTGCCATTGGTGGTGTACACACAAGCCGGAATAAAACCATCGTCCCTTTGGCTACCTGCAAATAGTAAAAGACAGCGTTTAACCAGAGAATCCGATTTAAAAAGTACCCCGTCGGCTAATGCTTCAAGTCTCAAATCGCCAAGCCAAAGTCGTCTGTCGCGTTTGGGGCCATCTTCAAACACTTCCTGCAAGCAATTTCGGAGTGTATATTGCGATAGCAGATCGATATGTTGCATCTTAGCACTAAATCCTTCCAACGGACGTATTCTTGCAAATGGTATGGCCGAGACTTCATCGCATCTCAAATTTGATAATAGTATATCATTGGAGGATTCAAGTGCACAAATCCTGATATATCGAAAAGTGAGCCTTTGATTTAAGCGCCATGTTTTTGAAATATCCAATACATAAGGCGACCAGGTTTTCTCAGGTTTATAGCCATTTTCAAAAATTGCCGGAAATTGCTCCCAACTATCTCCAAGTTCGGCCAAAACTTCAGCCGATTCAATTTTTACTTTAGCCGCTGTTTGCGTTTCACCTTGAATATACCCAACCATATTCCGGCCAAAGTCGAGTATTAACGTATCGCCTTTGGTTAGTTTTAGAATACTTTGTTGGTTTAACGTTGTTAGTGTTGCAGCTTTCCAACCCAACCATGTATTTACATCTTTTTTAATTGAAATTAAACGAATTGGATACGATGTTTGATGGCTTAATTGTGGATTAAGCTGTTTAGCTTCATTCAAAAATGAAGCTTTTGACACATTCTGGGCACAAATATTTATGCCGGATAAACAAATTATTACAGTTGACGAAAAAAGGATTTTTTTTAAATGTGAAAAAATAAACATCCTGTATTTTAATGTATTTATTAGATTCTCCATTGTCGATTGTTCGTTTTTGATTTTTTCA
>JAAFHB010000437.1 GCA_010906965.1 Mariniphaga sp. | reverse complement strand
AAATTCGAATCCATTTTTAAATTCTTAATAGATTTGCAAAAGTACGCTTAAATCGAGATAATAAAAAATGATGACAAATAAGCCTGTCAGGAATTAAATACCAATACGATAAACGATTTTTTTAAATGGTGATATATTCAAAAAAAAAACTTTGCAGTGGCGGTGTTGGTCAACCGTTCACGCAAAGTTTCATATTCTAAAACAGGTGATATTTAGAGGTTTTCTACCGTTTCTTTTAATCTTGCGGCAATCTCCTCAATCTCTCCAATTCCGTGAATGGGATGGTATTTACCCTGACTTTCGTAGTAATGGATAAGTGGAGCTGTTTTTTCGTTATAAACATTTATTCTGTTCTCAATTGTTGCTTCATTTGCGTCATCACATCTTCCGGATGTTAAGCCTCTTTTGAGCAGACGGTCGATCAATTCTTTTTTATCAACCTCAAGGCACAGCATGACGGATACTTTTGAATGGTGCTTTCGCAGAAGTTGGTCGAGGGCATGTGCCTGATTCACTGTTCTGGGAAATCCGTCGAAGATAAACCCTACAGTTGTTTTGGGTGATTTCAACTTTGCTTCAATCATCGAAATAACAATTGAATCGGGAACTAATTCCCCTTTACTGATGATTTCATCAGCAATACGACCCAGATCGGTTTTAGCTGCGATTTCCTGTCGAAGCAAATCTCCGGTTGATAAATGAACTAAATTGAATGTCTGAGCTAAATAAATAGCCTGTGTACCTTTTCCGGCACCAGGAGGGCCAAACAGCACTAAATTAATCATTTCTATCAAAATTAAATCTTAAATTATTCTTTTACGAGGGTATAAATATCTTTGAAATTGCGACCTCTGCGGTCGTAATCGAGTCCGAATCCAACAATAAAATCGTTTGGAATTTCAATTCCAATATAGTCAAGTTTAATATCTACTTTCAACGCATCTGGTTTGAAAAGTAAGGTGGCGACTTTCACCTCTTTGGCTCCTTTTTCAATCAATTGATCAATCACCCCTTTAATTGTATGGCCGGTGTCGACAATATCTTCGATGATTACCACGGTACGTCCTGTGATTACTTCATTTAAGCCGATTAATTCTTTGACTTCGCCTGTTGAATTGATTCCGGAATAGGAGGCCAGCTTCAGAAATGATATTTCCGCATCGTTGAGTTCAACCTCTTTCATTAATTCGGAGGCAAACATAAATGCGCCATTTAAAACACAAATGAAAAGTACCTCCTTCCCTTCAAGGTCCGTTTTCATTTTGACGGCAATCTGTTTAATTGCTTTTTGAATATCTGCATTTGGCAGCGAGATTTCAAATTCTTTATCCCAAAGCTTAACTCGTTTCATTCGTCTCTTTTTATCCCTGAACGGGAAATTTCATAAAGGTGCTTATCATCATTTTAAGTATAACTCAAACTGCATGATTGAAGCCCAAATTAAGCGCACAAAGATAGAAATTCTTTTGCTCAGAAGTTGGAATTAACCGTAACTGATGCCTCAATTGATGCCGATTGTGTAAAAAAGTTTAATTTTGTCTTATTCACAAACAGTAAAAGAAAAGTAACTTTAATAATCTTAGAAAGCAATTATGAATCCAAAAGTAAGTATAATTATGGGAAGTACTTCCGATCTTCATGTTATGGAGGGTGCTGCCCGGATTTTAAACGATTTTGAGATCCCGTTTGAAATGAATGCACTGTCGGCTCACCGTACTCCCGAAGCTGTGGAGGTATTTGCAAAAGGGGCTTATGAACGTGGAATTAAGGTTATTATTGCTGCTGCCGGAATGGCTGCACATTTGCCAGGTGTAATTGCAGCGATGACCCCTATTCCAGTAATTGGTGTTCCCATCAAAGCAAGTCTCGAAGGGTGGGATTCGATATTGGCCATCCTTCAGATGCCTCCGGGTATTCCCGTTGCAACTGTTGCGCTCAACGGATCTGTAAACGCCGCAATACTGGCGGCTCAGATTATTGCGTCGGGTGATCAACTGCTGATGACCAAATTGATTGCCTATAAAGAGAATCTTAAAACTAAAATTGTTGAGGCAAATAACGAATTATCGAAGGTGAAATTTCCTTATAAAACGAATTAGAAAATCCTTATTTTGTAATTTTTTTTGCGTAAATTAGAGGAGGTGATCAAACGATAGCCTCCTCTTTTGCAGATGTGAATTATTTGTTAAGAATTCGTTTCGCAAGCGGTAGTTTAAGCAGCGATCACCCAAAAAATGGGATGAAAGTAGCATTTGTAAAATATGGGACCCTAACCCTTGCGCTGTTTTTTGTCTTTTTTTCGAAGGGTTTTTCAATCGGAGACGACACTCCGATTGGAGCGAGAGAAGTTTCACTTGGCAATGCATCTGTTGCGCTTATATCACCTTTTTCGGCTTTTCATAACCAGGCTGCCCTGGCCCGGATTAAAAGCATTACCGTTGCTGTCGATTATCGTCAGCCATATCTGATTGAAGGTTTTGCATCGGCAGCGCTTACATTCGTTATTCCAACGCCCGTTTCAAACTTTGCCATTAGTCTGCAGCAAAAGGGGTTCCCTGGATATCATGAATCACGTTTTGGATGTTCTATGGCCAGAACCATGGGCAAAAGAGTTTCTGCCGGAATTCAGTTCAATTATTTTATGATTGATTTTCCGGAACAGGGAAGTAGCCGCGGAACATTTCTGATTGAATTTGGTCTTCTTTTTCAAACAACTAATCAGTTGACAATCGGCCTTCATATTTTCAATCCATCGCGCGCCTCAATTGAATCGCTAAATCTCAAATCTAATCTGCCTGTGCGAGGAACTGCCGGTATCGCCTTAAAGCCATCCGCAAACCTTGTTTTTGTAAGTGCTCTTGCCTATTGTGTCGATTGTCCTTTGAATGTCAGGATGGGAATTGAATATCAGTTTTCTGATTGCTTTTTCCTACGGGGCGGGTTGTCAGGAAAGCCGATTCGTCATTCAGCTGGTCTTGGGTATAAAAACCGAAACTTTGGTATTGACTTTGCCATTGTGCACCACGAGACGTTGGGCTACACACCT
>JAAFHB010000436.1 GCA_010906965.1 Mariniphaga sp. | reverse complement strand
CAGGTCACGAATTTCTTCGCTGTTTTTATCAAGATCCTGATTCAGATCTAAAGCCAAACCTTTTTCAAGCGCTGCAAATTCATTTTTGGTGCCATCGAAATATCGTTCCTTCTTTGCAGTCTCTATCAGTATCTTTAATGTTAGTTCGCTCCTCGATTCATAGGAGAATTTCTTTTCTGTCAGATATTGATGAAATTCACTGTAAATATCATCGCCGATTGCAAACTTATCAGCCGAGGCAATGGTTTTATGCTTTGCCGCATATTCAGTGGCAAAATCGAATATCATATAATCCTGAACCAGTTTAAAAGACAACGCGCTTAAGGTATCCTGAATATTGCGGATATCAGGCGTAACTCCGCCACCATCTTTAACTTTACGTCCGTTTTTGGTTTTAAACTCGGTAATGAGAGAATCAGGGATATTCCCAACACTCCCGTCGGCATTCCGATGCGTATAATCGAGTGCCTGAATACACCTGCCGCTCGGGATATAATATTTTGCGGTCGTCACTTTAAGCTTTGAGTTATAGCTAAGATCGCGGGTTGTTTGGACGAGCCCCTTTCCGAAAGTACGATTACCCATAATCACTGCGCGATCGAGATCCTGAAGTGCACCTGCAACAATCTCCGACGCCGAAGCTGATCCGCTATTTACCAATACGATCAGTGGCATTACCGAATCAACAGGTTGTTCTGTAGCCCGGTAAGTCTTATCCCATTGCGATACTTTTCCTTTGGTGCTTACAATCTCCTGCCCATGATTCACAAACAGATTTGTAACCTTAACAGCTTCTCCCAGTAGACCTCCCGGATTTGAACGGAGGTCAAGGACAAGCGTTTTAGCTCCTTTTTTATCTCTTAAATCGACCACCGCTTCGCGTACACTTTCGGCACAACCATCGGTAAAGCTTGAAAGACGGACATAGCCTGTTTTGGCATCAATCATTCCGTAATAGGTCACCGGATCGATCTGAATTTCCTCGCGAACGATGTCAAGCGTAAAGGGCTTTTTCTCACCCGGCCGTTGCATTTTTACTTTTATAACTTTCTTGGCAGGCCCTTTTAAAATTTCGGAGACATCAGCCACAGCCATTTTGTCAACCGGTTTCCCGTCGACTTCGATGAAAATATCGCCTGCGCGTAAACCATTTACCTGTGCTGGAAACCCTTCGTAGGGTTCGGCAACAATTATCTGATTACCCCTTTTACTGATCATCGCACCAATTCCTGCATATTCGCCGGTTGTCATGAACTTAAAATCGTCCATTTCCGATTCAGGAATATAAACAGTGTAGGGATCAAGGGTTTCGAGCATATCGTCGATTCCTTTTTTAATCAGCTTATCAGGTTTGACTTCATCCACATAAAAAAGATTCAACTCACGAACCAGTGTGTAAAAAATGTCCAGGTTTTTTGAAATCTCGAAATTTTTCTGATCACTTTTAAACCCCCAGAAAGAGAGTCCGATAATAACCACGAAAGACAATGCAAGTGCTGTCTTCAATATTTTGTTACTCATACGATAAAATCCCTTTATTAATTATCAATCTTCGTTTCAACCAATTTTACAAAAGTAATAATTCAGAAGTTACTACGGTACAAATTGTAGCACCGTTTCAGTTCTTCTTCCTATTATCTTTGCCATGCCACCTAAAAAATAGCCTAATTAGAAACACAACACAGAAACTCCTTAACTGTTGCGCCGGTTCAAACCTTTTACGTATTTTTAACGCGTTAAAATCTATCGTATTGAGCAAAGGTTTAGTAATTCGGTCAACAGGAAGCTGGTATTCGGTAAAAGCAGATACAGGCGAGACTTATGATTGCCGCATAAAAGGAAAACTTCGGATGAAAGAGGTTCGAACGACCAACCCGGTATCGGTTGGCGACCGTGTTGAATTTGAACTCCAGCACGATGAAACGACAAAAGAGGGGGTCGCCGGGATTATCTCGGCCATTGAACCAAGGAGAAACTACATTATTCGTAAAGCTTCCAACCTTTCGAAAGAGAGCCAGATCATCGCTGCTAATATTGACCAGGCATTTATCGTTGTGACGGTTAACTATCCTGTTACCCTGCCCGGATTTATCGACCGCTACCTTGTTTCTGCCATGGCCTACCGGATTCCAGCTTGTCTTGTTTTTAATAAACTCGATTTATATAACGCAAAAGATTACGAAAAGCTTGAAGAATACCTTCAGACTTACGAATCGATTGGTTACAAATGTTTTCAGGTTTCGGCTGAGAAAAATTTCAATATTGATATCCTGAGTAACGAGCTTAAAGGCAAGATCAGCCTCTTCTCAGGTCTTTCGGGTGTTGGCAAATCATCCATCCTCAACCGGATCGACCCAACGCTCACCCTAAAAACTGGTGTAATTTCTGATCATCACCAACAGGGAAAGCACACCACCACATTTGCCGAAATGTTTGAGGTCGAAGGTGGAGGATACCTGATCGACACACCGGGCATCCGGGGTTTTGGCGTGATCGATATGGCGAAGGAGGAAATTGCCCACTATTTTCCCGAGATGTTTGGATTGCTCGATCAATGTCGGTTTTTCAATTGTACCCACACGCACGAACCGGGCTGCGCGGTAAAAACGGCCGCTGAAAAAGGGGAAATACCTGCAACAAGATATGAGTCATACCTTTCGTTAATGGCCGAAGATAATTCGAGGTATAGAAGTAATACCTGATTTCTGTAATTCGGGATTACCAAAAATGTTTTCATTTCAATGCAGTCACGTGTGCCGCCAGTCCACTATTCAGCTGGAGTGAGCAACAACTACATTCCAGTCCCTATTTTTCCGGTTGAGATCTTTGAATATGAAACTGGTTATCTCTTTTGTCAAAATATCCTTATAAAATGAACAATTTCATGCCTACAACCGTTTTATCTTAAAATTTTATATAAATTTGCCACGAATAAAAACAGATTGACACAATGAATAGCAGTACTTTTTACTTTTGGTTTGGTTATCTTGGCCTTCGCACGGGGACTGAACGGTAAAGTATTGTCAAAACAACAATATTAAATCATGAAA
>JAAFHB010000435.1 GCA_010906965.1 Mariniphaga sp. | reverse complement strand
GAATTAATCTCTCTCTGTTCATATAATTATTTTATTAAGGCTGACCTGTCTATCCATCTATACCTGTACTGTTTTTGGAATTGGTCTTGGCGTGATGGCTTTTAATTGTCATGATTTTGAATGTTTGTTGTCTGTACTGTATGTCGTCATAGCCTGACCGCTAACGTTTTGCAGCTACAAGAAGTTGGCGATTTCGAAGCACTAAACTGTCTGCCACCACAAAACTTAATACGAAGAACAAAGCTTCATTTAACCACTGAACCGCCAATTTTTTGTAAGTGCTGTTGTGCGTTTGTAGTATAATCTTTCCATTTAATTTATTTTTTTTATCTCCTTTTTAAGACCCCATCCAATATGCCAGGTTTTAATAAGCTTGCCGTCTTTGTCTGTTTCAAATTCTATTTGCTGATCGGAACCATCTGCATAATAGAACTTAGTTGAAGACTCTGGTTTCAGTTCCGTGTCTTTGCCAGCACCGGAGTGAATGTATAGCAAACCATTTTTATTAACTAATTCCACCGGAAAAGAAACCATATACGGAGGTCTGAGGAGCGGCAGCATATATTTGCCAACATATTTTTCAATATCAGGTTTTACAGATATTTCTTTGTGAACATAAGGCATTACAAAATTTTTATTTACTACAATTGCTACCAACGCATCGGCAATAAAATCAGAGTGCGATTCATTGTTGGATAAAACAACGGTAGTTATATCATTATCTGTATAACGTATAAGCATGCCTTCATACCCCGGATACGAACCATTGTGGAAAATATAATTTCCGAAATTATTTTTTCCAACCCTTATTCCATAACCAAAGTGAACGAATGGAAAGGTTTTCTTTTCTGCCTGTGTAGAAAGCATTGCCTGTTGAGTTGCCAATGTAAGCAGGCTATGATTCTTAAGTGCACGGTCCCATTTTAAGAGGTCACCTGTTGTTGAAATAATCATTCCTTCACCGTGTATACCTGCTAAATAACTTGTCCAACCAGAATGCATACTATCAGCCCTAACATAGTTTTTCAAACTATCGGAATAAATAAATCCATAAGCGTATCCCGGAATTTTTTTTGCGGATCGGGGCCCATTGGCAACCTGGGTGTGCGTCATTCCCAATGGCTTGAAAATATGCTCATCCATATATGCATTATACGATTGCCCGGAGATTTTTTCGATAATGGATGACAGCAGGTTAAAAGCGGTTCCTGAATACATCATGTTCTCACCGGGTTTAAAAAAAACAGGTGGTTTTTCCCTGGCCAGCAACCGGATCAAATCATCATTGGAAGCGATCTTATTATGTTCAAAAAATTTTGACACCAGGTCGAATCCATCAGGTATACCGGACGTATGCGTAAGTAGTTGCTGAATGGTAATATTAGTATAAGGAAGCTCAGGAAAGAATTTTCTAAGCGTATCAGTGTAGTTAATCAAACCCTTATCTCTCAATAACAAAATTCCCATTGCTGTAAATTCTTTGGCTATGGAACCGCAATCAAAAATGCTATTACTGTCGAGTTTACTTTTCGTGTTATAATCAGCATAACCAAAAGATTTTTTGTAAATAACATTTCCGTTTTGTGAAACCAACACATTACCATTGAATCCATACAAATCAGTTTGCTTTTGCATGTATTTATCAAAGAATGATGAATTGTTTTGTGCATATAAAGTAACCGATAGTCCAAAGCATCCTACAGATAAAAGAAGAATAAATATTTTGTTCATAAATAAGTTTTAGTTATTTATCAATTGCCGGATTTTGTTATAGAGTAGAGGTAAACATACGAAAATTAAGCCCTAACAAAATTTGCATCAGTAAAACGCACAACGTTCGAGTATTTGCGAAGGCAGGGAATTCATTGATTGTCCAGCTCAGTACAAATGCCCAATTGAAAATATGTTTGTAGTTAAAGACTAATGGTGAAAATTGAATGTCGAGCCCGAACCGCTGCTGATGCTTGCAAATAGGTGATATTATAATGTCCAGCCCTGCTTTTGCAAATACTTTTGTTAAGCGCTATTTGTCCTTCAGGCAGCAGTTCTGTTTATTATATTTTAATTCTATTTTCTCTTTGTAATCTTCGGAATACGTTGCCAAAGAGTCTGGCTAGGTTTGACGCTTAATGGCTTTTATGGGCCAGATTTTCCAATATTTAATTCGATTAGACCTTCAAAGTAAAGCTGACCAAAGGCTGTGGCAATTAGGGTATCAAAGACTAAAGTGAGATATAAAAAACTCTTTTAGCTTTTTAATTAATAACTCAACTCCTTCGGGATCGTAGGTATAAAGAATATAGTCGAAATGCCGGATATCTGATGGAATGTCTTTTTCTGACCTTGTGATAAGAACTACTTTCTTGCCAACCGTGTGGGCCATCCCTATTTCATAAAAAACGTTTGGATTCAGCTCTGTACAATCCGCCAGGATAAGTTCGGCGGCACAGATGCCGTTCCAAACCTTTTCCATAAAAGGCCTTGCGACGAAAATTTCGTCGCCACGACGAATATTAAGATTTAGCTCCCCTCCAAGTTTATTAATATGGTTGGTATACACTTTTTCCAATTCAGTTTTGAATGGCATCAAGACAAAAACATCTATTTTTTCGTCGGGTTTATTGGGTCGCCCAAAAGAAGGAACGATAGCCATTCCCCTTGAGTGCCGGGATATTTTCACCGCATCTGACAAACTCATACCACCGAACACCACGCGAATCTTTGACCAAAGGTCGGTTTCATTAATTTCCCCGACAGGTTTCTTTCCAAACGGAGTCTCCTCGTCCTTAAAATTAATTAGTCCCAGCTCACGCATGCTTAACAACTTATTGCGAAGCGTCATAGTAGTCGTGTTCATAAGGTCATTAGGGTTAACATGTTCATATTGGTTGCATAACTTTTCCCACGTATTGTTTTCTCTCAAAAGCAGGAGGATCTGAGCTCCGTTTTCGATTTCCTCGTATGGTATTTTATTTTTCATTGTTAATTTTTTTATTACAAACTGTGGAGTATTCAAGTATTCACTTTAGGTTTTCAGCCAAGCTAAATTCCAACATT
>JAAFHB010000062.1 GCA_010906965.1 Mariniphaga sp. | reverse complement strand
TTGCGAAAACCAGTCCAACAAGATAATAGGGAAAAAGGCTCGTTTTAGTTGAAATTTAACATTTCGGGAGCGGACACCCTGCAATGTGGGTTAAAACTCTTGTATTGCCATTCTGATAATTCATTGTGAGAAATATTCCCGTTTCTGTACTTTCAGCTGATATTGGATATATATGATCAAGAGGGAATGATGAGGTTAATGAAACCTCTTTTTCATCTTGAAAAATATTAATTGAAAAGCCTAAGAATCGAATCCAATCACAAAAATGAATTATGTCTAAACGTCTTTTAAATAATTCGATACTAGATATATAAAACTCGTCACATCCCATTTTGTCGGCAAGTTGCTTTATAGAAATACCACTTCTTTTTCTTTTTTCAATAAGAAGATAAATAATGTTCAGGTATTCAGAATCATAATAATTAATCATTATTTAAACTTTAATAATTCATTTATTGGAACGTCAAATGCGTTTGCGATTTTCTCTATATTTATAAGTGTTATATTCTTTTCTGCTCTTTCAATCATACCAATATAAGTTCTGTGTAAACCAGCTTTATCCGCAAGTACTTCTTGAGATATTCCCAAGGATATTCGCATCTCCCTTACTTTATACCCAAACCTAATAAGTATCTCTTTGTTTGAATTCATTGCTAATTTTAATATACGCAAACCTATTAAATAAAATGTTCAATGACAACATACTATAGTTAGCATATATTGTTTTTCTTCTATATATCTTAATAAATATCAATACGTGATAATTTATAGATCAATAAAAAAACCGGCCAAATTATCGATTATTTTACTGGTAATGAGTTTTAATGTAAAACCATATATGTCATGATTATGATCCTCCCTCCCGGAGCCGGCAAAACGATGCTTGCGAAAAGAATACCTAATTCTTCCACCTTTCACGATAATGGAAGCACTCGAAATCAAAAAAAACATTCTGTGGCAGGGAAAATAGACCGGAATACATCGTTGAATTCATTGCGTCACTTAAGTAGAATGGGTCCTGCCATTTTAATGATCGTCATGCAAAATTTTAACTTCAACGATTAGATTTAATACATTTTGTAGCCAGACAAAATCCCACCAATCTAATTCTGCAATAAGAATCCAAAACAAAACCACCTTCTTATTGTTTTAATTAAAAATCAATCTATATGCCAGATAAATTCTCAGATCCTATTGGTCGGCTCATGGGATTGCGTTACAAGTCGCATCCGTGGCACGGGGTTCACATTGGTGACCATGTGCCTGAAAAGGTAACCGCATTTATTGAGGTGGTTCCAACAGATACAGTTAAATATGAAGTCGATAAAGACACCGGCTACCTCAAAATAGATCGCCCTCAGCAATACTCAAATGTAGTTCCGGCGCTTTATGGATTCATTCCGCAGACTTACTGTGGCAAAAAGGTAGCTAAGTATTGCATGGATAAAGCCGGATTAAAAGGGGTGAAAGGCGATGGCGATCCACTTGATATTGTGGTACTCACCGAAAAATCAATTCACCATGGTGATATTCTCGTCACAGCACGCCCGATCGGAGGTTTCAGAATGATCGATGGAAATGAAGCTGATGATAAAATTATCGCGGTGCTTAACAACGACTTCGTATATGGCCATTTTAACGATCTGACAGATGTTCCGGAAATGATTATCACGCGACTTCGACATTACTTTCTCACTTATAAAGATTTGCCCGGTGAGGAGAAAAACTCAGTGATTACCCATGTTTATAACAAAGCTGAAGCTTACGAAGTAATTCAATGTGCGGTTGATGATTACCATTCCCGTTTTGAAAATCTCGGAAAACTGCTTCTGCTTGATGATTAAAAAATATTTTTCCAATTAACCAGTTAAAATAAATCACCATTTAAACACCCGGAAATTCATTCCAACTGAAATTCCGGGTGTCCTTTTTGTATTATTTTTATGTGAAAAGCATGAGAAAAACGGATCCTCCGTTTAAAAAAATATGATTACTTTTCGAGGCTCATTTCAATTTGAATCAGGCAACCAATAAATCGTATTTTTTGCATTTAAACCGAATTAATGATGGTTATGGGGATCAGGTATCGTCTTACGTTGATGAATTTTTTGCAGTTCTTTATCTGGGGATCTTGGCTGATCTCGCTGGGTGGTTATATGGGAAATACGCTCCATTTTACAGGCGGCCAGATCGGAAGCATTTTTGCCACAATGGGAATCGCTTCGTTGTTTATGCCTGGTCTAATAGGAATTGTTGCCGACCGCTGGATCAATGCCGAGCGCGTTCTTGGAATGTGCCATATTGTAGGAGCTATTCTGCTTTTTTGGGCTTCAACCGTTTCTGATCCGAATCTTATGTATTTAATAATGTTATTCAATGCAATGGCGTACATGCCTACGATCGCATTGAATAATACGGTATCGTATAGCGTTCTCGAACAAAAAGAATTTGATGTGGTAAAGGATTTTCCACCGATCAGGGTTTGGGGAACCGTCGGATTTATCTGCGCAATGTGGGTGGTCGATTTATTTGGATGGAATCTGAGTCCGCTGCAACTTTATATTGGATCTGCATCTTCATTATTTTTAGGCCTTTATGCGTTTACGATGCCCGCCTGCCCACCTGCTAAAGCAAAAGAAAACAGATCGCTGATGTCTGCTTTAGGATTTGATGCTTTTGTCCTTTTTAAAAGAACCAAAATGGCTGTTTTCTTTGTTTTTGCCATGCTATTAGGTGCAGCGCTTCAGATCACCAATACGTTTGGCGGATCGTTTCTACAGGATTTTGGCAAGGCCTACTCAGACTCATTTGCCGTTGCCCATCCGGGTTTGCTGATGTCGGTTTCACAAATTTCCGAAACACTTTTTATCCTTTCCATTCCATTCTTTCTGCACCGTTTCGGGATTAAAAAAGTGATGATGATCAGCATATTTGCTTGGGTTCTCCGCTTCGGTTTATTTGGGCTTGGCAATCCCGGCGAAGGTTTATACCTTTTGATTCTCTCCATGATAATCTATGGAATGGCGTTCGATTTCTTCAATATCTCAGGGTCGCTTTTCGTTGAGATGGAAACAGAACCCGGCATCCGGGCAAGTGCCCAGGGGCTGTTTATGATCATGACGAACGGTTTTGGTGCCTTTTTTGGTGGAATGGCAAGTGGTTGGGTGGTTGACTATTTCACGGTTGACGGCATAAAAAACTGGCAAAGTATCTGGTTTGTCTTTGCCGCTTACGCATTGCTGTTAGGAATCATCTTCCCGTTTGTTTTCAAGTACAAACACGAACGGAAAATAATCAAAACAGTTCAGGCAGAAGTGGCAAGTGATAAAGCAACGTTTAGGCCTTAAGTATTATACCAGATTGCTTAAGGATATAAGCGATCTGGTACAAATAGGCTATATTTAAGCTTTGCCTTATGACCGGTCGCTGAAAAAGCAACATCTCATGTTGCAATATTTGGAAACTTATATTATCTTTGACAAAAGAAGTAGTATGCAATATTTCCAAACGATATTTCTTGAAGAAGCGGATGAGTTCATTGCCGAACTTGATGTGAAAAAAAGTAGATAAAGTTCCTAAAAATGAAATCGAAAGAGCAGTTAAAATCAGAACGAAGTATTTCGAAAATAAAGTAAAATCGTAAGATATGGAAAAGAAGCAAATTAAAACATATACACTTACCGAAATGAAGGATAAATATATCGGTAAGGTTGGTACGTCAGAAAGAGATGAATACGAATATGAACTTAATATGGATGTTTTGGGCAAAATGATAAAAACCGCAAGGCTCGAACGAAATCTGACTCAAGAGCAGTTAGGCCAACTTATCGGGGTGCAAAAGTCTCAGATTTCGAAACTTGAAAGCAGTACAAACAGTGCAACAATTGACACTATTTTAAAAGTGTTCAAAGCATTAAAAGCAGATATTCATTTCAACGTAACACTTGAGAACCAATACATACAACTCGTGTAAGAGGAAAGGAAAATAAGCAGAATATTAACCTCTAAACCCTCACAAGATCTATATTTGAATAGCTGAAATTATTTTTCTCGTCGAACAAATCTTCGCGCGCGAGCTCTTTCCATTCGCTAAAATTGATCTCAGGGAAAAAGGTATCCGCCTCAAAATCCTGATGCGCCATGGTTAGAAAAAGTTTCCCTGCGATGGGATAAAACTGCCGGTAGATCATTCCACCACCAATTACAAATGCAAGTTCCTCGTTTCGAACGATTGCAACTGCCTCATCAATCGAATAAACCGTCTCGCATCCATCGAACGTTTCACCGGGAACATCGGTGATCACAATATTCCGGCGATTTGGAAGCGGACCATTCGGCAAAGAAAAAAGGGTTTTCTTTCCCATAATCACAGCATGACCTGATGTGATTTTTTTAAACCGTTTCAAATCATTGGGAAGATGAAACAACAGGTCGTTGTTCCGGCCAATGGCGAAGTTTTGAGCGATAGCAACTATGATGGCAATATTTGGAAAGATCATATCGAAACCTCCCCTTTTATATGAGGATGACACTGATAATTAACCAACTCAAAATCATCATATTTAAAACCAAAGATTGATTTCACATCCGGGTTGATCTTCATTTGTGGTAAAGGGAATGGTGTTCGCGAGAGCTGAAGCTCCACCTGATCAAAATGGTTATTGTAGATATGCGCATCGCCGAAAGTATGAACAAAATCTCCTGCTTTTAATCCGGTAACCTGCGCCACCATCATCGTCAGCAAAGCATACGAAGCAATATTGAACGGAACGCCGAGGAAAATATCGGCACTGCGCTGGTAAAGCTGGCAGGATAATCGCCCTTCGTTCACGTAAAACTGGAACAGCAAATGGCACGGAGGAAGATTCATCTTATCCAGATCACCAACATTCCAGGCGCTTACAATTAATCGTCGCGAAGTGGGATTGGTTTTGATATCCTGGATCAACTGCGTAATCTGATCGATAAAAGTACCTTCGGGGGTTGGCCACGACCGCCACTGGTAGCCGTAAATATGTCCAAGATCGCCATTTTCGTCGGCCCATTCGTTCCAAATCCTTACGCCGTTATCTTGAAGATACTTAACATTGGTGTCGCCGTCGAGGAACCAAAGTAATTCATGAATAATCGATTTCAGATGTAGCTTTTTTGTTGTTACGACGGGGAATCCTTCTTCAAGATTAAAGCGCATCTGGTAGCCAAACACACTTTTCGTTCCGGTACCTGTTCTGTCTTCACGTGGTCTTCCATGCTCAAGGACATGACGTAAAAGATCAATATATTGTCTCACTATTAAGGCTTTCTTTTATTGATTTCATCCCTTATTTCTGAAGCTTTTTCGTAGTCTTCGTCGGTAATAGCTGCATCAAGCAGTTCATTTAATTCATCGGGGGAATAATCCGAATAATCAACATGTCCTGCCGAAGATTTCGAGGTGTTTTCTGCCTCTTCAAACTCATCACTTCCCTCGCCAGAATCATCAAACTCCATGTTAATACCTGCTTTTTCGAGGATCTCTTCGGTGGTAAAAATGGGGCATTCGAACCGAAGTGCAAGCGCAATCGCGTCCGATGTTCTCGAATCGACCCTGATTCGGTTTGAATTTTGTTCGCATACAATCTCGGCGTAAAAAATTCCTTCTTCTAATTTATGAATAAAAACCTCCGCAATTTCGATATCGAAGGCCAAAGCGACATTCAAAAACAGGTCGTGCGTTAACGGCCTTGGAGGTTTCAAACCTTCAAGCTGTATTGCAATGGCCTGTGCTTCAACTGCACCAATAATTATAGGAATTCTTCGATTGCCATCAGCCTCAGAAAGTACCAGCGCATAAGCCCCTGTTTGTGTCTGGCTGTACGACAAGCCAAGAATGTTTAATTTTACTTTTTTCATTACGAAAATGAAGTGATTAGACGATTGAACAAAGATAAAAATAGTTTTCCGTGTATTTTATTTTGTTCTCACAAAAACCAATGTTGTATTCTTCTTTCCTGATTCTCTTTCATCGATCTCGAACTGGCCGAAACTTTTGATCAGAGGCACGAGTTTTTTAAATCCATAATTTCGCGGATCAAAATCGGGTTGTTTTTTCAATATCAGGTTACCCAGATCGCCCAGGAACGCCCACCCATTTTCATCGGCAAGATCATTGATGCTGTCAGAAATCACCTTGGCAAGTCCT
The DNA here is from genome assembly GCA_010906965.1 of Mariniphaga sp. Lineage (GTDB taxonomy): Bacteria > Bacteroidota > Bacteroidia > Bacteroidales > Prolixibacteraceae > JAAFHB01. The sequence goes on along the minus strand of JAAFHB010000062.1, from coordinate 18,892 downwards.
TTATTTGCTATCTCAATGGCATTTACCAGAGGCCCTTGCACTGCATCTTTTGATTTTGAGCGGGCTTTGGATTTCACCTTAGGGCTTACAACCTGTTTTACAACCGCTTCAACTGGTTTAAGAATTTCGAGATAAATAAACTTGTCGCAGGCTGCAATGAAAGGAACCGGCGTTTTCTTCTCCCCGATTCCATAGACTTTCATTCCAGCTTCGCGCAACCGAGTAGCAAGCCGCGTAAAGTCGCTATCGCTTGATACAATGCAAAATCCATCAACACGACCCGTGTAGAGAATATCCATTGCATCGATGATCATGGCCGAATCGGTCGCATTTTTTCCGGTTGTATAGCTGTATTGCTGAACTGGTGTGATGCCATTCTCAAGAAGAACCGTTTTCCAGCCAGATACGGTTGGCTTGGTCCAGTCGGCATAAATTCTTTTAAAAGTAGGTGTCCCGTATTTCGCGATCTCAGCAAGCATTCCTCTCACATTCGAGTAAGGTACATTGTCGGCATCAAATAAAACTGCCAGTCGCGGGTCTCTCGTATAATCCATATTTCTGTATTTATTTTTATCTAAAAGCTTTTACTCCAATCCCCTGCGCTGCAACAGTGATTTGATATCAGGTGCTTTTCCCCTGAACTTTGTATAAATTGTCATTCCTTCGTCAGAGCCGCTTTTGGTCAGCAATTCGCGAAACTTTGCAGCCAATGCAGGATTGAACAAATCGCCGCTCTCTTTAAAGGCATTGAAAGCGTCGGCATCGAGCACTGCTGCCCAAAGATACACGTAATATCCGGCAGAATAACCTCCACTAAAGATATGCGAAAAATAGGTGCTTCGGTATCTGGGTAAAATTTCTGGAATAAGTCCCTCTTTTGCAAGTGATTCATTTTCAAACGCACGAATATCCGTAATTTTGGGATTGACTGGCGTATGGTATTTTAAATCGAGCATCGAGGCAGCAAGTAATTCAACCGTTTCGAACCCCTGATTAAACTGACGGCTCTTTTCAATCTTGGAAATTAATGCCTCAGGTATTATTTCGCCTGTTTGATAATGCCTTGCATAGGCTTTCAAAACCTCGGGTTCCGATGCCCAGTTTTCCATAATTTGCGATGGCAACTCAACAAAATCGCGTGGTACGTCGCCGGCGGTTCTATCGTAGGGCTGATCCTGTAAAAGGCGGTGAAGCGCATGTCCAAACTCATGAAACATCGTGGTAACCTCGTCAAAACTAAGTAATGCAGGGGTACCTCCGGCAGGCCGCGTAAAGTTCATGACCATAGATACAACAGGAGCTATTTTTTTCCCATCACGGTATTTCTGCGTCCGGTAAGTTGTACACCATGCTCCTGCCCTTTTACCATCACGTGGGTGAAAATCAAGGTACAGTACGCCAAGATGCGACCCATCAGCTTCCTTCACTTCAAACGGGATCACTTCTGAGTTATAAATTGGAATATCATTTCGATTCACAAAAGTGATTCCGTATAACTTATTGGCCACATAGAAAATGCCATTCTGAACATTCTCAAGGCTAAAATAGGGTTTGATTTCCGACTCGTCAAGATCATATTTTGCTTTCCGGAGTTTTTCGGCATAGAACCACCAGTCCCATGACTGCAATTCGAAGTTTCCACCCTCCTTATCAACGATCGACTGCATCTCCCTGAGTTCGCTTTTAGCACGACCTAATGCCGGAACCCACAGTTTCTGAAGGAAGGCATCAACCGTTTCAGGCGTTTTAGCCATATTCTCATCGACAACAAATGCTGCAAAATTTTGATATCCCATCAATTTGCCCTTTTCGTCGCGGAGCTGAACAATTTTCTTTATAATTTCCTTATTGTCGAAAATATTGTCATTGTCACCACGCATATTGTATCCACGGTACAGCTTTTCGCGCAAATTGCGATTTTTGGCATACTGGAGAAAAGGAAGCATACTTGGTTTCTGAAGCGTAAAACTCCATTTACCAGCCATGTTGTCTTTACCAGCCTGAATTGCTGCTGCTTCAACGACATCTGCGGGCAAACCGTCAAGATCGTTTTTGTTATCAATTACCAGCCGAAAGTTTTTATTCGTTTCTGCCAGTATATTTTCACCAAACTGAAGACTCAATTTAGAAAGCTCTTCATTAAGTGTACGTAGTTTTTTCTTCCCATTCGAAGTAAGGTTTGCTCCGCCACGAACAAAATCATTGTAAATTTTTTCCACGACCCTCAGCTGATCGGCATTTAAACCGCGGGTAGCACGATGGTCATAAACACTTTTGATCTTTTTGAATAGTTTGGGATTAAGCGCAATATTGTCGTGATGATTTGTAAGTTTTGGCGATATTTCACTGGCCAGTTTTTGCAAATCGGGATTCGTATTGGCGCCATTCAGATTTGAAAACACCTTCGAAACCTTATCAAGGAGCTCCCCCGAATTATCGTATGGCAAAACAGTATTATTAAACGTCGGGACACCTCTTCGTGTCACAATCAATTCAATTTCTGACGATTGTTGTCGTATTCCTTCTTCAATAGCAGGTAAAAAATGCTCCTGCTTTATGTCATCGAAAGGTGGCACCTGAAATGGAGTCTTGTAATCATTAAAAAAAGGATTATTCCTATTTATTGAATTCTCCTTTTTTTGAGCAGCCGCTCCCAATGTCAACACCAAACCTACAAATACAATGGTTAGTTTTCGCATATAAAATCAATTTTTAACGGGGCATAAGATAGTGATTTTGAATTAAACCATTTATGATATTTAAGGTTTAAATAAGCAATTCAAAGATGGAAAGAAAGAGGGTACAGCTTCGGTTTTGATCCGATACTGACTCCTATGTACACAACTGTTAAAACACATCCGCTCAATCGTCCAAAAAATTTCTTTCAACTATTTTTTTATCTGAAATTTATTTAGATATTTGTCTAATTATACAATCATCGAAGTATGAATACCTTTTTCAGAGCATTAAATGACCCTACGCGCCGCGAAATACTTGAATTACTAAATAAAGAAGATCTCACAGCTGGTGAAATAGCCGATCATTTCAGTATGACAAAGCCAAGTATTTCGCATCACCTTGATCTGCTTAAGCAAGCAGGACTTGTTGTTTGCGTAAGAGAAGGTCAGTTTCAGAAATACTCCATCAATACGACCGTTTTCGATGAAATTGTAAAATGGATGATGCAATTCAAATAAATATTCGCCCAAATTATTTTGTTGGCATAAAGGTTCCATGGACCCTCAATAGTGATGCGGTTTGGATCAGAACTCACAAACTCGCCGGAAAACTATGGTTTTGGGGAGGACTTATTGGCATTGCCGCACTGTTAGTTTTTAAAAATCCCACGATGGTCTTAGTTCCGATCCTGATTATTATCACAATTGTCCCGGTTGTCTTTTCCTACATCATTTATCAAAAAATCGGTAATCAATAATATTGAAATTTAAAGCAAAAAAGAGTGCATTAATATTTACCTTACAATTATCTTATTTATACAACTATCTGTAAAGTTTCACTACGTTGTTAATGAATTTAATCCCCCTCCCTTTGCTCATGGAGCGTAGCGGAATGAGCAAAGGGAGGGGGATTAGGTTTTAAAATGATAACTTGCTTAGTTTTGTAATCTCTTAAAAAATAAAAACATGAAGCAAGAATATCACTCAAACGCAAGTACAAATATACATTTGCGCTTAGAACTTAGCAAGAGTAATTTAACAAATTCAGAACTTGCAGGTAAGTATAATATATCAGAGCCAACAGTCAGCAAATGGAAGAACAGAGCAATTTTTGAAGACAAAAGTTCAAGGCCGCATACTATTCATTATGCACTAAATGATTTTGAGAAAACACTCATTTCATCAATAAGGCAATCTACATGGCTACCTTTAGATGAAGTCTGGGAGATGGTTCTAATAAGCAATCCCAGTATTACAAGAAGCGTTGTTTATAGAACTTTTGTTTTGTCCGGAATAAATAAAGTGCCGGAAAAAGAGAAAGACAAAGCCAAAAAGTTTAAGGAATATGAACCTGGATATTTACATATTGATGTAACCTATTTGCCTAAAATAGATGGCATAAAATACTATCTGTTTGTTGCTATTGATAGGGCTACAAGAACGCTATATTATGAAATGTATGACGCTAAAACGTCTGAAAATGCAGAAGATTTTATGAACAAATGTTTAAACTTTTTCCCTTTTGGTATCACACATGTTTTGACTGATAACGGACTCGAATTTACAAACAAATTGATAAAATCTAAAAAAGGAATTTATTGTCAAAAACCATCTAAATTAGATGTCATATGTAGCGATAATAACATTGAACACAGGCTTACCAAACCAGCAACTCCGAAAACAAATGGTATGGTTGAAAGAGCAAATGGAACCATTAAAAACAATACGATTAAAAGAACTGAATACAATAATAAGGATGAAATGCAAAAAGGCTTAATCGAGTTTTTGATGTATTATATTCTCTACCGAAGACACGGAGGTGTAAGAAAAGAACTTAAGGTGAAAACACCTTTTCAAGCTATCGAAAAATGGTTCGAAATTAAACCTGAAATATTTTTACAAAAACCTGATGAATTTAAAAATAAAGTTTTAACTTTAAAAAATATTAATCAAACAAGTTGTCATAAACAACCTTGTGAAACTTAACAATTTCCTCTGTTTTGTTTTTTATCAGCAACCTGATCCCAGCTTGTACACTTTTAAAGTATTTGTCTAAAGCGTCAGATAGATTCACTAAAAGATGAAATCGATCAGCAACTTGATGTTCGGCACTTTTATTACTTCACCTGAATAGGACTGCGGTATTTTCCGCACTCGTCAATTTTGCTTTATTGCTGTAAGAAAAGAAGTTACCAACGAATAAGGATTTTAAATGCGGTTTGAAACCGTATTCTAAATTTAAAGGTGCTTCAAATCACCTTTTAAAACTAAAGGTAACTGAACTTACCTTTTAAAAACTAAATGTGGGTAATTCCCCTATTTGATCCATTTTGGAAAATCGCACACGAAAACAAAGATTCGTACTAAATCGAAGCAGTTTTTTAATGAGTTGTGCAAATGTTGTGCAAATTACCAAAAATACAAAAGTCAACCACTGATTAACAAGCGATTGACTTTAATAGGGTGACCCAATCTGGGATCGAACCAGAAACCTACAGCTTAGAAGGCTGTCGCTCTATCCAATTGAGCTATTGGGCCAGCTAAATTGTGGTGCAAAAGTATAAAAAATCCCCACATGCTGTTGCATTATGGGGACTTTAAGTTAAAATGATTATTATACCATAAAAATATTGCGTTCCGCACATTGTCGGATCATCTCTTCCGGCCACAGACTTGCCTGAACTTCACCGATATGAGCCTTGCGAAGCAAATACATACATAAACGCGATTGCCCGATTCCTCCACCAATTGACAATGGTAATTCATCTCTTAAAAGCTTCTTATGAAACAAGAGTTCCTTCCTTTCTGTCAAACCAGTGATAGCAAGTTGTCGTAAAAGAGCCTCTTTGTCAACACGAATGCCCATAGAGGAGAGCTCGAGTGACTGTTGTAAAATCGGATTCCAGATAATGATATCACCATTCAGACCTTTGTAACCGGCAGTGTTTTCTGTTGTCCAGTCGTCATAGTCGGGTGCGCGTCCATCATGTTTTTCGCCATCGGATAGCACACCACCAATGCCAATAATAAATACAGCGCCATGCTCTTTGGCTATTTCGTGTTCGCGCTCTTTAGTTGTAAGTTTTGGGAAACGTTGCAACAACTCCTCCGAATGTATAAAATAGATTTCCTCGGGAAGCTGGGGTTTAATAGCCGGGTAATTTTCGTAAACCATAAATTCAGTGCGAAGCATCACCGCATAAATCTGGTTAACAACCTTCTTTAGGAACTCCAAATTACGCTGCTTTGCTGTAAGCACTTTTTCCCAATCCCACTGGTCAACATATAAAGAATGAATATTCGTCAGCTCTTCGTCTGCACGGATAGCATTCATATCAGTATAAATTCCGTATCCTACCGGAATTCCATATTGGGCTAACATCAGCCGTTTCCACTTTGCGAGTGAATGAACAACTTCTGCAGTTGCATCATTCATCTCCTTAACAGCAAAAGAGACCGCACGCTCTACCCCGTTGAGGTCATCGTTGATTCCTGTTCCTTTTAAGACAAATAATGGTGCAGTCACTCTGCGCAGGCGCAATTCAGCAGAAAGGCTTTCCTGAAAGAAATCCTTGACAAATTTAATGGCCTTTTCAGTTTGTTTAAGATCGAGTTTCGGTTTATAATTTTCCGGAAAATAAAGTTTCATTTATATGCGATTTATCAGTTTTTGGTTGCAATGATACTAATTATTGATCTATTTTTGATGAATTTGAAATCTTTATCGCAAATAATCTGCATTAATCGAATCTGATGGCTTTATCGGGTTCGATCCTTGAAACGTACCAGGACGGCACTAACAACATCAGTAAGGTAATAATAATTGTCCCGGCGTTGAGCAACAAAAGATGCGTAATTTTCAAATTGACAGGTACTATATCTAAATAATAGGAACCTGGATCGAGTTTGAATAGTCCAAACCTTGCCTGAATCAGGCAGAATGCAATTCCAGCTAAATTACCCCAAAACATTCCTTTGAGAATAAGAAAAGAAGAAATATAGATGAAAATCTTTCGAATACTCCAATTCCCGGTACCCACAGCCTTCAAAACACCGATCATAGTTGTTCGTTCAAGAATCAGAATTAACAATCCAGATACCATGTTGAACCCCGCCACAAGAATAATAAGTGTGAGGATGATCCATACATTCATATCAAGCAGATTAAGCCAATCAAAAATCTGCGGATATTTAGAAGTTATTGTAACCGGACGGAGTACCGAATCATTGTCTTTGGAATAACTTAAGGTAATATGACGGATTTCGCGATTAATGACTTCAAGATCATTAAAATCCTTAATGGCAATCTCGAATCCGCTGATCTGATCAGGTTTCCAGTCGTTTAATTTCCTGACATGAGAAATATCGGCCAAAACAAACAAGCGGTCAAACTCTTCAAGACTGGTACTGTAGATGCCGCAGATCTTAAACTTACGCATTTTCTGTGCTTTGGTCTCTTCATTTAGAAAATAAGTATAAAGTGGATCGCCCACTTTTAATTTAAGCAATGAAGCTATCTGTTTCGATATCAGCACATCATCTGTTTTAACACTATCAGACACCGAAAATAGTTCTCCCTCAACAAGATTTTCTTTGAAAAAAGACCAATCAAAATCAGATCCGACACCTTTAAGAACAATCCCATGAATTTCATCATCAGTTTTAACAATTCCTGGTTTAGTGGCAAAGCTTTGAATATTTTTTATCCCTGGTAATTTTTTGATCTCAGGTAACCATATCTGATCTTTTGAAACCGGAACCGTTTCGTAAGATGAGTTGGAATCAAAATTAACTATCTGAATATGTGAACCAAAACCAATCACCTTATTCCTTACCTCTTTCTTAAAACCAGTGACAATTGCCACCGAAAGAATCATCACAAACAGGCCGAAAGCAATTCCAAAAACTGCAAACGAAACAATTGATTCTGAAAACTTTCTGGAAGTTCCTTTAGCGAAAAAAATTCGGCGGGCAATAAATAATTCAGTATTAAGTAGCGACACTGTGTTTTCTTTTGCGTAAAAGTAACGATTTTTTCCACCGTACAAACCCGGAACAATTTCGTACTTTTGCAGCGAAATCCCGGAAGTCATTGATTTTTTGAATACTTCTCGTCTTTTTAAAATTTTAATCAAAAACATAGAATGCAAGTAAGGGCAAAGAAAAGTTTGGGTCAACATTTTCTAATTGATAAAAATATTGCACGCGATATCGTTAATAGTTTGAAGGCGACCAACGTGAGCAAAATTCTTGAGATTGGTCCTGGAATGGGAGTATTGACAAATTTTTTGCTGGAAAATGAGAACTATGAGACTTATGTGATCGAAATAGATCATGAATCTGTTAATTACCTTCACAAACATTTTCCTCAACTGAAGGACCGTATTATAGAAGGTGACTTTCTGAAACTTGATCTTGCAGCTAGTATATCGGATCAGCCTTTCGCTCTGATTGGTAATTTACCTTATAATATATCCTCCCAAATATTCTTTAAAGTTCTTGAAAATAAAGAATTAGTACCCGAAATAGTTTGCATGCTTCAAAAAGAGGTTGCAAAGCGTATTTGCTCGGGTCCAGGTTCAAAAGTTTATGGAATTCTGAGTGTATTTCTTCAGGCATGGTACAATGTTGAATACCTGATAGATGTCCCTGAATATGTTTTCGATCCACCACCAAAAGTACAATCGGCAGTAATCCGCCTTACCGCCAATGGAAGAACAGATTTAGGATGTGATGAAAAACTCTTCTTTAAAGTAGTAAAAACGGCCTTTAATCAGCGACGTAAGATGCTAAGAAATAGCATAAAAAGTTTTAGTCTCCGAATTGAAGAATTAGACGCAGTCTTGTTGACCCGACGTCCCGAGCAACTCTCGGTTTCAGAATTTGTTGAATTGACAAATAATATCGAGATATTGCTTCAAAATGGTATATTACCGAATATTACAGACGTTGAAGTAGAATAGCCTAAACTGCATTCATCGCAGTTACCGGATCAAGATGTGCCGCAGTACGAGCAGGAACCAGCCCTGCCACCAAGCCAATTACAATACTGATCATCAGACCTGTAACAATATTTCCGACAGTTAAGACAAGATTAAAATCAAATGCTTTGCTGACAACAAAAGTCAAGGCGTAGATAATCAGCAATCCAATAGCGCCGCCAATCAATGAGAGTACGCTTGCCTCAAAAAGGAATTCGAGCAGTATAAATTTGCTCTTCGCGCCAAGCGCTTTTTGTAATCCGATAATCTTTGTACGCTCTTTTACCGACACAAACATGATATTTGCGATTCCGAATCCACCCACAATTATGGCAAAACCTCCTATGATCCAGCCTGCAATGTTGAAAACTTTAAAAAGGCTATCAAGCTGACCAGAAATAAGACTCACCTCATTCAAGGCAAAATCATTTTCGGCTGAAGGTTTTACCCTTCTGATCGAACGCATGATTCCTTCAAGCTCTTCAGAAAGACGAGATGCCGGAACATCTGCCTTACCTTTAACAATAATACTCTGTCGCATATCCAAACGTGGATCGATCATACGTGCAGCAAATTTAACGGGGATTAAAACCCGCTTATCCATACTTGTACCAAAAATGTCACTCCCCATTTTTTCGAAAACACCAACAACAAAAAGGGTAAATCCCTGTATCTTAATCGATTTACCAACAGGTGAAATGCCAGGAAACAACTGTTCAGCAATCCCGGCTCCCAACATCGCAAAACTTGAACCTGAATTAATCTCTTGTTCGGTAAGCGGTCTTCCATTCGAAATCTTGAGACTCCAGGTTTCGATTAATCCATTTGAAGAAGCCAGAACCTCCACATTTTCAGCTTTATTGTTGCCATTCTGAACAGTTCGGTTGATCGCATAATTATAAACGGCATACTGCGATAATCCGGAACGGCGTAGGATTTCCTGGGTTTCTGAAAGTGTCGGAATAGGCCGGTTCAGGTATTTCCACCATGGGTATTCCGATTCTCCGGGAGGAGGTGTCCATGGCCATTTCTGTATATATATTACATTACTCCCCAGTTTTGACATACTATCGCGAATGGTCCGCTCGAGCGAATCAATGATTGTGAAAACTGAAATGATGCAAAAAATCCCGATAGTGATTCCAAGCAGCGAAAGAAATGTCCTTAATTGATTCACTATAAGTGAATTATAAGCGAATCTGAAACTTTCAACTATGAGACGAAGAATTAACATGACTTTGAGTTATTACCTTCTAAAAGTAGGAATTATTTGGTTCTGTCAATAAAATAGTGTTAAATACTCGTAAATTTATGAAATTTAAAATTCTTAACCCCTATTTCGGTAATACGGAAAGTTGCTTGTTAATGTATCACTCATCTGCCAGTAAAAATTTTGCAGTATGCAGACATTAAATAAAATAGTTGAATTGTAATCAAGTTCGATCAAGAATCTGTGAATTACAAAATACACCGAATTATAGAAATGATTTAATAAAAATGTGACAAAACCATAACACTAACGACCAAAAAACTTGCAGCTTTTTATTAGCTTTGCAAAAAAATATTAAGAAATTTATAATGAGCGAATTAAAAAAAATAAAATCGGCCTTAATATCTGTTTATCACAAAGATGGACTGGACGAACTTATTACTAAGCTTGATAATCTTGGCGTCAAACTATATTCAACTGGAGGAACAAAAGATTTCATTGAAAGTTTACATGTGGCAGTAACTGCTGTAGAAGAGCTTACTACCTATCCATCGATATTGGGTGGCAGGGTAAAAACATTACATCCAAAAGTATTTGGTGGAATTCTGGCTCGCCGTGAAAATAAAGGAGATATTGCTCAACTTGCCCAATACGATATTCCTGAAATCGATCTCGTTATTGTAGACCTTTATCCATTTGAAGAAACAGTAGCCTCCGGAGCTACAGACGCAGACATTATCGAAAAAATTGATATTGGCGGAATCTCATTAATCAGAGGTGCAGCCAAAAATTTCAATGATGTTGTTATTATCTCTAATCAAGGACAATACAATTCATTAATCGAATTACTTAAATCCGGAAATGGATTTACAGCAATAGAGGATCGCAGAAGATATGCCGTTGAGGCATTTGCAACATCATCGCACTACGATTCAGCGATATACAACTATTTTGCCGGCGATTGGCCAGACCAATTCAGACAAAGCTTCAATTCAGCAAAGCATTTGCGATATGGCGAAAACCCGCATCAGAAAGGTGCTTTTTTTGGTAATTTCGATGCTATGTTTGATCAACTATCAGGGAAAGAAATTTCATACAACAATCTTCTTGACATTGATGCGGCTGTCAATCTTATAAATGAATTTACCGATACCACATTTGCAATCCTGAAACACAACAATGCCTGCGGATGTGCCTCACGCGACACAGTAATCGATTCTTATCTGGCTGCTTTGGCTGGTGACTCGGTATCGGCTTACGGAGGTGTTTTTGTTACGAACGGTACAATAGATAAAGCAACCGCCGAAGAAGTTGGAAAAATATTTTTCGAGGTGATGATCGCTCCGGCATACAGTTCTGAAGCATTGGAAGTTCTGAAATCAAAGAAAAATCTGATTATACTGGTCAGAAAAAATGTCGATCTGCCAACGCTGCAGTACAAGAGTGTTCTGAATGGAACTGTACTGCAAAATCGTGATCAAAAGCAAGAAACAGCTGATGATCTTCAGCCGGTCACTAAAATTGCCCCCGATGCACAAATAATTAATGATTTATTGTTTGCCAATCGTTTGGTTAAACAGTCAAAATCAAATACTATTGTACTCGCAAAAGGAAAGCAACTTTTATCCAGCGGAGTCGGACAAACATCACGTGTTGATGCCTTAAGACAAGCTATAGAAAAAGCAAAATCTTTTGGGTTCGATTTAAATGGAGCTGTAATGGCTTCAGATGCGTTCTTTCCTTTTCCTGATTGCGTTGAAATCGCAAATAATGAAGGGATTATGTCAGTAATACAACCCGGTGGATCAATCAGGGACAAGCTTTCAGTCGAATACTGCGACAACCATGAAATGTCGATGGTTATTACAGGTTTCAGACATTTTAAACATTGATAATTTAGTATAAAATATTCATAAAGATATTAATATGGGTTTCTTTACATTTCTGACACAGGAAATAGCTATCGACCTTGGAACTGCCAACACAATTATCATCTACAACGGAAAAGTTGTTGTTGATGAGCCATCAGTAGTTACCATCGATATGAAAACCGAGAAACTGGTTGCGATCGGTGAGAAAGCAAGGCAGATGCAGGGTAAAACACATGCCAACCTAAAAACTATTCGTCCGTTGCAGGATGGAGTTATTGCAGACTTCAATGCTGCAGAACAGATGATCCGTGGGATGATTAAAATGATCAATCCTAAAAAGAGATTTTTTTCCCCTGCATTGAAAATGGTAATTTGCATCCCTTCAGGATCAACAGAAGTTGAAATTAGGGCTGTGCGTGACTCTTCAGAACATGCCGGTGGACGCGACGTTTATATGATTTACGAACCAATGGCAGCAGCTATTGGTATTGGCCTTGATGTTGAAGCACCTGAAGGAAATATGGTTGTAGACATCGGTGGTGGAACGACAGAGATTGCAGTAATTTCACTGGGAGGTATTGTCACCAATAAATCGATTCGCATAGCAGGCGATGATCTTACCGCTGATATTATGGAATATATGCGTCATCAGCATAATATTAAAATCGGAGAAAGAACAGCCGAAGACATTAAAATTAATGTTGGAGCAGCACTTTCAGAACTTGATGAACCGCCAACAGACTACATCGTTCGTGGCCCAAACCAAATGACTGCGTTACCAATTGAGATTCCTGTTTCGTATCAGGAAATTGCACATTGTCTCGATAAATCAATTTCAAAAATTGAGACTGCCATTCTAAGCGCGCTCGAACAAACGCCACCAGAACTTTATGCGGATATTGTTACCCGAGGAATTTGGCTGGCAGGTGGAGGCGCGTTGCTTCGTGGATTAGACAAAAGACTTTTTGACAAAATCAACATTCCTTTTCATATTGCAGAAGATCCATTGCGGGCTGTTGCACGTGGTACAGGTGTTGCTTTAAAAAATGTTGATAAATTTTCATTTTTACTTCGATAAAACTGCGGAACAGGAAGGGTAAAATCCCTTCCTAATTTGCTTATGAAGAACTTATTCAGGCTCATTTACCGATATCATGTTGTATTTCTTTTTGTGATTTTGGAAACGCTATCATTATCGATGGTCGTAACCTACAACAACTTTCAGCGAGCCACTTTTTTTGATTCGAGTAACTTCATTACAGGAACTTTATTTGAAAAATTCTCGTCATTTTTTCAGATTTTCGAGTTCAAACAGGTAAACATTAAAATGGCTGAGGAGAACGCTGTTTTGAGGGCCGCACTGCAAGAGCAATTGTTAAAATCAAGTCCTGGAACTTATCATGCCTCAGATTCCATTTATCTTCCACGAATAGCAAAAGATTCTTCAGTCAGAGCCGTTTATCATTTCACTACTGCCAGGGTAATCAACAACTCGATTAATCAACAGCACAATTTCATTACGTTAAATAAAGGTCGGCATGACGGCGTTAAGCCTGATATGGGAGTTATTGCCAATGGTCAGGTTGTCGGTTTAGTAACCAATGTTTCAGAAAATTTCAGCACTGTTATTTCATTGCTGAATAGTCGATGGAAAATAAGCGCCAAAATAAAAAGAAACGACTACTTCGGATCACTATCATGGGATGGAAAAGATTACAGAAGAGTACAATTAAATGAAATACCATACCATGTACCTGTTCAGAATGGTGATACGGTTGTAACAACCGGTTATTCTTCAAGTTTTCCTGAAGGACTTACAATTGGAACCATCTCCGACTTTTCAATTGGTACTGGAAGCAACTTCTATAAAATTGAAGTGATGCTCGCTGCCGATTTTAAAAATCTTGTTATTGTCGGGTTAGTTGAGAATAAACAGCTTAATGAAATCAAACAATTGGAATCGATAAGTAAAAATGGTAATTAATCTTCTCAAATATGCGCTTGTGTTTGTAGTATCTGTTTTATTACAGGTACTCATTTTTAACAATGTTCTGATAGCAAGAATGATATCGCCATTTTTCTACATTTTATTTATCGTTTTATTGCCATTTGACACGCCACGTGCAATGCTTTTATTTCTGGCCTTTTCTTTGGGTTTAACGGTCGATGTCTTTACAAATACGCCAGGAGTTCACGCATCGGCATGTCTTTTTACCGGGTTTATTCGTCCGGGCGTACTTCAGCTGATCTCATCGCGTGAAACACTCGAATCAGTCACTGCACCACGTGTCGAGAACATGGGATTTCAATGGTTTGCCGGCTATGTCACTTTTCTGGTATTGATACATCATTTTTTTCTCTTTTTTATTGAAGCCTTTACATTTCAAGGCTTTCCTTTTACATTATTAAGGGTCATTCTTAGCTCGGTATTATCGGTTGTCTTAATTGTACTGAGCCAATTTATAATTTTCCGGAAATAACCGGATAACTTAAAGAAAAGTGGACGTTAATAGTAAACGTAAATATCTGATTATTGGCTTGTTTTCGCTTGCAGCCTTGATTATTGTTATTCGCTTGTTCACCATACAAGTGATGGATCCATCGTATAAAATTTCGGCAGAAAATAATGTATTACGTCGGGTTGTCAATTTTCCTGCAAGGGGTTTAATTTACGACAGAAACGGGAAATTGCTTGTTTTTAACCAGGCAGCTTATGATGTTCTTATCACACCAAGAGAGATGAAAGCCTTTGATACGCTGGCATTTTGCCGGATTGTAGGCGTCGAAAAGGAGGAGTTGGTTAAAGAGATCAATTTCGCGAGAAGTTATTCAATGTATAAACCATCGCCGATCATCAAACAACTTTCGTCTCAGACCTACGCTGTCCTTCAGGAACAACTATTCAAATATCCCGGATTTTTTATTCAGGCACGAACCTTACGTCAATTTCCCTCCCAAATGGCCGCGCATGTATTGGGGTATATTGGTGAAGTAGACCAAAAGGGTATTGACAACAATGCGTATTACGAAAGTGGAGACTATATCGGAAAAAGTGGAATTGAAAAATCGTACGAAGCGGAACTTCGCGGTGTCAAAGGAATCTCCTATATGATGGTTGATGTTCACAATATGCCGAAAGGATCATTTGAACAGGGAAAGATGGATACCGCAGCAGTAATTGGGAAAAACCTCACCTCTACATTAAATGCTGATCTGCAAAGTTATGGTGAACAATTATTAGCTGGTAAAGTTGGAAGTATTGTGGCAATCGAACCCGAAACCGGCGAAATACTTGTCTTAGCCAGTTCTCCAACATTCGATCCGGGATTGTTTATTGGACGTGAACGCTCCAAAAATTATGCAAAGTTATTAAACGACCCGTATAAACCCATGTTAAACAGGGCCATCACTTCATCGTATCCTCCTGGTTCGACCTTCAAAATCGCGAATGCATTGATCGGTCTCGAGGAAGGAGTTTTGCAATCCGCCCGCTATTCCTGTCAGGGTCCAGGCTCCTCCCCTATCAAATGCACGCATAACCACGAAACCCCGTTGGGTCTAATTTCTGCGATCAGGGAATCTTGTAACGCTTTCTTCTGGCAGGCATTTAAAGCAGAAATCAATCACTATCCAACCCCAGCCGAAGGATTGGAAGCATTCCGCAACTTTCTTCTTGAAATGGGCATTGGTAAAAAAATCGGAGGCGATCTTTATTCCGAAACATCAGGGAGCATTCCGACAATAGCTTACTACGACAAGTATTTCGGTTCTGGCAGGTGGAATTCACTAACAATAAGATCCTTATCTATTGGGCAGGGAGAATTGTTATTAACACCCCTTCAGTTATCAAACATGGTATCATTAATTGCCAACAGGGGTTATTACATTGCGCCACATCTTGTAAAAAGTATTCAGAATTACGACGGCACCCAAAGAGTCTTGCAATTCGACAAGCACACAGTAAATGCTGGTCGCGAAAATTACGAGATGATTGTCCAGGGAATGGAACAGGTTGTTGAAACGGGTACTGCACGTCTCTCTGCTAAGATCGACAGTGTGATAATTTGTGGAAAAACGGGGACAATTCAGAATCCTCACGGTGAAGCTCACTCAGCCTTTGTTGCATTTGGGCCGAAAATTAATCCTAAAATAGCCATTGCTGTATACATCGAAAACGGTGTATGGGGAGCAAGATACGCCGCACCAATCGCCAGCCTGATTATAGAAAAATACCTGAAAGGTAAAATTGCTCCCAACAGACAACATTGGGAAGATGGAATGTTTAATTCCGATTTAATATCCACCATGAAAGTAGAAACAGGAGATTGAAAGCTCGAAATAACATATTACTTAATCTCGACTGGATAACGGTCTTTCTTTACCTTGTGCTCGTAATGCTCGGTTGGGTAAACATCTATGCCGCTGTTTACAGTGATGAACATCAAAGCATTATGGATATTGGACAGAGATATGGAAAGCAATTAATATGGATTATTGCCGGCATAATACTTGCCATAATGGTGCTTACTATCGACAGTAAATTCTTTGCAGCCTTTGCAACGCATATCTATATTTTCACAATCTTACTTCTGGTTGCAGTACTCATCTTTGGGAAAGAGGTTAATGGAGCACGAGCTTGGTTCGAATTTGGGAGTGTTGCATTGCAGCCTGCTGAGTTAGGCAAATTTGCTACTAATCTTGCAATCGCTAAGTGCATTAGTCAGTTCGATTTTAAAATACAAAAGCTGCGATCGTACTTAACACTTAGTGCCATAATTGCCTTACCAGCAATCCTCATCATAATGCAGAACGATACGGGTTCAGCACTTGTATTTGCTGTATTCATCTTAGTGTTTTTCAGAGAAGGACTATCAGGTATGGTGCTTTTCTGGGGATTTGCTGCGGCAGCACTCTTTGTTCTCTCACTTTTGCTCGATGAGTTCAAGTTGCTAATATTTCTTCTTTCCATCTCTGTTGCAACTTATGGAGTTTTACGTTTAAGTATTAAAGAAGCACTAATTGGACTTTTTGCCATTGTTGGAACATTTGGATTAATCTGGCTGATAGACGTTTTATTCGGTCTTGGAGGTTCGCCCTTTCAACTATTGCTCATTACCACCGCTATAATTGCAGTTCTTTTTATTGCTTTTGGTATTTTTTATCATGTCAAACAAGTCTGGAGAATTGTGCTGTTTTTTATTTTCGCAGTAAGCATCTCAATGTCGGTGAACTATTTCTACAAAAACGTTCTGATCATTCACCAAAGAAATCGTATTGATGAAGTTCTTGGCATCAAAACAGACAAGCTGGGGGCTGGGTACAATGTCAATCAATCAAAGATAGCTATTGGTTCAGGAGGTATTACCGGAAAAGGATTTCTGAATGGAACGCAAACCAAATACAATTTTGTACCAGAACAAAGTACCGACTTTATTTTTTGCACCGTAGGCGAAGAATGGGGTTTTCTTGGCTCAACGTTTGTTGTTGGCCTGTTTTTAATACTGTTGATCCGCCTCATCACGATTGCCGAACGACAGCGCTCACAATTTAGCAGGGTGTATGGTTACGGGGTAGCTTGTATTCTCTTTTTCCACATCGCCATTAATATCTCCATGACCATTGGACTTGCACCTGTAATTGGGATACCGCTGCCTTTTTTTAGTTATGGCGGGTCGTCACTTTGGGCTTTTACCATTCTTTTATTTATTTTTCTGCGCCTTGATGCGAGCAGAACAGAAAATCTCAGGTAACAGCTTGAAAATGATTTAAATTGGCATCTAAATCAGTGATCAAGTGGCTAAATGATTTTCATCTTCACTTTTCGAGTCACTCCTTCTTTCAGACTCAAAAAGAGGTCTGTTAATTTTGAAGTCCCCTTTCATTTCAACGAAATAAATCATCTCAGGGAAAAATTGATTAAAAGCCTTGTTGAAAAAATCATACTCATCTTCAAGAATTTTCATCGCGAATTCAGTTTCGGAAGGCAATGAAGTATGTGAAACCATAATTCTGAGCGTTTTTTCAATACCATCAAAGGAAATATACGACTGAAGCCGTTTATTCTGTATCAGAAATGGCAAAAACATCTTTACTTGTGAAGGAAGCTGAAAAAAATTTGACAAAAGTACAGCATGAAATCTTTTCGTGAAAGATGGAAGCTTTTCAAAAGAGTAATGGTGCCAATTCACTGCCAAAAAATGATCAAGAAAAATATCAATCACAATTCCTGAATATTTGCCAAATCCAGGCCTTAATTTCATAATACACTCTTTTACAATAATGTGTGAATCTGTAAACGAATCAATTTGCCTATGAAGCATTATTCCTTTTGCCACATCAAAAGGGTATTTCAAAAACTGCTGCCCTTTCACAAAATCACCAATAAAATTCCCAAGTTTAATTTCTTCAGACTCTCCTGAGAGATAAATATGTGACAAATAGTTCATTACAATTAATTCAATTTTAAATGCAAAGCAGCAAGCTTATTTGTCCGAAAATTAGGCTATATTTTATTTGAATTCCAACTTAAACTCATAAATAAGTAGGCTGACTTTCCATGATAAAAAAAAATCTCAAAAAAACTTTGTTGCCAAACGGCTGTTTTCCAACAGTAAAGAATTAAAGTATTTAATTTTTATATATTTCATCAATATTTTTTGAAACTATCTAATACGTTTTATCGTTAATAGGTTTGTTTAAATTAAGTTAATAATATAAACATGAAACTTTAGGTAAATTATTCACTTTTAGGTTTCACAATTAACGGCTTAAAATTTTAGGGAAATTCAGTATTGTGACTGACAATAGCGAAGCTTTGTAAAATAAATTGATATTCATTGCTTCAACTTAAAATATTTAATTTAATTCTGAACATTCTTTCCAACTAAAGATTGGAGATTAAAAAAAAACTCCGAGCAAAATTTAATTATGATATATATAATATATTGGAAACCATACAGTACAATTTTTTTAATTCCAATTGTTTCCAAATTCGTTGACAATTCAAGAAAGTTATTGCTCAAATTTATTTTGGTCAAAGTTAAATAGTTAAGTTTTAAAGTAAATTAACGCATTAAAAATATGATTTAGGAATACTACTGATGAGTTAAAGATTTGGTGTAATAAGTTTTAATAAATAATTGAATTTAAATT
>JAAFHB010000434.1 GCA_010906965.1 Mariniphaga sp. | reverse complement strand
TGTATGACAGCGTAATATCCAGCCTTAGATAATGCTGTATTACCTGATGAGGCTTGAATACAAAAACTTAATAACAGACCTGAGTAGTTACAAATATTTTCAACTTTTTTCAAAATATTTTCAAAAATTCAAAAAAAGGCCGTTTTCAACGCCTTGAAGATAAAAAACAAGGACGGTTGGCAAGCCGGAATCCTCAATTTGGCACACAATATAAAGTTTCGGGATTTAAAAAACAGGTTTTCAATAATGTAAATTTCCGGGCAGAACCAGCAAAGCCTGTAACTGACTTAACAAAATCGTAAAATCCATCAAATTTCCACATCCGGATGCAGCATATTTTAAAACCGGTCTTACAACCATCATTTGGGCATTTACAAATTCAATTTGGGATCTTCAACAGCTCATTTGGGCGCTTACATCTTCCTTTGGCGCTCTTACAAACGTCATTCCGATGATTATATTTTTACACTTGGACGTTACAAACTCCTTTTCCGTAATTACATTTTTACAATGTGACCTTACAAACTCAGTTTCCGTAATTACATTTTTACAACGTGACCTTACAAACTCTATTTCCATAATTACATTTTTACATTGGGTGCTTACAAACTCTGTTTCCGTAATTACATTTTTACTTAAGGACCTTACATATTCATTTCCCGTAATTACATTTTTACTTTGTGACGTTAAATACATTGTTTGCCTAATTACATTTTTACATCGGGGCGTTAAATACATCGTTTGGGTACTAAAATGTTCTGTTTGGAACGTAAAATAGGTTGTTCGGGTACTAAAATACCTTATTTGGATGCTGAAATACTTATATGTTATCCCTAAAAGCATTATATTTGTCTTGCTGACAAACATAAATTCAAATAATAATACCTCTAAATAACCCAATAAGATGAATAAAATACCAAGACTGATCGTGATCGCGATTGCCGCAATGGTGATGCTCTATTCGGGAATGCCCGTAATTGCTTATGGTTTCTGGGGACTGCCCGCATTGATTGCCGCAATGATTTTTTTGTGGATTGTACTCAATATAAAGGCTACGCCGGTGTACAATGGAGGTGTTCAGACCTATCAGTTTAAACCGCAGGGGAATATTAAGGTTCCAGTGGCTATTTTAATCCTGCTATTAATCTATTCAACCGTACTTCCGACATTAACATCGTGGCCATTGCTGCGGACTTCAGCTTACCGCAACCTGATTGGAACCGTTGAGGTCGGTGAGAACCTTTCGACACATATGACGCCCATTTCGATGGATAAAGTAAGGGTTGTCGATCAGTCGCTTGCCAATATTTTAGGCGATAAAGTGCTTGGTGCACAACCTGCCCTTGGAAGTCAGGTGCGGTTAGGCGCGTTTAATATTCAAAAGGTCAAAAACGAGCTTTATTGGGTGGCGCCGCTGCTGCATTCGGGGTTCTTTAAATGGAACAAGAACAGCGAAGGGACAAATGGCTACGTAATGGTAAATGCCTCGAACGAACGCGATGTAAAACTTGTTCAGGAGATTGGCGGGAAGAAAGTACTGATCAAATATCAGTCGGAAGGTTACTTTAATGACTTCCTCGAGCGTCATCTTTACCTGAGGGGCTATTACAATGTCGGATTAACCGACTATAGTTTTGAAATTGATGATGACGGTGTCCCTTACTGGGTAATCACGAAATACAAAAAGACGATTGGATTTTATGGTGAAGATGCAACAGGCGTTGTTGTCGTCAATACAGAGACCGGGAAGTGCGATGAATATGGAATTGCCAATGCACCGGCGTGGATCGATCGCATTCAACCTGATGCATTTATCGAAAATCAGCTCAACGACTGGGGAAATTTTGTGAAAGGTTACTGGAATTTCTCGAATGAGAACAAATTACAAATTTCGCAGGAGGTAACGCTGGTTTATGGCGAGGATAATAAATCGTACTGGTACACCGGACTCACCTCTGTTGGCGCCGACGAAGCTACCGTTGGATTTGTACTGGTTGATACGCGCACTAAAAAGACGGTCTGGTACAAACAAAGTGGAGCAACCGAATTTGCAGCGCAGAAATCGGCACGCGGGAAAGTGCAGGAGAAGCGTTTTTCAGCATCAACTCCGATTCCGTATAACATCAACAACATCCCGACCTATATGATGACCTTAAAAGATGATGGCGGACTGGTGAAGATGTTTGCGATGGTCGCCATTGAAGACTATACGATTGTCGGGGTCGGGAATACGCTCACCGAGACGTTGATGGCCTATAAAAACGCTTATAACATGGCCGGTAATAAAATCAATCCGAAGAGTACCACCAAAAAACAAATCCTCAATTCGGTGGTGCTGCGCATCAATTCGGATATCAAAAACGGGAACAGCTTCTATTATTTCACAGTCGAGGGAAAGGAAAATATTTTTATCGGTTCGTCGCAGATATCGAACGAACTTCCGGTGACAGCAAAGGGTGACAGCGTTGTGATCAGTTTTGACGACGATACGCAGGGATTGATTGATATTTCGAGCTTTAATAACAAGAATATCGGAAAGCAGTAGATTTGTAACGGTTTATAAAGATCAGGAATGATCCTTGTGCAATTCCTTGTGAACTTTGTGGTGAACTTTTAAACACAAGGAACACAAAGATTACACGAAGCACACCATTTTTTAAATCTGCCATGATAGAAAATGAATTAGCAAAAATCGTATTTGAAGCCGGGCTTACCGTTCATAGAGCATTAGGACCTGGTTTGTTGGAAAGTGCTTATCAGGAGTGTTTGTACTATGAACTCTATTGTCTGAATTTGAAAGTTGAAAAACAAAAGCCATTGCCACTGGTATACCGGGAAATAAAACTTGAGGCTGGTTATCGGATCGATTTATTGGTTGAAAACAAATTAATAATCGAAATTAAATCAGTAGAAGCTTTGAACGACCTGCATTTGGCACAAACACTTACTTATTTGAGGCTAGGTAGGGATTGCTGAGAAACTATTTTTATACCACGAAGTGGTTAAATTTGAATAACCCCCAGTGGAGCTTGCGGAACTGGGGGAAAATGGACACAACGCGACACCAACCC
>JAAFHB010000433.1 GCA_010906965.1 Mariniphaga sp. | reverse complement strand
CACCACATCTTTCTTCGGACCCATGTTTACCGAATTCCATGAATGAATTTTGGAGTTCCAAAGGAAAAAATTATCGTGATGGGTTGCCATACTTACAAAGTATTTGGCACCGACCTTTTTATAAAGCGCCATTAGCTGCTCCGGATCCCACCGTTCGGCTTTCCACAAAGGGATAATATCCTTATAACCGAATTTCGACGGATGACCATAATGCTCAACATGATATAGATATTCTTTGCTCGATTTTCCGGTAGGTTGATTTGTTTTGCGGTCAAGAATATCCGATTCGTACATTTTCCTGGCATACCAGTCACCCTGACGTGGAACGGCCTGCGGCCCCCAATGTGCCCAGATTCCAAACTTTGCATCGCGGAACCATTCGGGATATTGGTACTGTTTAAATGACTCGTCGGTCGGTTTGAATGTCTGTGCAAATAGCTGGCTTTCCGGAAGAATGCTCAATACAAATGCCAATAGTGTCAGACAAATTAATTGCGTGTTTTTCTTCATGTTTTAAAGATATTAAAGTGGTTTTATTTAGTTGATATTTATTTTGTCAGCTCAATATTTGTATCCGGGTTTTTGGCCTGAATGATTTGCTCCAACGGCCGATCGAATTCAAGTTTTGCAACCAGTACTGTATTGGCCATTTCGTTTGCCGGGAGATTCCGCAAACGCAGATAAGGTTGCTGCGAAGCATGGTCGCTGGGACATAAATTCACGATACAATCAATTGCTTTTCCAGTATTTAGCAAAGTCGCTTTTGATGGCAGAACATTGATGGGTTTTAACTTTAAACCATTGCCAACCGGTAGTTTATTCATATGAATGTAAAGCGTACTTTCACGTTTGGTAATCAGAACGCCCGGAGCGTTGACAATATCCGAATCGGTTTGTACCTTTTGGAACGACTCATCAACAGAAGTTTTCCATTTGCCAATCCGTTGAAGGATTTTTGCTGCTTCGGTTGGTATAATACCTTCGCCTGTTGGTCCAACATTGAGTAAATAATTGGCATTGCGTGCCAGGTAACTGTCGATACTGCAGATCAGGTGCCGGTCGGTGTAGTAGTCTTCATCTTTTTTAAATCCCCAACTTTCCATTCCAACCGATTGACAAGCCTCAACGAGCTTGTCGAATCCTTTCGCTTCGGCGGCGCCACTGTCATAATCACGTTCGGGAGTTCCAAAATCACCATCGTCAAAACCACGGTTGTTGATCACCGCTTTTGGTTGAAGTTTCCGAATCAGCGCATTTACTGAAGGATCTTTGTAAACCGGAACATTCATATCCCACCAGAACCCGTGGATTTCGCCATAGTTCGTACAAAGTTCGCGCACCTGTTCTTTCAGAAAATACATGTATTTGGCCCAGTCGGGGGTGTCATTGGGTTGAGGTGGAAGTTCATGGTGACGTCCTAAATTGGGATAATTGGGTTGATTCCAGTCTGCTATTGAATAGTAGAGACAAAGCGGTATCTTCCGTTTATGACAGGCATCCGACAACATTCCGACAATGTCCTTCTTAAAAAGAGTATTCATTGTATTGAAAGTTGTTTGTTTAGTATCCCACAAACAAAATCCGTCGTGATGTTTTGTGGTTAACGTGATATATTTCATACCTGATTCTTCCATCAAATCGAGCCATTCTTCAGGATTGAATTTCTTTGGGTTCCATTGGTCAGCCAGCTTCACATACTCAGCTCTTGGAACTCTTGCGCGCCATTGGTGTTGTTCGTGCCATCCCGGAATGGAATACAGACCCCAATGTACAAACATTCCATAACGTGCCTTAAAAAACCAGTCGCGACCATCGCCAAAGTGCAGGATGCTATTTCCCGTATTATTCTGACCGAATGAAGATAAGCTTTCCTCTGCAAAATGATTTGCCTTTGCTTCATATGCCAATAGAGAGGTTGCTGCAATTGTGGCTGCTGATTTTAAAAGGGTTCTGCGTTTCATCTTTAAATATTTAGTTTTAATGGATCATTTGGTCAATGTGCGGCAGGCTATTGGCTACTGGCAACTGGCAATTGGCTTCCGGATACTGCTTTAATTTTGATCGAATTAGGAGTAAGAATTTCATTTTCATCTTATTCATATTGAAAGATTGATTGGATTACTATTTTTTGATAACGGCAACCTATTTCCAAGTAGGATAGCCAGTTACCAGTTATCTTTCTTAAAACCTTACCAATATTTTCATCACATTTCCAGGGTTGGCATCCCAAAACGCAAATGCATCTGCTGCATCTTCAGGTTCGATCACCCGGGTGATCATTTCGACAAGCGGAAAAGTTCCTTTTTTCAGGTAATTGACGACTGCTTCAAAATCGGATGGCGTTGCATTTCGTGAACCCAGAATGTCGATCTCTTTCTGAACCCAGAGTTTGGTTGCAAAACTGACATCGTTCTTCGCATATCCGATACAAACCACACGGGCGGCAAAAGCAGCCTCTACCAAAGCAGATTGGTAAGTAATTGGATTGCCGGCAGCTTCAATGATTACATCAGGTCCATGTCCATCCGTGATCTTCAATAAAGCTTCGTGCAAATTGTTGGTTTTCGAATTTATTACATAGGTTGCCCCAATCTTTCGTGCAAGTTCAAGTTTTTGATCATCAATATCAACAGCAATGACTTTAGCACCACGCAAGGCCGCACGAATAATTGCACCTGAACCAATCATTCCGCAACCAAATATCATTACTGTATCAATATCGGTTACACGTCCACGATCAATGGCATGAAATCCGACGGTCAGCGGTTCGACCATCGCGAGTTCTTTTGCTGAAAGCTGATCATCGGAAATCAGTTTCTGCCACGGAACAGTGATAAATTCCTGCATCGCACCATCTCTTTGAACACCCAGTGTCTGATTGTAACGACATGCATTAAAACGCCCTTTCCGGCATGACGAACATTGACCACAATTGGTGTAAGGGACAACGGTAACGCCTTGTCCTATTTTAAAATTGTCCGGCACTTCCTCCCCAATTAATTGAATGACAGCCGAAATTTCATGTCCGGGAACGCGCGGGTATTCAACCATAGGGTTTTTACCAAGAAAAGTAC
>JAAFHB010000061.1 GCA_010906965.1 Mariniphaga sp. | reverse complement strand
CCGCAATCGATTTTGCAACTGCTACCGAAACAAAGGCTGATGGTGAGAAACGTGCCGAAATCCGCCGTGCTGAAGGTATCAAACAGGGTGCTATTCTTCGCGCTGAAGGTGAAGCTCAGGCAATTCAGTTGGTGAACGAAGCTGCAGAAAAATATTTTGTTGGAAATGCCCAGTTACTGCGTCGAATTCAGGCAATGGAGACCTCATTAAAAGATAATTCAAAAATTGTTGTTCCAACAGGTTCTGACCTTGTGAATGTAATGGGTGAAATGGGTGGAGTGTTACCAATTAAAAGAAAAGAGAATATTGATTACTCTCCAGACCGGATGAAAGGTTAAAATCTGCTTTTTTTCCTGGAAATATGAATACTAAATCAATTGGCGTGTCTGTTGCTTTTATGGGCAACCGGCACGCCAATTGATTTTCTGGTAAGTTAATGATCGTTTTTGCTCCTGAAGTACGTTAATTGAAAAATTTCGAAAGCTTCTTTAATGCGTCAGGACGAGTGAATACAACCACTTTATCACCAGCATTAATTTGCGAATTACCTGAAGCAATGTATCCCTGATCATTACGGATAAATCCTCCAATGGTGGCCTCTTTCGGAAAATCGAGTTTGCTAATAATTGATTTGGTGACTTTCGATCCTTCTCTTGCAGTAAATTCAAGCGCTTCGGCATCGGTTGCAGTCAGACATTTAACATGCGAGACTTCCGCATTCATTGTATAACGGTAGATATAGGATGCTGCCAGTAGTTTTTTATTGATTACACCGCCAATCCCTATTTTTTCTGCAAAATCAATATAATCAATGTTCTCAACTTCGGCAATCGTCCTTTTTACCCCCATCTTTTTAGCGAGCTGACACGACAGAATGTTTGTTTCCGAATTTCCCGTGACGGCGATAAAGGCATCCATTTGCTCAATTCCTTCCGATCGCAATAACTCAAGGTCACGGCCATCTCCATGAATCACGAGTGCATTACTCACTTTGCTCGTAAATTTAATTGCACGCTCTTTGTTTTGCTCAATTATTTTAACATTAAAACCATCGCCAAGGCGCAACGCAGTTTTCATTGCGATACGGCTACCTCCGAGTATCATCACGTTTTTAATCACAAATTTCTCTTTCCCCGCTTTTTGAAGGATCAACTCAACACTTGTTGGTTTTGCCACAAAAAATACCAGGTCATCCACTTTAATTATGTCGCCGCCATGAGGGACAAGTGTTTCCGAATCACGCGCAATGGCAACAATCACAAAATCAACCATGTCACTGTGCAGATCTTTGAGCGAAATTCCAAGGATGGCGGCATTTTCTCTGATCTTTACCGCAAACAGCACTAACTTTCCACCCGAAAACTCGAAAATCTGTCGCATGCTTGTTTGCTTGATATTGGTGACGATTTCTTTGGCAGCAAGATGTTCGGGGTATATCAATTCATCAATTCCGAGTGACTTGAAATAGTCGCGGTTTTGGGTAAACAAAAACTCCTGATTGTCAATACGTGCAATGGTCTTTTTAGCACCAATGTGTTTGGCTAACTGACATGCCACAATATTCCTGTCTTCGAATGGTGTGACAGCGATAAAAAGATCGCAGTTATTGACACCTGCCTGCTTTAAATCGGAAATAGAGATCGCACCTCCCGAAACTGTCAGCACATCAAGTGCAGCCGATATGTCATCAAGCTTATCCTGAGCCTCATCAAAAAGGATAATATCATGTTCATCTTTAGATAACATTTTAGCCAAATGTGTACCAACTTCACCAGCACCTGCAATTACAATTTTCATAATAACTAACCAAATTTAAATGCAAAGTAAAGGATTATTAACGATTAAAGTATCTGCAACTGAGAATGTTTTTTTCTCCTGTATTTGCGTGTTTGAATTCAATCTTCACCGCTCCGCCAATTGCTGAATTCATTGTTTTTGGATCATTCGAAGCAATCACTGAATCAAAATTTCCATTGACAGCATTGCGTGGCGTCCGGCTTTCGATAATTACAGTCGTCGGGAGATATTTCCGCACCAATGCGGTATCAGGCAACGTCTTTTCCGACAGGATCAACAAATCTGTTTTCGGGAACTGTTTCCAATCAACGTCATTAAATTTCTGATCGCTAAAGACGTATAAAGATAGCCCCTCAAAATTCAAAAAATTCTCCTGATATGCTAAATTTTTAATGTTTTGATTCATCGTATCCGACAAGCAAATGATGGATGATTTTCTGATACCACGAAATCCTTCATACGGTTTTGTGTAATATTTCAATTTTTCGATTGTATTGTTTTTGTCAGTTGTGAGCCACATGGTCTCATTCCCTTTCGTCAGTGCAATCAACGTTTTGCCCGGAAGGTTAAAAACGACAACTTCTTTTCGTGATAGTTTTTGATAGACTGAAAGATGGCTAAATATCAAGAGCGCAATGATCAAAACCAAAGCAGCGGTTAGCGCTTTCGAACTTTTGTACAAGATGAAAAGGGTACTTGAAATTGCGATTAAGACAATTAGACATAGGGTTAAGTCCGACGGGTATAATCCGTCCAGTATTGAATAGGGGAGTCGCTCAACAAAATGGACCGAAAAAAGCATTCCCTGTCCTGCCAGGTAAAGAATGAACGTCATTAATTTCCCAAGAAGCGGAATAATCGGAGCAACGATAAATACGATAAATATCAGGTACAAAATCAATGTTACAAGTGGAATGACCATCAGATTGGCCAACAAAAACCAGGTGGGGAACTGGTGAAAGTAGTGTAAAAGCAAGGGGAGCGTTCCGATTTGTGCCGCCATTGACACCGACAGCAATGTCCATATTTGATCCGGAATCCAGTATTTGAAATAGAATACCCCATAAATAAAAGGATGGAAATAGACAATAGAAAATACTGCGGCATAGGAAAGTTGAAATCCAACATCGTACACGAGCGAAGGATTGATACAAAGCAAAACAAATGCTGAAGCAGCCAAAGAATTGTAAATATTCGGATGACGGCTCATACCCGTCCCGATCACGATAAATGTGAACATCGCTGCTGCCCGAATCACCGAGGCAGACATCCCTGTGATAAGTGCATAACCCCAAACTGCGGTGAGAATAATGAAAGTATAGAGATATACGCCACCTTTTTTCCGCTTTAAAAATCGCAACATCCAATCCAGCACCACGAAGATGATGGCAACATTCATCCCCGAAACGGCCAGTACATGAATCACACCGGTTTTGGCAAAACTTTGCGTGGTTTCTGGTTCGAGTTCCTCCCGTGCGCCAAGTGAGATGGACGATACCAAATGAAAGACCTCTCCTTTTAGTCCACAATTTTCGATTATCTGGAGTAGCCTGTCGCGGATAATCAATGCCAATTCAATAATATTCCGATTCTTTTCAGCTTTTAACGGATAATAATTGGCGTCTTTCAAATAGATACGATGTCCAATTCCGTTGCGGACCGCATAGGCATGGTAGTCGAATTCATATGGATTACCTGTCTTTTGAAGTAATTCGGGTTGTCCCCGAAACCAAATAACGTCACCCGGTTCTGCTTTTGAAATCAGGTCCGATTTTTCAAAATAAGCAAGTACCAATATTTTCGGTTGGGTTAACCGGATCGCCGCCCTGTATGATTTCTCTTTCTCGAGCGGAAACTCGTGGATAACCGCAAAGTATTCACCTTTTGGTAATGGTTTTGGATTGTATTTCTGGTCGTTTGTGATGAAAAGTCCAAGGAAAAGCAAAGCGGGAAAGGAGAAGAAGCCAAATAAAGAATCCCGTTTGAACGACGTGTTTACGAAGAAGATGAGCAGAATAAAAAAGAAAACTGATGCACCAAGGTAAAACCATTTATGTTCAGGCGGAAGCGAGTCGCCTAAAACGATTCCTGCAACAAAGGGAACCAGAAGCCGGAAAAACGGTGCGCTGTGAAGCTTGTCGCTGAATTGGCTCATTCAATGGATCAAATGTCCATTAAAATTACAAAATTTAGATTTACGGATGGGCTATTTTCGGGTGGATTTTTGAGTCTGATAAAAAAACATGCTTTATTGGTCAATTTGAGTGGGATAAGCTTCAGAATTTAGGTTGTCTGTGCCGGGTATCTTTTAACTTTAAAGACTTACTTCTCATAAATAACCTTTCCAATTTGCTTAAAAGACATCCGCAACATCAGCTATTTCGAGTAATCGCAGTTTGTTGATGATAATTATTTTGCGACCTTGCGTCCGGATCAGCTTTTCTTCCTTAAAGTCGTGCAGCAATCTCACGAGCGTTGCCACCGCCGTCCCAACAATATTGGCAAAGTCGGCTCTTGTAAGCACAATTTGAATTTCATTGTATTCGTTGAGGTCATCCTTGAATTTCTCATGAAGAATCAGCAAGGTTAATGCTACCCTTTCCCTTACCGTTTTCTGGGTAAATGTTGCAATGAAATTGACAAGGACGCCAAATTCATGACTCAGGTTCTTCATGAGCATTTTGGACAATTCGTCATGCTCTTCAAGCAATTTCATTAATTTATCTTTGGAAAGAAATCCAATCGTCGCATCGGTTAACGAAGCTGCGGAATCGGGATAAATCTCTTCGCTTAAAAATGTGGCATACCCCAGTAACTCGCCTTCGCTGCACACATAAATGATTTGTTCCTTTCCCCCATTCAACGATTTGTATTTTTTAACTTTCCCTTTTTTAATGAAATAGATACCAGCAGGGTAAGTCCCTTCCGTAAAAATGTTTTGTCCTTTTTTGAACTGTTTAACGTTCATTTGGCTTAGGAAGTCCTCTTTTATGTATTCTGGTAATTTTGAAAAGGCTGAATCGCTTTTGAAAATGAACTTTTCCGCTACGTTATCTGGTTGGACTGACATTCTGATTACTTTATATGCGGAACAAAATTATCAAAAAAATGACATAAATCAATTCTTTGATTGACCTGTGCAAAATATTTACAGCTTAGAAATGCCTAATTTCGCAGATTCTAATACGTTGGTATTTTTTGTTTTGAAAATATGGGAATAACACAATTAATGGGATGGATGGCTCTTGTGCTGACAGGAGGCTTATTAGTGCTAATTATTGTTAAGGAGAGATACAGGCCGCTTCTTGTTTTATTGATTGTACTTGCGAATACAGCCTTATCTTCAATCCCTTCTATACTGGCCTTAACCGTTGGACCACAAATCGGCGTGATTAGTATACCTCACTTAATGGGTGATATCAGTCTTAAAATTGACAGTCTTTCTGCCTGGTTTATTCTGATCATCAATTTTACATCAATAACAGGTGTTTTGTATGGAACGGGTTACCTTAAATCGTATTCGAAACTAAAAGCGAACCTCGAAATGCACTGGGTTTTTTACATCCTTTTCCACCTTTCAATGGTATGGGTGTGCATATTCGATCATGGAGTTGCCTTTATTATTTCATGGGAACTCATGTCGCTTTCCTCTTTAATGCTGGTCATTTTTGAATTTCAAAATAAGCAGACATTAAAAGCCGGGATCAATTACATGGTGCAGATGCACTTGAGCGTTGTTCTGCTGACACTTGGCTTTATTTTACTGTACATCAATACCGGATCGTTTAATTTTGAAGCATTGGCACTTTTGCCTGCTGGTAAGAGTTCGGTCTGGATATTCGTTTTACTGTTTTCAGGATTTGCCATAAAAGCGGGGTTTATCCCTTTTCATACCTGGTTGCCTCATGCGCATCCGGCTGCTCCGTCGCATGTTTCAGGCGTAATGTCGGGCGTGATTGTCAAATTAGGTATCTATGGAATCTTTCGGATCATCATGTATTTGCGGCACGATTGGATTTTGTTTGGCGAAGTCATCCTGATCTTGTCAATAATTACTGCCATTTATGGAATTGCCAATGCGGCTGTAAAATTCGATTTTAAGATGATGCTTGCCTACTGCACGATCGAAAATATAGGTATCATTGGGATCGGGCTTGGAGTAGGATTGATGGGAATCGGAAATGGCAATCAGACAATGGCCATACTTGGATTTAGTGGTGCCTTGTTGCACACGCTGAACCATTCACTTTTCAAATCGTTATTATTTTATGGTGCAGGAAGTGTTTACCAGCAAACCCATACGCGAAACATTGAACGTCTGGGCGGTTTAATTAAGAAGATGCCCATCACAGCCGTATTTTTTCTCATCGGGTCAATGGCCATTGGCGGCGTGCCACCTTTTAACGGCTTTGTCTCAGAGTATATTATTTACAACGGACTTTTCACAGGGTTGCTTAATGTACAGGGGATTTCCCAGTCAATATTGCTCATTTTGACAATTACCGGTCTGGTAATGGTAGGAGGGATGTCGCTAATCACTTTTACAAAAACCTTCGGGGTTATTTTCCTTGGAAATCCCCGCGAGGATTTTCCACACAAACCGAAGGAAGCTTCATTTATCATGCTATTGCCTCAATATTTTATTGTTGCTGCGATGATGGCTGTTGCCTTGATGCCGCAGTTTTTCTTCTCGTATGCCAATAAGGTTGTAATGAATTCATTTGGTTCCGTATTTCCTGTTCCAACTGTTGCTTTGCTCCCTATCGCTGATAATATAGCCAACATAGGAATGATAACCCTGATTTTTATTGTCCTGATCATGTCTGTCTTTGGAATTCGCTGGCTGATTGTGCACAAACGGCCAAAAGTTGCCTATGAAACCTGGGGTTGCGCATATGTCGCTCCGGTGCGGAAGGCCCAGTATTCGGGACGTTCTTTTACCAGGTCTTTTGGTCAGCTATTTAGCTTCCTTGTAAAAGAGAGGAAGAATGTTGAGAAAATTCCTAAAGAAAAGCTTTACCCTGTTGCCTATAATTTTTCAACACATTACTATGTTGATATGCTTGAAAGATATTTTGTAACTCCTTTGGCAAAAAGGTTAACATTTACCTTGAATTACTTTCAGTTTATTCAAAATGGGCAAATACAATCTTATGTGCTTTATGGCCTGTTTTTTATAATTTTGATTTTTCTTGGAACAGCCCTCAATTTTATTTATTGATTTTGTAAATGGAAAAGAATCTTGTCGAAATATTTAACCTGACTGCGATTGTCGCAATTGTCTGCATCCCTTTTTTGAAAACAAAAGGAAGGGGGATTCTTACGATGGGCGTCATTACAGTTCAGGTTGCAATCATTTCGGTGCTCGCTTTTTCTGTATTTACAAACGGAACTGTTGAATATTTCTATCCCGGATCATTTATAACGGGGGCCATTCCAATGCGGATCGATTACCTGTCAGCCTGGTTTATACTTGTCATCAGCTTTACATTTTTTACCGGCACATGGTATGGTATTCAGTACATGAAGAAATATATTGACCAGCCCGACAATCTGGCACTTCATGCAGTAGCTTTCATTTTGCTATATACTTCATTGGTTGATATTTGTCTGATTCAAAACAGCATTGTGTTTCTTGTCGTTTGGGAGATCATGGCTTTAACTTCATTTGTTGTTGTGATCTTCGAAAATTATAAGAGTGCTACTTTAAAGGCAGGAATTAATTTTTTGATACAATCGCATATCAGCATACTGTTGATAACCTTAGCTTTCATATGGATGAAGGTCAAAACCGGGACTTTCGATTTTATTTCAATCTCTTCATTTACTGCCTTGCAACCCCAAATGACCGGGTTGGCACTTTTTATCTTATTCTTTACAGGATTTGCCATTAAAGCGGGATTTGTCCCTTTTCATACCTGGCTTCCATTGGCACACCCGGCTGCACCGGCCCATATTTCAGGTATCATGTCAGGTGTAATAATAAAGATTGGAATCTACGGTATTCTCCGGATGTTGATGCTGATTAAGACAGACATGATACCTGTTGGCTATTTTATTTTATTTGTTTCTGTGATCACCGGCGTTTATGGTGTGATGTTGGCTATTGTTCAGCACAATCTTAAAAAATTGCTGGCCTACCACAGCATCGAAAATATTGGCATCATTGGGATAGGAATCGGATTGGGCAGTTTAGGCCTTGGTTATAACAATCAAATACTTGTCGTTGCCGGTTTTGGTGGTGCATTGCTTCATGTGCTGAACCATTCACTTTTCAAATCGCTGCTCTTTTTTAGCGCCGGAAATGTTTATCAGGCAAGGCATACAATGAATATCGAGTCGTTGGGTGGCTTAATTAAAAAGATGCCACATACTGGTTACATATTTTTGATTGGATCGCTTGCCATTTGCGGATTGCCTCCGTTCAATGGATTTATATCGGAGTTCTTTTTATACAATGGGTTGTTTCACGGATTAATAGCAGGTAATTTTAAGCTTATTCTGAATCTTCTGTTTACAATATTGGGTTTGGTTAGTATTGGCGGACTGGCATTGATCTGTTTTACGAAGGCATTCGGAATTGTATTCTTAGGCTCTCCACGCGAAAAGTTACACGAAGAAAAGGATATTGAAGTGCCGCAGCGAATTTGGCCTATGTATCTTATCGTACTGGCAATAATGGTGATCGGATTGTTCCCTTTCATCTTTAACACCTCCTTATTGAGCATCATCGGCTTGTACCAGTCTGGATTAGATCCGCAGGTTGAATTACTATTTGGAGAAACGCTTACCAATCTTACATTTGTCGGGTGGTATTCGTTGGGATTTGTTGCCTTGATTTTAGGAATATATTACCTGAAGTTAATCATTACCAGAAGGCGAACGATCAATCAGGAATCAACCTGGGGATGCGCTTATACAGGGCAGACCGGGAAACTTCAGTACACTGCCTCGTCGTTTATCCGTACTTACCGTAAATTGGCAGAACCTGTTCTTTCAATCAAAAGAGACAAGGTGGAAGCAACAGGATTGTATCCGCAGCAGGTCATGCAGAAAACACATGCACACGATAAAATCGAAACCTGGTTGATCGACAAACCATTATTGCTGTTCAGGAAAGTGTTGAGCTCTTTTGTCTTTCTCCAAAATGGCAATATCCAGGCCTATATACTTTATGGGTTTGTATTTGTGAGTTTTGCCTTGCTTTTACCTTCCTTATTCGAGAAGATTGTTGTGATAATTAAATTTTTAAACCAATTATAATATGGTCAGTTTATTACTCATCCTATTCGTGAGCTTGTTTTTTTCGGGATTTATTGTCCGGACAAAAAGCATCTTTTCCGGTCGTAAAGGGCCGGGAATCTTTCAGCCGATGAGAGATATATTCAGGCTGTGGAAGAAAGGTTCTGTAGTTAGTACCACGACCAGCTTCATATTTCAAATCGCGCCGAGCGCTTATTTTGCTTCGGTATTGATGGCTATCCTGATGATTCCGCTTGGAGGTAATCCTGGCCTCATCTCTTTCGATGGCGATTTCATCATGTTTGCCTATTTACTGGCATTTGGTAAGTTCCTGATGATTGTATCGGCGCTTGATACTGGAAGCAGTTTCGAAGGGATGGGTGCCAGCCGCGAAGCACTTTTTTCGATGCTTGTTGAACCGGCCTTCTTCATTTTGCTTGGATCTTTTGCGCTGTTTACCGGTCATACCTCCTTTCACGATATATTCAGCACGTTGCACTATGGTTCGCAGATTTCGTATTTGCTTGGGGCTTTAGCATCGTTTGTACTTGTGCTAATCGCGATGATAGAGAACAGCCGGATGCCGATAGACGATCCGAAAACACACCTTGAACTCACGATGGTTCATGAAGTGATGATTCTGGACAACAGCGGCTTTGATCTTGGAACGATCATGTACACAACCAATTTGAAATTTGCCATGTATGGCGCACTGATTTCAAATTTCTTTATTGGGATGTTGCTTTATGAAATATCAATCCCGATGTTTCTGATGATTCAGATTGTCTTTGCTGTTTCCATAGGGATCATCGAATCTTTTATGGCGCGGTTCCGGATGGGTCACAACCCTCAATTCGTTTTTATTCTTACTTCGGTTTCGCTGCTGATCTTTTTCGGAGTGCTGCTGGTATTGGGGAAATTCGCATAAAACATTAGATCTATGACAGATATACTTTTAATCGCTTTAGCCATGTCGCTGCTCTACATCAGTATTGCGAACAGGCTTTATACTTACCTGAACATCCTCGTTTTTCAGGGTTTTATCCTTTTTGGGGTTACTTATCTTACCCTAACGAAGATCAGCACGATTAACCTGATGCTCATCATGCTTGAAACAATTGTTTTCAAAGCCCTTGCAGTTCCGTGGTTTATCAATTATATTATCAAGCGAAATGGGATTACCCGCGAAGCGGAGCCTTACCTGCCAAACTTCGTGTCGCTGATTATTGTAACCTTTATTACCGTATCAACGATCATCTTATCTAGTTCGATCAAAGATCCGAATCTTGACAAAACCTTTTTTGTGGTAGCGTTGTCGACGATCTTTACGGGACTCTACCTGATTGTGACACGAAAAAAGATTATTACACACGTTATTGGATACATTATCATCGAGAATGGTGTATTTGTGCTTTCGCTTGCCGTTGGGAACGAAATGCCGATGTTGGTAAACCTCGGTATTATGCTCGACATCTTCGCGAGTGTGCTTATTTTGGGTGTTTTCTTTAATCGCATAGGCGATTTATTAAAAGATCCTGATATTGACCATTTACGTAACCTTAAAGATTAAAAGATTATGATTGGGATATTTTTAGCAGGAGCTTTTGCCATTAGCTTAGGGTTATTTTTTAACCGGAATAAGCTGGTCAATTATGCGTTACTGTTTATTTTTTCGGCATTGCTGATTGTATTCAGTGTATATGAATACAATCATATCAATGTCATTGAACTTGAGTTTTTCAAGCCAGATGCAATCGGTGTGCTTTTGCTGTTTGCGTTGACCGTTGTTTCAATTCCTGTCATCATTCATGGATATCGGTACATCGAAACGCACAATGTGGATGAAACGGCAAAGTCGAGGGCTGTGTTTTTTGGCGCAATGGTCGCATTAATTTCGGCTTGCAGCATCGTTCTTTTATCGGGACATATTGCAGTCACCTGGATATTTATAGAAATCACCACATTGAGTGCCTCTGCCTTAATCTATCATCACCGTAATCTAAGGGCGCTGGAAGGGGTCTGGAAATATGTTTTCATCTGTGCTATCAGCATCACATTTGTATATATCGGGATCTTGTTTCTTAGTTTATCGCTCAAAGATGCCGGAACTGATGATATGTCGTTTACTTCCCTTTATGCCCATGCCGATAAGTTGAATCCTTTTTGGCTGAAACTGGCATTCCTGTTTATCTTCACAGGCTTTACCGCCAAACTTGGTTTGGTCCCGATGTACACTGCCGGTATTGATGCCAAAGATAAAGCCCCGGCTCCGGCAGGTGCCTTGCTCTCAAGTATTTTAATGAACGCCGGATTTATCAGTATTTACAGGATATATGTAATAATGTCGCATACTTCGCTTCAACACTGGGCAAATACAGTGATGATCATAGCGGCTTTGCTTTCGATTTTCGTTGCAACGGTTTATATGACCCGCATAAAAAACATCAAGCGTATGTTTGCCTATTCAAGTATCGAACATATGGGGCTGGTCATACTTGGATTGGCTGCGGGCGGAATTGGTGTTTATGCTGCCATATTGCACATTGTGTTGCATACGCTAATCAAACCAACTTTATTTTTGCAATTCAACCAGGTTTACTGGATTTATCGGAGCAAGAGTATTTATGATGTGGGAAACTACTTTAAATACAATAAAGTGGGGGCCATATTGATGCTTCTTGCATTTATATCGGCTACCGCAATGCCTCCTTCCGGATTATTTATCAGTGAATTCCTGATCTTTCAGTCGTTATTTGAAGCTCATTTTATTGTGATTTTGCTGGTTGTTCTGATACTTTTGACTATGATCATCTGGGGTTTCGGTAAAAATATTTTCAAACTGCTGTTTACGCCACCAATGACAATTGATGAAACGAAGATCCCAGCTATATCACCATGGGAATCGGTTACGCAGTATGCATTGCTGGGGCTGTCTGTTTACCTGGCCTATAACCCGCCGGCGGATTTCGTGACTTTATTACAGGATGCTGTTAAATTAGTACAATGACAACGATAAACTATATCAATATATCGAATAACCAGGTAATTGCCTTAAACGACATTCCTGTGCACGACTATGAGTTGTTTGCTTCGATCAATCTTGATCTGATGAAGGGCAATCCGGCACGACATTGTGTAAACTATTTTGGATTCACCGATGCAAACAAAATAAAACTGATTTGCTGTATAGCAGATGACGACTTGCATGAGATTTCAGTTTCGTCATCCCTGGTGGACAAAACAGCAGATCTTGCCTCCATTACTGCACAGAATCATAACTTTGAGAAGTTTGAACGCGAAATCCACGAAAATTTTGGAATAGGTTACAGCGATCATCCGTGGTTAAAACCGTTGAGGTATGCGTTCAACCGTGCAGACAAGGATCAGAAAATTGAGAATTACCCGTTTTACAAGGTCGACAGCGAAGAGCTGCACGAAGTGGGCGTGGGTCCGATCCATGCCGGGATAATAGAACCGGGACATTTCCGTTTTATTTGCAATGGCGAACAGATCATGCACCTCGAAATACAATTGGGCTACCAGCACAAGGGGCTTGAGCAATTTTTACTTCAGAAAACAAAAATACTCGAACGGACGACACTTGTTGAAAGCATTGCCGGCGATACCGTTGTCGGTCATACCACGGCGTTTGCAAACCTATGGGAAAGTTTGTGCAGTTATACCCCCGATTATTCATTGCATTATGCACGTACACTCGCTTTGGAACTCGAACGGTTGGCTAATCATACGGGGGATTTGTCGGGGGTTTGCGCCGACATCGCCTATCAGCTTGGTAATTCTGTCTTTGGAAGGTTGCGCACACCAATGGTCAATTTCTTTCAGGAATGGGGTGGAAATCGTCTCGGAAAAGGGCTGATCAGGGCTGGCAAAATCAATTTCCCGTTTACAAAAGTACATGGCGAAAGGCTTACTGAAGTATTCAAAGCTTACGAACCCGACTTTAACGAGATGGTGGAGAAACTTTTCAACCTGCCAAGCGCGTTGTCGCGAATGGAAAAGACGGGCGTTGTAACGTATGAAGAGGTATTGGAAATCGGAACAGTCGGGATGGCGGCACGTATGAGTGGATTGAACAGGGATATTCGTTCGTCGCATCCTCATAATCTCTATAATGAAATCGATCACAAGCCCGTTATCAAGCGGCATGGCGATGTTTATTCGCGTGTGCAGATCCGTAAGACGGAGGTCAAACAATCGGTCGCCCATATCAAACAGTTACTTCAGGAAGTGCCCGAATTTAAAAAGCCCGAGGATTATAATTTCATCCCTCAAAAGGGAAAATTCGTGCTTTCGCTGGTTGAAGGATGGCGTGGGGAGATCTGCCATTGTGCAGTAACCAACGAAGCTGGGGATCTATTGATTTATAAAATAAAAGATCCCTCTTTCCATAACTGGATGGCACTGGCACAGTCGGTTAGAAACAATGACATCTCCGATTTTCCGATCTGCAACAAGAGTTTTAGCCTGTCGTACAGCGGGCATGATTTATAAAGGTTAAAGGATAAAGGTTAAAGGATAAAGTAAAGGTTAAAGTAAAGGTTAAAGTAAAGGTTAAAGGATAAAGTGTAAAGGTTAAAGTATAAAAAAGTAGTAAGGTTAAAGGTAATTTAGTAAGATCAGTTTTCCCTTTGAGCTTTTACCTTCAGTTCTTAGTTCGAGCGTTCAAATTATATACATACAGCTATGTTTGATAATTTAAAAATATTATGGCATCAGGGGAAGCAATTTATTCCCGATGTTACAACTGCAAAAGTTCCCGGCATTTTCAGGGGACGTCCTGTTATTAGTGACATAAAAGTGGATGAACTTCGGCTGGCTGAACTTTGTCCGACCAAAGCGATTTCAACGAATCCGGTGAGTATCGATCTGGGGAAATGTACTTTTTGCGGCGAGTGCGCGTTGCAATTCCCTGACAAAATTACGTTTACAAAAGATTATAAGCTTTCGAGTAACGACAGAGATCGGTTGGTTATTAAAGAAGGAGTTGATCAGCCCATTGGATTCAATCCTGATTTAATCCGTTCTGAGATTCACCACATTCTCGGACGATCGCTAAAGTTGAGATCTGTGTCAGCTGGCGGAGACAATAGCTGCGAGTGGGAACTAAACTCATCGAACAATGTGCAGTTCGATATCAGCCGTTTTGGAATTGATTTTGTAGCGTCGCCACGCCATTCCGATGGTATTGTAATCA
The DNA here is from genome assembly GCA_010906965.1 of Mariniphaga sp. GTDB lineage: Bacteria > Bacteroidota > Bacteroidia > Bacteroidales > Prolixibacteraceae > JAAFHB01. The sequence goes on along the minus strand of JAAFHB010000061.1, from coordinate 11,013 downwards.
CGGGTCCGATTACTGCTAATATGGCTGAATCGGTAGAGCGCTGTTACAATGCGGTGCCGAGTCCCAAAATTATCATCCTTGCCGGAACAGATGCCATCAGTGGCGGAATTTTTGCGGATAGCCCGGCCATCAACCGCACGTTTTTATCGAACCATAAGGTCGATCTTTATGTCCCCGGAAATCCGATTCATCCCCTAACATTTATCAACGGAGTACTCAGTTTATTGAAGAAGAAAGGATAATAGGCAATCCACTTTGGATTGATTCCAGTACATTTTTTAAAATGCTGTCAGTTTCATTTGACGAACATCGATATTAAATTCGTTGATTGGCTATCGTCAAAATACTTTGTATCTTGCGAAAAATATAACGAAGAATGCAAACCGATAATATTTACATACAACAACTTAAAGAGAGTTTAATAGAACTAAATCCGTTTTTGGTTTTACTCTTTGGTTCCTACGCTTATGGGACTCCCCATGTTGACAGCGATATTGATTTGCTTGTAGTTACCAATGATGAATTTGTGCCTCAAACGTTTAAAGAGAAAACAAATTTGTATATTACAGTAAGTGAGCATATTTTAAAAATTTCCAAACAAGTACCGGTCGATTTAATTGTTTATACATTGCCAATGTATCGACAGTTTCTTGCAGGAGGTAGTTCGTTTTCAAAAGAAATTTTAAATAACGGAATAGTACTTTATGAAGACAAGCACCCAGCAATGGCTTGATTTTGCAAAAGCCGATTTGTTAAATTGCGAAAGGATTCTTGACGATGATTTCCTTACAGCTATTGTTGCATTCCATTCGCAACAGGCTGTTGAAAAATGTTTTAAAGCACTTATTGAAGAAAAGAATCTGACGATTCCGCGTATACATAGTTTGGTGCGATTGTACAGTGTTATAGAAAGTTTTTTAGATCAACCTTTTGAACCCCGCGAACTCTTGGCATTTGACAGCGTTTATATTAACTCGCGTTATCCAAGTGACATCGGAATGATTCCAACCGGTAAACCCACTCATCAGGATGCTAAAGAGTTTTACGAAAGCGCTAAGAAGATTTACGATGCGATATCAATACTAATTGATTTCCAACAAGCTTAAGTAGACTTTCCGGAACAGCGAAGTATAACGCATTTTTGTCGGGGTAAATACTGAATTGTGACACATTTTACAATCCCTCAATGTTTTAGAAACTTTGAGGGATTTTTGTGGGAGATTTAAATATTGAACCCTTTATGCTTTAATTGCCCACCTTAGTTTAGCCGAACGTGCTCGGGGATTGGTATTGCATTCCTGGGCCGATGGCCGGATGGGGTCCGGAGCAACTTCGCTGTAAATACCTTCACGAAACAGCCGTTGAAATGATTTTTTAACCCGCCGGTCTTCTCCCGAATGAAATGAAAGTATCGCTACTCGTCCGCCGGCGATAAGCGCATCGGGAAGCTTCTCCAGAAATTTATCCAATGCTCCAAATTCATCATTCACAGCAATCCGCAGCGCCTGGAAACAGCGTTGGCACGATTTCTTAATGTCTTCTTTACGGTCGGGTAGTGGAAGAAACTCCAAAGCCTCAGCGATGACCTTTTGCAGTTGGGTAGTTGTTTCTATCACCAGCCCTCTTGAAAGATGGGTTATAATCGCATTAGCGATGCGTTCGAAATGAGGTTCATCGGCATTTTCAACCAATATCTCTTCCAGTCTGTCTTGTGAAATCGTTTTCAAAAGCGCGGAAGCAGGTTTTCTGCTTTTTGGATTCAGCCTTAAGTCCAACGGTCCTTCTACCTTAAACGAAAATCCCCGCTCCGGATTATCGATTTGCATCGAAGAGACACCCAAATCGGCGAGTACAAAATTAAGCGGCCCTGTTTCAATAACAAGCCGGTCAATGTCCGAAAAATTCAGTTTCTGAATCACCAGCACTTCGGGTCCGTATCCTAAAGTCTGCAGCCGTTCCTGCGTCCGGGGCAATTCAAAAGGGTCCACATCAATCGCGTACAGGCAACCTCCTGGTTGCAGCAATTTAAGGATCTCCTGACTATGACCGCCATAACCCATTGTGGCATCCAGACCAATTTGACCGGGCGTGACTTTGAGAATCTCCATTATCTCGTTGACACAAATAGAACGATGCATTCCGGCAGGTGTTCGCCCCTGATCCATCACCTTTGCCACATCCTCTGCATAAAGGCCTGGCTGCAACTCTTTGTATTTTTCCCGGAAGGCTTTGGGGTGCGTTCCTTTATATCGTACTCGACGGACATGCTTTGGTTCCTGATTTTCCATAGCGACAAAAGTAACAAATTAGCGCTTTTGTGATTTATTCCTGTTGCAACAAGTCTATTCACTAATTGCGCTTAATTAGATTTATTATATTCGCAATCAAAATCGAACTAATGAAATTTATACCTGGACTGTTGCTGTTAGCAGTTACGCTGATCAATTGTGTTGACGCTTTTTCGCAGGATTCTATTGATTATCATTTGTCAACAGATTCAACTGTAAATGCCAAAGCGAGTTTTCGCCGATCGTATTTTGCAACACGAACTACCACAAAACCTCGCATTGACGGAAAAATAACCGATGAATGCTGGTCGCAAGGTGTATGGGCCGGCGATTTTACGCAGCAGCAACCATTTCAGGCCAAAGCTCCTTCGCAGCCAACAGAGATAAAAATTTTGTATGATAATGACAATATGTATGTCGCGATAAAATGTTATGACAGTGAGCCATCGAAAATCAGGCCAATTCTAGGCCGACGCGATGTAGTAGTCGGCGATATTACAGGAATCGCGATCGATTCATACCACGATAAACAGACTGCTTATGAATTTAATGTTGCAGCATCCGGTCAAAAGGTTGATTTACTGCATCTGGGATCATATGGATGGGATTTCAACTGGAACGCGGTATGGACAGGAAAATCGTATGTTGGCGATTCTTTATGGAGTGCCGAGATGAAGATTCCTTTTAGTCAGATCCGGTTTACAGAGCAGGAAAATCAGGTTTGGGGTATGCATATCTGGCGCTGGATTGACCGTCTTCAGGAAGAAAGTCAATGGAAACTGATCCCCATCGATGCTCCCGCGATGGTCTATCTTTTTGGCGAACTTCGTGGAATCGAAGGAATCAGTCATAAAAAGAACTTCGAGATTATGCCTTATGCAAGTGCCAAATTTGTCCCGAATTCAAACCCGGAAAAATCGATGAGGTGGGGCGTGGGCCTTGATGGTAAGATCGGTATAACTTCAAATTTCACAGTTGATTATACAATCAATCCTGATTTCGGACAGGTTGAGGCCGACCCTTCTGTTTTGAACCTCACCGCTTTCGAAACTTTCTATGAAGAAAAGCGTCCTTTTTTTCTGGAAGGGAATTCGATCCTCGACTTTAAAATGGGTGAAGACCTGTTGTTCTATTCACGCCGTATTGGTCAGGCACCTTCCTGGAATCCAAATGTTGAACCGGATCAAACCGTTTCGGTGCCGGAAAATACCACTATTTTAAGTGCGCTGAAACTGACGGGCAAAACAAAGAAAGGTCTTTCGGTGGGAGTTGTACAAAGTTTTACCGCGCGCGAAAATAGTACCGTCTATTCTTCAGCCAGTGAAGAAAAAGTTGCTGTAGAGCCATTTACAAATTTTATGGTAGGTCGTATAAAGCAGGATATGAATAATGGAAATACGGTAATCGGTGGGATGGTTACCTCTTCGATCCGCAATATACGTGATGTTCAGCTCGATTTTCTTCCCGGTTCCTCCTATACCGGAGGACTTGATCTGGAGCATAACTGGAAAAACCGTAAATACTTTGTTGATTTTAAAGGATTTTTCAGCCAGGTGAATGGAAGTAAAGCAGCCATTACGGAGCTTCAGCAATCAACGGCACACTATTTTCAACGCGAAGACGCTTCTCACCTCACCCTTGATCCCAACCTGACCAGTCTGTCGGGTTTTGGAGGAATGTTTAATATCGGTAAACGGAGTGGCAAATTCAGGGTCACTACAGGTGTAGACTGGCGTTCACCCGGCGTTGACCTCAACGATATTGGTTATCTGAGGCAGGCCGACTATGTGAAGCAGAACCTTGAATTTTCGTATAAAGTAGATAAACCATACGGGATATTGATGAACTATTCGTATGGACTGAAGCAATCGCATGAATGGAGCTTTGGCGGCGAGAATTTGATTGACAAGCTGACTTTGGTAACGAAGTTGAGGTTTAAAAACATGTGGATTACCAATTTTTCGTTGCTGAGAAATTATAACTGGTTTGACACAAGGGAACTGCGTGGTGGTTCCAAATTATTCAAGGAAAACATGACAGAAGGTTCTCTCCAGATACTGACCAACAGTGTTAAGAAATTGTCAGGTGGAATAGCAAGTACGCTCTCTTTCTCGAACGATAAGATTTCGCGGGAGAAAGATTATATTTTATTATTGAAGTGGCAGATGAATAACCGCTTAAGCATCTCCACGCAAACCGGTTACCATATTGGAACCGATAATCAACAGTATGTCCGTACCTATTTGGGAGTGAATAATAACGACTATATCGTTGGTAAAATCGATCAGAAAACATTGTATACGACAATTCGATTCGAATATTATGTGTCACCCGAACTTTCATTCCAGTATTATGGAAGTCCTTATGCCTCTGTTGGTAAGTACAATGATTTCCGAAGTGTTGCCAATGCCGGAAGCCGCGATCTGAACCAAAGGTATAATCCGCTGGCCATTTTAGGGGTAACCGACAACACCTATTCAATGGATTCGAATGGTGATCATCAGGAAGATTTCAAAATGAAGAGCCCTGATTTTAATTTCCAGGAATTTCGTTCTAACCTTGTCGGCCGCTGGGAGTTCAGTCCCGGATCGACGCTTTACCTGGTCTGGACCAACACGCGTTCATTTTATTCTGATACTTACAACAGTTCTATTCTCGATAGCTTCGGCGGCATCAGTGGCTTAAAGGCAAATAATGTGTTTATGGTAAAATTTAACTATTGGTTTTCGCTGTAGGTTGGCAGGTTTAATGTGAGTGTCCCGATTTTGACGCATAAAGCATGTCTTTTCATGAGGTTTTTTGATGATTTACCCAAAAGAAAAAAGCACCTAAATCGTTGGATTTAAGCGCTTTTAATCTAATTTGTTCTCTTATTAGGTGCCCAGAACAAGACTCGAACTTGCACAACCTTGCGGTCACTAGTCCCTGAAACTAGCGTGTCTACCAATTTCACCATCTGGGCTTGGAGGGTGCAAATATAGGTTGAATTTCAGACACACCAAACGGTTTGGACGTTTTTTACAATTTATTATTTGTACTATGGAATTTAGCATTTAAACCGGCAGTTGAAAAGCGAATTCTCATTTTCTCCCCTTCTCATTTTCTCCCCCTCACTCCATCTCTCCCTCTCCCCTTCTCATTTAAGGTTGTCTTTCAGAAAATTATCAAACATCGTGTAAAGATGCATCGTTGTATTGCCACCCCTGATTCCATGGTTCCGGTTCACATACGACATCATCTGGAATTGGACGCCTGCCTGAACCATTGCTTCAGCAAATTCGAGCGTGTTTTGATAATGGACATTATCGTCGGCGGTACCATGAACAAGCAGCAATTTTCCTTTGATCCCTTTGGCAAGCGTGATAGGAGAGTTTTCGTCATAACCTTCCGGGTTCTGACTTGGTAAACCCATATAACGCTCACTGTAAACGGTATCGTAGTAACGCTGGTTTGTCACCGGAGCAACCGAAATTCCTGCCTTAAATACTTCACCACCTTTGGCAAGACACATGGCCGACATAAATCCGCCGTAACTCCAACCCCAGATCGCGATATTTTTCCCATCCACATAGGGCAGACCGGCAAGATATCTGGCTGCTTCAATCTGGTCATCCGATTCGTATTTTCCTAATTGGCCATACGTACATTTGCGAAAATCTTCACCACGAGCGCCTGTTCCTCTTGGATCGACACTTACTACTAAATAGCCATTCGATGCAAGGTAGTTATCCCAGCCAATTTCATATTTATCGAGCACTTCCTGAGAGTTTGGACCGCTATATTGAGTCATTAAAACAGGGTATTTAGTACTTTGATTGAAATTCAATGGTTTGATCATCCATCCGTTCAGTTCAATTCCCTCTTTGGTTTTGAAGGTGAAAAACTCTTTTTGTGGGATTTTCTTCTCTGCGATCTTCGATTTCAATTCTTTGTTGTCTTCAAGTACCCTGATCTGTTTTCCTGAAATCTCGTGAAGTGTAACGACCAATGGGGTAGTGGCATTCGAATATTCGTTGATGAAATATTTAAACCCGGTGCCGAAGTCAGCGTTATTACTTCCTTTCTGTGTTGAAAGTAGCACCTTTTTCTTTAAGTCGATGCTTACGCCGTAAACTTCGCGCTGCATGGGCGAGACCGCCGCAGCCTGATAGTAGAACATCTTACTGACCGGATCGAAACCGTAGAATTTGATTACGTCGAATTTACCTGTTGTGAGCTGGCGGATTTTTACGCCACCGGCATCATAGAGGTAAAGGTGCTTGTATCCATCCTGTTCACTTAGTGTGACAAAGGTTTTGTCATCAGGTAAAAACTGAAAATTATCCAGAAAATCGGTTTCGATGTACCTTTTGTTTTTTTCCGTGAAGACCAACCGTGTATCACCTGTATATGAATTGGCAAATAACAGTTCCAATTTATTCTGCAAGCGGTTCATCTTTACTATTCCGAGGCTCTTTCCACCGAAGGTCCAGCAGATTTTTGGGATATAGATATCAGTTTCAGTACCAATATCCATTTTGATATTTTGTCCTGCCTTGATATCGTAAACCCAAACACTTACAATCGAATTCTTTTCACCGGCCTTGGGATATTTAAACCGGTATTCGCTTGGATACAAACTGTTTTCTTCATGAATTGGATTCAATCCCTTGTACATCGGGATACCAAAAGTTGGCACCTGCTCTTCATCAAATTTGATATAAGAGACTTGCTTGCTGTCGGGTGACCATTCGAAGGCTCGATTGAATTCAAACTCCTCTTCGTACACCCAGTCGGGGATTCCGTTGATGATTTTATTGAATTCCCCGTCGGTGGTCATCTGCCGTTCCGTTTTAAACCGGAGGCTTTTCACAAAAAGGTTATTGTCCCTAACGAAGGCAACCCGTTCGCCGTCGGGCGAAAACGTGGCCACCTGCTGTCTTCCGGTTGATAATCGTTCAAGTTCTTTTGTGACAAAATTATAAACGAAATAGACTGCTGTAAATGACCTGCGGTAGATCGGTTTCCGGTCGGTCAGCAGCAATACCTTCGATTCATCGGCGCTGAAAACATATTCCTTAATCGATTTAAGTGAATCATTTTTAAGGGTCTGAATATCGAGTATCAAACTTACCTTTTCGCCCGTTTTGTAACTGTACTTCACGATTTGCTGACCATTGTTTTCGAGGGTCGTATAATTTAGCCCGTCGTTGGCCGATGCCAATCCATTTACAGTCGATTGCTGAAAACTTTTGGTTACAAAAAGATCTTCCAGTGTGATCTGTTGTGCCTTAATTGTCAGGTAACAGGCTGAAATTAAAAATAGTATTAAATAAATTCTGCGCATAATATTGTTATATATTCTGTTTTTCCACCTCAAAAATATTAAAAAATAGGGAGTCCTGCGAAATTTTGTGGTGCAACATCAAAAATACATTCATTAAACTTGCCGATATGTTTGATGAACAGTCAGAGAATAACTAATTTTGCACCTTCAAAAAAAAGTAACGAATGATAAAAATTACACTTCCTGATAACTCTGTAAAGGAATTTGAACATGCGGTTACAGGTCTCGAAATTGCTGAATCGATCAGCAGTCGTCTTGCCAAGGAGGTACTCGCAATATCTGTCGATGGTGAAATACGGGATCTTACACGGGCTATTGAGAATGATGCTTCAATCAAACTTCTTTTGTGGGATGACCTTGAGGGACGCACAACTTTCTGGCATTCATCAGCTCACCTGATGGCCGAAGCCATTGAGTTTTTCTACCCGGGGACAAAGTTCGGAATTGGACCTACAGTTGACAACGGTTTTTACTACGATATCGATCTTCCGGAAGGAAAAGTATTGAGCGATAAAGATCTGACTGCTTTTGAGCAAAAAATACTTGAGCTTGCCCGGACAAAAGAGGAAATCTTCAGAACTGAAATGTCTAAAGCCGACGCTTTAAAATTATTTACCGAAAAGGGGGATCAATATAAACTTGAACTGATTACCGATCTTCAGGACGGAACGATAACGATCTATAAACAAGGCAATTTTACTGATTTATGCCGTGGGCCGCATTTGCCGAACATGGGATTCATCAAAGCAGTTAAGTTGACCAATATTGCAGGTGCTTACTGGCGCGGGAACGATAAAAACAAAATGCTTACAAGGGTTTACGGGATCACATTTCCTAAACAAAAATTACTCGAAGAGTACCTTGTTCTGCTTGAAGAAGCCAAGAAGCGCGATCATCGCAAGATCGGTAAAGAAATGGAACTGTTCACTTTTTCGGCTGCGGTTGGTCTTGGATTGCCGCTATGGTTACCGAAAGGCACCATTTTACGCGAACAGTTGGAGAAGTTTTTGAAGAAGGTTCAGAAAAGATTTGGTTACGAACAGGTGATCACGCCTCATATTGGTGATGTGGGTTTATACAAAACTTCAGGACATTTTCAGAAATACGGTAAAGATTCGTTTCAGCCAATTCGTACGCCAAACGAAGGTGAAGAGTACATGCTGAAACCGATGAACTGCCCTCATCACTGCGAGATATACAAGTTTAAACCACGTTCGTACAAAGATTTACCAGTTCGCATGGCCGAATTTGGAACTGTTTACCGTTACGAACAAAGCGGCGAGTTGCACGGACTGACACGCGTCCGGAGCTTTACGCAGGATGACGCACATATTTTCTGTCGCCCCGATCAGCTGAAAGAGGAGTTTCTGAAAGTGATTGACATCATCTTCATCATATTTAAAGCGCTCGATTTTAAAAATTATTCAGCTCAGATTTCATTACGTGATCCGAAGAACAAAGAAAAATACATTGGTTCGGACGAAAACTGGGAAAAAGCTGAGTCTGCGATTATTGATGCTTGCACTGAAAAAGGGCTGAAAACCAAAACTGAATTGGGAGAAGCTGCTTTTTACGGACCAAAACTTGACTTTATGATCAAAGATGCTTTGGGTCGCAGTTGGCAGCTCGGTACAATTCAGGTTGACTATAATCTTCCGGAACGTTTTGGACTTGAATACATTGGAGCCGATGATAAACGTCATCGTCCTGTTATGATTCACCGGGCACCATTTGGATCGATGGAACGTTTTGTTGCTGTTCTGATCGAACATACCGCCGGTATATTCCCGTTATGGCTGACACCTGATCAGGTTGTAATTTTACCAATCAGCGAAAAGTACAACGAATATGCGCAAAAAGTTTCAAATCAATTAAATAATTCCGATATTCGCGCCGGAATTGACGACCGCAATGAAAAAATCGGCAGAAAAATCAGGGATAATGAGATGAAACACATTCCATACTTGCTGATTGTTGGTGAAAAAGAATGCGAAGGCAACACTGTTTCAGTGCGACGTCAGGGAGAAGGAGACCAGGGATCAATGTCGGTAGATTCGTTTGCTGAGTTCATCGGTAAGGAGGTCAGCGAACAGTTGGCGGAAGCATATAAATAGTCGTTAATTAATTAAAAAATAGGAGGATAAAGCCATAGCAGTTATTAGAGGCAACGGCCCAAGAGGCCCAAGAGAAGAAGAGAAATCACCATTTCGGATTAATCATCAGATTCGTGTTCCTGAGGTCCGGTTAGTGGGAGAAAATATCGAAACCCCAGGGGTTTTCAGGATTCAGGATGCACTTCGCAAAGCTGACGAATTGGAGCTTGATCTGGTTGAAATTTCACCAAATGCCGAGCCGCCTGTTTGCAGAATTACCGATTTTCAGAAATTTCTTTACGAACAAAAGAAGAAGCAAAAGGAATTAAAAGCCAAAGCTTCCAAAATTATTGTGAAGGAGATACGTTTTGGTCCAAATACGGATGACCATGACTACAACTTTAAGTTAAAACATGCAGAGCGGTTTCTTCAGGAAGGCGCTAAAGTAAAAGCTTACGTGTTTTTTAAAGGACGGTCGATCTTATATAACGAGCAAGGAGAAATTTTGCTGCTCCGCTTCGCCAATGCGTTGGAAGAAGTCGGAAAAGTTGAACAGCTTCCGAAACTCGAAGGAAAGAGAATGACAATATTTATTTCGCCTAAAAAGAAAAAATAATTTAATACTTAGACAGGAATGCCTAAAATGAAATCGAATGCCGGGGCTAAGAAACGTTTCAAGCTGACCGGATCAGGGTTAATTAAAAGGAAACATGCTTATAAAAGTCATATATTGACCAAGAAAAGCACCAAACGCAAACGTAACCTCACTTATTGGGGTTTGGTAGCCAAAGTTGACACGCATCACGTCAAGAGGCTCCTTGCAATGAGGTAATGTTTCGCTTTTAATAAAAAATAGAATTAGGTTTAACCGAATAATGAGCTTACAAAGATTCCTTTAACCAGGAGCGCCATTGTTCTAAAACAAAAAGAAATGCCAAGATCAGTAAATCATGTCGCATCGAAAGCCCGAAGGAAAAAGCTGCTGCTTCTTACCAGGGGATACTTTGGATCACGTAAAAATGTCTGGACGGTTGCTAAAAACACATACGAAAAAGGATTAGGGTATGCGTACCGTGACAGAAAAAGCAAAAAAAGGTTGTTCCGTGCATTATGGATTCAGCGTATTAACGCTGCAGTTCGCATAGAAGGTCTGTCTTACTCACAGTTTATGGGTAAATTGAAATCCGCCGATATCGAAATCAACCGTAAGGTTCTGGCCGATTTGGCGATGAACAATCCCGCTGCATTCAGCGCAATTGTTAATAAGGTAAAGTAATTTGAAAAGTTAGGCGAAATAAATTTTCAG
>JAAFHB010000432.1 GCA_010906965.1 Mariniphaga sp. | reverse complement strand
ACAAAGTTGTCGGACTCCATCACCAGAATTACCCTGGTTCCCCATTTGGGTTGCAACTTTGTGTTTGGCCGCCAGTTTAGTCAGCAGTCGCGATTCGTAAACAGAATGGGTTAAAGGTTTCTGACAATAGACGTGTTTGCCAAGCGTAAGTGCAGTCGCGGCTACTATTGCATGAGTATGGTCAGGAGTTGCAACCATCACACCATCAATCGTACTGCCCAATTCGTCAAACATTTTGCGCCAGTCCCAATAACGTTTCGCATTCGGAAACTCTTTAAAGCAGTTTTCAGCGTATTTCCAATCCACATCGCACAAGCCAATTATATTCTCTTTTGCCATTCCAACAAGATTTGGATGACCTTTACCTCCTACTCCTACTCCGACAATGTTCATCTTGTCGCTCGGTGCCTTGTGACCTAAACCGCTAACTGAAAAACTTGGTACAATTGAGATTCCGGCGGTTGCAATAGCGCCGTTTTTCAAGAAATTTCTACGTGAATTATTGTGATTTTCCATTTGAATAGTTGGTTTATAGTTAGTTAATTTCCTTAAGTTTAATATTTCGGAACCAAACCTGTGTTCCATGGTTTTGAAGCGAGATAAAACCTTCGTCAAATTTTCCATAATCGGGGAAGGTTGCCCACTTGCCACTGTCGCGAAGTTTTTTCCATTCATCGCTATATTTTTCATATTCCACAACTACCACGCCATTAATAATTTGAGTTACATGATTACCATCCACAATAAGCATCAGGTGATTCCATTCGCCAACAGGTTTTGCAGGCAGCGATTTCGGAGCGTACATCGCATAATTGGCACCACATATCTGCCAATCTTTCAACGGATCGGGCCAGTTCGCCTGATCGATCAACTGAAATTCAGGACCTGTTTCGTACGGAAATTTGTATTTTGCATCTTCTGCAATCTGAAAAATAATCCCGCTGTTGGTTCCCTTCATGAGTTTAAAATCAACACTTAACGCAAAATTCCGGTATTTTTTGTTGGTAATAATATCCTGACTTTCAGCACCACCTTTGGTTGTAGTTGTAAATACCCCATCCTCAATGATCCAACAGTCAGGAAAACCCTTTAGATTGTAGCCATGCCAACCATTCGTTGTATTACCGTCGAAAAGAAGGTTCCATCCTTTTCTCTTCTCAGCAGCAGTCAAGGTATTTGAAGCCGATGTCTTATTAATCTGGCCATAAAGAGTCAACGGATCATGCTTTTCAGAGGGAGTCCAGGACAACATCAATATGATTATCAGACCTGATAAACACAGTTTTGAGAAATTTTTCATGATAAAAAATATTACAATAGTTTGATCCTGACATTTCTGAACCAGATGGTCGCATCGGCATGTTTTCCCTGCAACCCAATCATACCTTTGGTTGGTAATTCTGCAAACGGTTTCGGTAGCCAGGCTGGAATTTCGCTGCCATCGGGGTTAAGCTTTCCGGATGTCCACTTGTTCATATCCATTGTTGTGATTTTCTTACCGTTCAAGACTACTTTGATGATTTTCCCCTTGCAAGTAACTGCCATCTTATTCCATTCACCCGGTTTTTTCACGATTTTCTGCTCATTAGCAGCGAGATGCCCAAAAATTGCTCCACATTGCCAATCCTTGCTCGCCTTACCCCATTTATCGCTGTAGTCGTCAGCAATTTGAATCTCTACTGAATTAGGAATCCAATTTTCAGGATCGGTGCAATAAACGACAACACCGCTGTTTGTACCCGAAGCAGTTTTGAATTCAAGATCAAGTGTAAAGTTTTCATAGTCACCAACTGCCCAGATCATTTTGTCTTCCGAAGCAGTCAAAACGCCATTCTCCGCTTTCCAGCAATTCTTGTCATATTTGGCCTGACTAAAATCAGCTCCAAACAAAGGCTTCCAGCCATCCTTTGGTTTAGCTTGACTTGTGAAGCTAAAAACTATAAATACAATTAATAGCGCGAATTGAATTCTTTTCATTTGTTGTTTTTATATTTAGTTAAACTTTCTATTTATTTAAAATTACATCCTTTCCAAAAGACTTTTGTCAACTGATATTAAATGACTTATATATGAACACATCGAAAAACGAGATAACTAAAACGACGCGCGATCAATAAACCGGCAGGGGTTTTGAACACAAGCCTTTTCGTTGTTTAGGATTATTCCTGCAATGGTCTCACCCATCATTTTAAAATCAGTTGAGATCACCGAAATCCCGTTACCAACAACCTTCTTTAATGGCGTATCATTGTACGAAATTATTCCAATATCCTGTCCAATAATTAGTTTACGTTCGTTTGCTATCTCAACAAGCCTCACAAGGTCATCATCATCAATAATAAGGAATGAATCACCTTTGCTAATTATTTCATCAGAAGCAATTCCACACGAAATTTGGTAATTAATTCCATTCTCCCGGCAATACCGTTCGAATCCTTCTTTTAGCTCAGCAGGGACCTCGGTAATCGTATCGCAAAAAACCAGCGTCAGGCAATTGTATTTTTTAATAAGCTGCCCTGCTATTGCAAGTGCCTTGTAAACATCATCATCAAACTTTTGATATACTGCGGAATAACCGCTTTTTAAATAACCCGGATACCGGTCTGTCAGACACAACCGCTCTTCGGGAACATATTTCAAATAGTCGGCTATTTCGGGATAATCGAAAGGAAGTACCACATAATAAGTATAATTACCAACCGCATCGCGCAATAGTTTTTTGAAAATCTTTGGATTGAAATGGTGAAAATAGAGATCAACAATGCTGTTCGGTCCAAGCGAATCGCGGAGTGCCTTGTAAAATGTCTGTTTGTAGGCGCTAAACGTATCAAACAACAAGAATACCCGGTTTCGGATATCAACGCTTTTGGTCATCACGAAAAAACCCTTTCCTTGTACTGCCTGAACAATTCCCCGCTCCTGCAAAGCCGAAAATGATTTTATGACGGTTTCGCGCGCTACATTGATCTCTCTGGCAACCTGATTGATCGAGGGAAGCGTATCTCCTACCTGAATGGTGCCGGATTCAATGCCTTTTATAATAAAATCGGTAATCTGCTGATAAATTGGAACTTTAAGCGATTTGTCAATTTCGATCTGAAAG
>JAAFHB010000431.1 GCA_010906965.1 Mariniphaga sp. | reverse complement strand
ATAAGAACGGGAGATACTTTAATTACAGTACCTCCCGAATTATTTGGTGCATTTCTTTATTTATTCAGCTCCCGGATAGCCAGGGTTCTGCGAAAGCTTGGCTCCACGGTTGGCATCAATGGCCTTCTGCGGGATAGGAAACCACTGGTGGTAGGGTTCAATATCTTTACTTTTAGCCGAATATCGTTTAACCCTTTCGACTAATACCCCCAAGCGGCAGAGTGTTTTTCGGCGATGTTCCTCAACGGTGAGTTCGCGGGCCCGTTCATCAAGGATATAGTCGAGTGTAACTTGTGCCGAAGTTGCAGGTTTGGCCTTTGCACGTGTCCGCACCACATTGATGTCGGCAGCAGCAGAGGTTAAATCGCCTTTATGGAAATAAGCTTCGGCGCGCAGCAAATATGTCTCCGCTAAACGCATCCGGTACTGGTCGTTGTCGGTGCGGCCATTGGCAGGACCTCCCTTCATCAGTCCTTCAATTTTACGAATCTGCGGATACAAGACCCTCATCGTATCAATTGTCTTGGTCGATTTGACCCCGTTTAGGTCCAGAACCCACATTTTTCCGCCTTCAACGACTGTCCTAACAACAGTTCTCAGATAAGGTGAAGTAGGGTTGTTCCAAATCCAGGTGCGACGAATGTTGTATTTCGAATTACGCATATCATTCCAATCATCGTTCCAGATATCGTAAAAATAATAATTATTTGGCCTTACACCTCCCTGGCTTCTACCCAGTGAATCATTTACCAATAGCTTTTTTCCATCGGGAGCAGTCACATCTTCGAATTTAGGACCCCACCAGCGGACATTCACATTTGCACCTGAACCACCACCTGGAGTTGTATATTCATATTGAAGGGCCCAAATGGTTTCCAGATTGCCCGAAGCCCTGTTTTGCTGCCCAGTCCAGAACAAATCGGAAAACGCATCGCCCGGACGAGACAAGTCGCCAAATCTGCTGGTCATCAGTTTATAATTACCGGTGGTTCCATCTATGACTTTGGTGGCTGATGTTATTGACTTGTCGTAATAGGTGGCAGTGCCGGTTTCTTTTCCAAGGCTGATGCAAACTTCACTTAAAAGATGGTAAGCGGCTGCTTTAAAAATACGTCCGTCTTTTTTGACGTCTGTAACGACATTGGGTAAATACTGAACGGCAAAATCGAGATCGCTTTCAATAAATTTCAGTACCTCTAACCGCGAAGCACGTACAAAATCATATCTTGGGGCAGTCAATTCCTTGTCAACAATCGGTACTCCGCCATACAAGTTCACCAGAGAGTTATAGGCATAAGCCCTAAAGAACTTAGCTTCGGCTACGATCGCATTCTTTTCTTCATCGGTCCATTTAACAGCCGGATTCTCGGCACGGGTAATTATCAGGTTGGCGTTCTTGATCACCTTCGTATAGGCCCAATCCCACCATTGATTTACGTTTCCGGAAGTTGGTGTAATTTCTTTGTAATTGTTATAGAAACGGCCATCACCCGCTCCAAAAACAGCGATATCCGTCCCCGTAGCCATCACAGGCACCTGGTCCAATTCTTCATCACGAGCTGAAACATGAAGCGCATGAATAACAGATTCAAAACCCGCTTTATCAACCAAGAGGTTTTCGGGACTAAATTTATCAAGTGGTTTCTCTTCCAGGTAGCTTTCTTTACATGCCCCAATCGAAACAGCTATTAAAACTAAAATAATATAGATTGTTTTTTTCATCTTTTCTAAGTTTTAAAGGTTAGAAATTTAAATTTAAACCAACAACAAACGATTTCATCAATGGCCCGCTTTGTCTGCTAGGGTCATTGTCTGTGTTGAGGCTAAAAGGATCCAAGGCAGCGGCATGTTCCGGATCCCATCCATTCCAGTCGGTCCAGGTCATTAGATTCTTTCCGCTTACAAAGATTTTCACGCTATTGAGCCTGGCTTTTGAAATCAAAGATTTGGGGAAATCATAAGACAGTGACACATCCTGTAGCCGGATGAAAGATCTGTCCTCATAAAATCCATAACCCTTTGGATTAGGATATCCCACTGATGGTCTGTCATTGAGTGGATTCTCTGGTGTCCAGTAAGGCAAATCGATCTGGTTAACGCGTGCATAAAAGTTTGAACCAGGGTTGGTGTAGGTATTCCGCGCTTTACCTCCCTGACTAGTATAGAGCAAAACAGAAAGTGAAATACCTTTAAAAGAAATCGTATTGTTCAGCCCTGCCGTGAAATCTGGTAACGAAGTTTCAAGCACCTGACGGTCGAGCGGATCAATTTTCCCATCAGGAACGCCATCTGCACCACTCACATCTTTGAACTTTATAAATCCTGGTTTAACACCCGGATCCATTGTCATATCTTCGCCTGCCTGCCATATACCGTCAAATACATAATCCAGCGGTGAAAACATTGGTTTGCCAATAAACCGGCCGTTGGATGGATCATCATCTCCAACTCCGTCACCGTCTATGTCCATTAAATCTGTAATTTTATTGTTGTTTTTTGCAAAAGTAAAAGTTGTGCTCCATTCAAATCCGCCGGACTTTACATTCACTGTATTCAAGGTAAGTTCAACTCCGTTGTTGTTGACCGAACCTACATTGGTTGTAAATGTCGGGTAACCGGTCATATTCGGAATTTGGCTGCTTAAAAGCAGGTCTTTAGTGTTCATGTTATAATATTCGAATGCACCGGTGATCCGTCCTGAAAGCAGATTGAAATCAACCCCTAAATTAGATGCCAGGGTAGATTCCCAGCCCAGAACAGGGTTTGACATTTGAGTCGGCGATACACCAACTGAAGTAACCCCGCCATCTCCATATACATATTTGAAATTACTGGAGTTCATCAGACTTAACGATGAGTAAGGGCTGATGGCCCTGTTCCCATTCTTGCCATAGGAATAACGCAATTTTAAGAATTCAAGCCATTTTACTTCAGAAAGGAAGCTTTCTTCGGAAATCACCCATGCAACTCCCATCGAAGGGAAGTTTCCATATTTGTTTCCTGACCCAAATGCTGAATAGCCATCCCGGCGAACTGTCATGTTAAACATATAACGGTCGAGCAAACGATAGCTAACCCGCGCCATGCTTGAGACAGCCTTCATT
>JAAFHB010000430.1 GCA_010906965.1 Mariniphaga sp. | reverse complement strand
AGTTGAACCGCTTGTCCATTCCCCGCAACAGCGCATATTGACCATCTCCGCTATTGTTTCGTTCTAGTGTAACGCCGGAAACCCGCTGAATTACATTGGCAACTGTTAAATCAGGTGATAATTCAATCGTTTTAGCACTCACCACATTGATGATATTGTCGGCTTTTCTCTCCGAAAAGCGGGCACTTGCATCGCTGACATTTGATTTACCGGATATCACCACCTCCTGAATGGACGTATTGTTCGAATTGAGGCTGAAATTATAGGTGATGATTTCGTTACTGTTTTTAACGATTAATTCCTGGGCTGATTCTTCATAACCTATACTTTTGGCAATTGCAAAATATTTTCCGGCTGGCAGATTTTGCAAAACATAATTACCCTGCGCATCAGAAATGGCAAAATACTTTTGATTAATGACCTTAATTGTGGCATTACTGATACCTTCTCCATTGTTACTATTTACAATCCGGCCTTTAATCGTGGCTGCATTTAATGAAAGACACGAAAGAATAAAAATCAGAATGGTTGCCAGTTGTAAAAAATATCGTGTCATTGAAGAATTATATTGTTGCATCTTTAAGTTTATCGAATAGAGGGTTTGAAATTCAATGCAAGTTTACACCCTCTAAAAAGAGTCGGCAATGGTACTTTTACCCGAAAAAATCTGGTCATTTTCACTACGCGCTGTTTTGGATTGATATGCGCTTGGCAGTCAGTTAATATGCAGCAATGCTTTTAATTGTCGGCAACAATAAATTAACATTGAAACTGCGTTGATAACATCTGGTTAACTATGTGTTAATTTTATGGCCAAGGTTGTTGTTTTAGATTCGATCATAGTGCGGGAACAATTTGAAGTATTAGCCGAATTGTGGATGTTAATTATATCTGTGAAAATTCTGATATATCCTTGTCTGCATTGAGAAATAGCTGGTCTCAGGAGCTTGCTGTTTACTGAAATTTAATATTGATCCGGAATTGACTTTGGCAGAAGACAAAAATTCAAATTGTATATGACATTTAAGTTGAAGGTGCGACATTAAAAGTTAATAAAAAAAATCTTGTATAATTCCTCCCAGTTCGTAATTTAAATAAATCCGATTGTTTTGGCATTGTATTGGTTTCGTCACTGCCATGTAACAGCGTTAAATTCTCTTTGCAATACTTAAATAATACAAAAATTCTTAACAAAAGTGATTACACAAATGGGAAAAAGATTAAAAAACAGCGAATTAACTGATCTAATCAGATTATTGGTTTTTGGTTTTATACTAAATTTTATGATTCTGCCACTTTATGCACAGACAACTTTGCCGGTAATGGGAAAGGTGATGGATGTATCGGGTAGACCAATTCCCGGTGCGAATGTTGTGGAAAAAGGAACAACAAACGGAGTTGTAAGCAATATCGATGGGAACTATTCTATTCAGGTAAAAGGAAGCAAATCAGTTTTGACCATTTCGTTTATCGGTTACATCAACCAGGAAGTGAAAGTTGGTTCAGGGACTTCCTCCGTAATTGAACTGATTGAAGACATGCGAAATTTAGACGAGGTCGTAGTTGTAGGTTACCAGGTAATCCGCAAATCGGATCTTACCGGGGCTGTTGCGTCACTGAAAGCAGCAGAGCTCAACCTTACCACTCCTTCATTGGGGCAGAGCCTTGTCGGGAAAGTGGCTGGTGTTCAAATTTCCCAGGTGAGCGGTGCGCCTTACGAGAGTACGAAAATCCGGGTACGAGGTACAGCATCAATCAATGCAAGTTCCGACCCGCTTTACGTCATCGATGGTTATCCGTCCAACAATGATCTTTTCCTGAATCCGGAAGATATTGAGTCGATTGAAGTACTGAAGGATGCCGCCTCAGCTGCTATATACGGTTCACGTGCCGCCGGAGGAGTTGTTCTCATAACAACCAAACGTGGAAAGGAAGGAAGTCCTCAAATCTCTTACAATTTTCAACTTACGAGCAATCAGTTGAGTAAGAAGGTCGATATGCTCAACGCCCAGGAATTCACTGAACTTCATGTGGAAGGCCATAATAATGCCTACAGAAATTTGCTTATCAATGCCAACAAGCCCTGGGATAACTCCTATTTTGGCGATGATAATGCTGCGCGTGCCATTCGCCTGGGTTCCAGCAACAGTGCTGCAATGATTCCTGCTTACATGTATGATTTCAAAAACCAAAAGGTCATAGCCCCTCAGTACAATACCGACTGGCAGGATGAGCTTTACCGCAAAGGGATGAGTCAGCGTCATAGTATCGCCATCTCCGGAGGAGGCAAAAGTGTTCGTTACCAGGTAAGTGGCGATTACCAAGATCAACAGGGAATTATTCTTTCAACTGGACAGCAGCGGGGAAACCTTCGAAGCAACATCGATATCGATGTGAGCAAAAAATTCAAGTTGGGAACGAACTTATCCATGACTATCAATAAAAACAGGGAGGTACAGGAAGGACGTTTCGACAAAGGTCCGATTTTGGGTGCGTTGGTTTATGCGCCAATCTTCCGCTGTTACGACGACAATGGCAACCTGATAAAAAACGAGATGGCGTCCAACTCTCCTTATGCCATGCAAACGATCGAAAACCCGGTCGCACTGGCTACTGAAACGAAAATATCCAGAAATGCCATTCGAAATACCTATAACGTTTTTGGTACCTACGAAATTATTCCGGGATTGATCGCGAAGGCCAATCTGGGCATGTACGATTTTCGCGAAAAATACCAATTCTACAATCCAACCAGTCTGAGCAGCGGCGTGAATCCACCCTATTCGGTGGAAGCCAAAGCCGCCGCTTATGCGATATCCAGAAGTCAGGGTGTCCAGAACTACCTTGGAGAGTATACATTAATTTATGAAAACAAATTTGGCGAGCACTCGATAAGTTCCGTGGCCGGATTTTCGCACCAGGAAAACCGAAATGATGTACTGGAAATTAGAGCTTCTGGTTTTGAGGACGATCACATTCAGGAGGTTACCGCATTGGGTGCCGATCCGGGCAACTTAACACTTGGCGGTTCTACCAGTAAGTCAAACTGGACGATGTTAAGCTACTTCGCTCGCGCCAACTACAATTTGTCCAACCGCTATTACCTG
>JAAFHB010000429.1 GCA_010906965.1 Mariniphaga sp. | reverse complement strand
AACAACGACGGTGTAATTGATGATATGGACCGGTACCCTATTGCCACAACCACTAATCCAACTTCCGAAGTTCAGGATAAACGAAATTATCCGCTCATGAATTTTGGTTTGACCATTGCCCTGAATTATAAAGGCTTTGATCTGAACCTATTATTCCAGGGTGGAGGAATGTCATATGTTGCTTATGGACAACAGCTTTCGGCACCGCTTGCCTGGGACGGAAATGCACTGCAAACATTCATGGATCGCTGGCACACGGCTGATCCCAAGGCTGATCCGTATAATCCAAACAATAAGTGGATTTCAGGATATTGGGCAAACACTGGAACAAGTGTCGATGATAATTCGATGCGTGCGATACAAAACGGAGCATATATGCGTTTGAAAAGTGCAGAAATAGGTTACACATTGCCAAAGGCCTGGGTAAATAAGATGGGTATCAAGGGTGTCCGTTTCTTTGCTAACGGTTATAACATCTTCACCATTACCGGGGTCAAAGGACTTGATCCGGAACATCCTGCAGATCTCTATGGATATATGTATCCTATCAGCCGTACCATAAACACCGGTGCCACAATTACTTTTTAATTATTGGATATTATTTTAAAATATAGAAAAATGAAAAAATTAAGATATATCGCTGCACTATTTCTTCTGGGAGCAATGGCGGCATGCAATACATTGGATATTCCACCTATTAATGTGGTGCAGGATAAAGACGTATTTAACGATGCCGGGATGCAGGCATACATGGCCGCACTTTATAGCCGCATGCCAATTGAAGATTTCAAATATAATACCGCTAATAATGATGGTTTTAACAATTGGAATAACATCAATTCAACATGGATTAATACAGGTGAAAATGCAAACCGTAATAATGGTAGCTTCGCTAATCCGGCAAATGGTTACTGGAAGAATGGTTATCAGGTGATCAGGAATTGCAATTACCTGATTGAGCAATTACCTTCTTATGCTTCAACACTTACTCAGGCTAAAGCAGATAAATGGATCGCTGAAACAAAATTCGTCCGTGCTTTTACCTATTTTGCCTTGACTAAACGATATGGTGGAGTACCAATTACTGAGCAGGTTCAGTCGTTTACAGGTGAAAATTTAGTAGAATTACAAATTCCAAGAAGTTCTGAACAGGAAGTGTATGACTTTATTTTGAGCGACATCGACTATGTGATTGCCAACATGCCTGAAGCAAGTGAGCAGAAAGGTCGTGTAAATAAAAATGTTGCTGCAGCCTTCAAATCACGCGTGGCTTTATTCGCCGGATCAATTGCCCGTTACGGAATTCCTTATATAGTTGATGGCAAGATGCTTTGCGGTATTCCTGCAGCAAAAGCCAACGACTATTTTAAGTTGGCTTTTCAGGCTGCAAAATCAATCGATGGCAAGTATTCTCTTTATTCGAAAACATGGTCGGCTACCGATAAGATTGCTTCTGCTACAAACTATGCAAATCTTTTTCTCGACGAATCAAGTCCGGAAAACATCCTTGTAAAAGGTTATTCATATCCCGAAGCAGTTCATAGTTTCGATGCAGTTAATTCGCCACCACGCATGACAACAACCTATGGCGACCGTTACAATCCAACGCTTGATTATGTGGAACTATTTGATGGACTTCCGAAAAACAACAATGGTCAGTTGAAAACTACCAATGATCTTGGAAATTATATTGTATATGACTATGTGGAACAATTGTTCGAGAATTGTGAACCTCGCCTTCGCGGAACCGTTCTTTTGCCGGGGATGACCTTTAAGGGAGTCCGGGTTGATTTACGCCGTGGTACGATTGTCGAAAGTATTAATCCATCAACTCCAATTAAAAAATTTGTTGCCGAAGATATGACAACAGGTTATACTTCAGTTGCGTTTTATTCAGCCAACGTGAAGCAATCAAGCGGCTGGAACAACCAAACAGCATATAAATTATCTAATGGATTGTCAATCAATCCTTGTGGTCTTGAGGGTCCGACATCTTCAAACGGTGGCACAACTGGTACGCTTACCGGCTTTCATGGTCGTAAATGGTTGAGACCTGATCTGGCACCTTCATCAACAACTTTGCATACTTCGACACAATCATGGATCGAACTTCGTTATGCTGAAGTACTTCTGAATCGGGCAGAAGCAGCGCTGGAGCTTTTCCAGAACGGAGTAGCTAATGTTGATGGGACTAATCTTCAGGAAGATGCCTATACATGTATAAATGCTATCCGTACCCGCGCGGGGGCAAATTTGCTGACCGGCGCTTCAGAACTCGCGGCAAACGCATCAATAGCCAAAAATAAAGGTGTTGGTGGTTATGTATTGGCACCAACCCGTGGGCTGCAAATCATCCGAATTGAGCGCCGTAAAGAGTTAGCCTTCGAAAATAAAATCTATTGGGACATGCTTCGCTGGAGAACTGCCGATTTGGAAGTAAATAGCAGAATATGGCGAAAATGTAACCCCTTCCTTTTTGCCAAAGGCGCTGTTCCAGAAGCAACTGATTACGTGCTAGGTAAATACATTTTCGATTGCCGTTACGATGAAAGAGGATCAAAGTTCACCATAGCAACCAAAAATTACTATGAACCAATTCCTGGCGCTGAGTTAACCGCCAATCCTTTATTGAAGCAAAACGAACAATATTAATTTAATTGAATCGAAATTATGAAGAATATTATATTCTATACATTGCTTGTGCTATTCGCTTATTCATGTAGCAAAGACAACTACGATAGCCCGGACGCATCAGTTCAAGGAATACTGGCTGATGCCAGCGGAACAGGTCTGCAATTGGAACAGGGTTCTTCAAGCGCCCGAATCAAAATGGAAGAAGTGAGCTGGAGCAGCAACCCGATTCCTTTTTATCTGAATTTCAAATTAGATGGGACTTATATCAACACCAAAGTTTTTGCTGCCAGGTATGCAATAACTCCCGTTGAAGGACCATTTTACCCAACAACCTCGGATACTATTGAATTGTCAGGTACAATAACTCACGACTTCAAAGTGACTCCATACCTGAATGTTTCATGGGTTGGAACACCAACAGTTGACGCAAATAAAATGGTAACAGCTAAATTCAAATTTACACGCAACGCTTCGCCTGTTGCAGGAGTT
>JAAFHB010000428.1 GCA_010906965.1 Mariniphaga sp. | reverse complement strand
TGATGTTTTCCATTTTGCTTTTGATTTTTAGTATGAAATTACAAAACTAACATACCGCGACTATATTTTATGCGGGTTTGAATAGTTAAATCGATATCAAATTAAAGTTAATTTGTTGACGTTACTTTTGTCTACATTTTATTTCTATCCAGCGTGTAAATAGCATTATTGGCTGCCGTTTTATTTATTTTGTTAATTGAGTTCCTGCATTTTTGCAGTAAGTTTTTCGAAAGAAAAACGGTCACTATTATATTTACCGATATAACGAAATAATTCTTTACCTTGTTCATTTTGCAGAATTAATGCAGGATAGTGAACAAGCTGTCCATGAAAGGCATATCCGTCAGGAATATTATATCGAGTAGCCAGCATTGCATTAGCGTCTTGATATATTGGATATTTAGGTGCATCGCTAGCGGATAATTTATCTGCCCATTCTTTTATCTCTTTTTCCGTATCAGGTTGTAAAATCTTCATTATATTAGTTTATTTTAAAAGTGTTATGTGTGTTAGTTCAATATTTTACTTCCTGGTATTATTAAGTTGTCAAAAATGGAAGCCAACCACCAAATATAACACAAATTCTCTGGAAAAGTTTGACAATTGCAGATTCTTTGTTAGATCCATCCAGCAATTCAAGGTTTTAATAAATTTGTGACACCTAAATTATAAAAGGAGTATTAAATTACGCTACCCAATGACCATGGTGCGAGGAACTAAAGCCGGTATTGTAAATCAATGGCAATGCTATCAAAAACAATAGCGATGCACACTGACACTTCCTAAATATACAAATTAACAGCATTGTAACCTTAATTCATCGAATAGTAACAACAGCTTAACAGGTTTGTAACACCATTGATGTTTATTTGCCTCAAGAAAAATTAAAAAAAGTTAAAATGAAGCATGTATTTTCACTTATTGGCACTGTCTTGATTGGTACAAGTGGTTTCTCGCAGGATCTGAACAATGTCCAATTGCCACATATGCAAAAGGCATCTGTCAGAAAAGAGATCAGAGTTCCGAATATCTTAGGTTACCAGACCTTAAAATGCGATTTTCATATGCATACTGTTTTTTCCGATGGCAATGTCTGGCCAACCGTTCGCGTAGATGAAGCCTGGGAAGAGGGTCTTGATGCAATTGCAATTACGGATCACATTGAGAAACAGCCCGGCAAAAAATTTATTGGAGGAGATCACAATGCTTCTTACGAAATCGCGACGGAACGTGCAAAGGAGAAAAATATTTTGTTGATTCATTCAGGGGAAGTTACAAGGGATATGCCTCCAGGCCATTTAAATGCCCTTTTTTTGGATGATGTAAATCTTCTTGAAGTACCCGACGCGACCGAAGCATTGTTGGCTGCAAAAAAGCAAGGTGCTTTTATTATGTGGAATCATCCCGGATGGAAGGCACAACAGCCTGATACCTGTCTGTGGATGCCGATGCATCAGGATTTATTTGAAAAAGGATTGATCGATGGAATTGAAGTTTTCAATGAACAGGAATATTATCCCACTGTTTTGGATTGGTGTATCAACCGCAAACTGACGGTTATTGGTAATTCGGATATTCACGGTATTGTATCTCAATTCTTTGATTTAGAGAAGGGGCATCGTCCGATGACGCTGGTTTTTGCAAGTGACCGCAGCCTGACCTCTTTAAAGGAAGCCTTATTTGCCAATCGTACTTTAGCATATTTCGACAACCAATTGGCAGGTAAAGAAGAATTTTTGAAAGCATTTTTTAAATCATCGGTCACGATCAAAAGTACAGGCATCAAGGATCGCAAGAATCGGGAAATGTATGAGGTATTCAACAGCTCCACAGTTCCATTTCACTTGGAGACCTTAACAGGGAAAAAATTGATGATACCTTCAGAAGCTTCAATTATTTTGCCACTCGATCCAATCGACTATAATGGTGTGAGCGTTAAAAACCTGTATACTGGTTCCAAATCAAATCTTATTATCAATCTATTTTGATTTTCTGACTATGAAACGAGCATGTTCGTTAAACACAAACAAGGATGAAAATTTCTGATGCGAGTTCCATTCGACAGTTAAAAAACTAATTATTTACGGATGAAATCAACCGGCTTAAATACAGAAGGTGATGTCAACTTCATGGAAGAAAGGAGGATTTGGGATTCACAAATCACCGATCCCAAAACACTTCAGGTATTGAAAGAGGACGCCAGGTATTTTCTGCACCAATCGATGTCAACCCCTTGTCTTGACGTGTTGGACCAATGCAAAGGAAGTGGGATGAAGACCCTTTCCGGGAAAAACCTGCTTGATTTTCATGGTAATAATGTTCATCAATTAGGATATGGGAACGAATATGTGATCCAAAAGATCATGGAACAAATGAATAGTTTGTCGTTTTCTCCGCGCAGGTACACCAATGTTCCTGCGGTTGAATTGGCTAAAAAACTGGCTGACCTCCTTCCAGGAAATCTTAACCGGAGTCTTTTTGCTCCCGGGGGCACTTCCGTAATTGGAATAGCCTTAAAACTGGCCCGTCTGGTAACAGGAAAACATAAGGTAATTTCGCTTTGGGATTCTTTTCACGGAGCCTCTCTTGATGCGATTGCAGTTGGAGGGGAAACCGCATTTAAGCATGAAATGGGACCAATGATGCCTGGTGTAACCCTTATTCCGCCTGCCACAACCTATCGGGGAGTTTTTGGATCGACCGACAAGGATCAGCTTAAATACGCCGACTATCTTGAATACGCTATCGAAAAGGAGGGAAATATCGGGGCATTTCTGGCTGAAACTATCCGGAATACAGACGTTCAAATACCCTCCAAAGCATATTGGCAGAGAGTCCGGGAAATTTGCACGAAACATCAGGTACTGCTTATACTCGATGAAATACCGATTGCGCTTGGACGAACCGGAAAAATGTTTGCTTTTGAAAACTTTGGGATCGAGCCCGATATACTTTGTCTCGGTAAAGGTCTTGGCGGCGGTATAATTCCATTTGCAGCTATGGTTACCAGAGATAGTTACAATATTGCCACGGAGGTATCTTTAGGACATTATACTCACGAAAAAAATCCCCTGGGAAGTGTGGCAGCTTTAGCGACAATTTCCTACATCGGGAAGGAACAACTACTGCA
>JAAFHB010000427.1 GCA_010906965.1 Mariniphaga sp. | reverse complement strand
TTATTTTTTTTAATTCTGATTATTGTTTCCATACTGACTGAATTTATCTGTTCCAAATGTATTAAAAAAGAATGAATTCCAGTAAATACGAATTGAAGACGAATTTAAGGCGAATCTCTCCATTTCTCCTCCTCACTCCCTCCCTTTGTCTCCCTTTGTTCTGCTTTCCCAACGTGAGATTGCGTCCCGAATCATTCTTCTCGGGACATGTCGCTGCACTCGCAATGACAGTTCTGAATTATGACTGTGATTCATAAATAATTCCATTTTATGGATCAACTACCCGGTAATCTTTTTTTTATAGATCTTTAACTTGTGCGTATACCAATCTTTGCTTCCAAATTTATGGATTATGATTTGTCGGGCCTCTTTGTAATTAATGAATTCTTTAAGCTTCATCGGGATTACGATGAATATAAATACTCCAATAGCCCAAGGTATCCGGTTAACAATACGAAAAAAGGGCGAGATCAGGTTCTGATCGTGTTTCCAACAAAAAACTTTGGAAGTCAGGCTCAGCTTGTCTAAGATTGGTATTCCAAGCAATTTCCGGGCGATTGTACTATATGCATTGTACTTTCGCTCGAATGGGGAAATCTCCGCAATCCATTGCGGATCAACCAGCTTTGATAAGCAGTAATTGTCGTAAACATCACGCAGTGAAACGGTACCCAATGCATGGCCGCTGTTGCTCAATTGGCTGTGGATAAAATTAAGTATCACTTTATGGTCGTCGGCAAGCACATAACATCCCGGAAAACCAGCCACTGATTTTTTTGAATTCAAGACAAAGTCCGCACTAAAGTGAGTTGTATATTTTAAAGTAACCGGCAACCTGTGTATCTCAATCTCAGCAATTACATCTTCTTTCCATAACCGGGGGTAGTGCTTCATCTGATCATAAGGCAGATAAGCGGGAAAACAGATTTCATAGCCTTCCTTTTCAAAGAGTTCAGCAGCGGTAAGAAAGTCTTTTTCAGGTACCAGAAAGTCAATATCTCCGATGATCCGCTCACCTACATCGCTGTACACGCCATCGACCAGGTTGCCGGTTCCTTTCATAAAGAGCGGGGAGATGCCGGCCTGGTTGAGTGTTGCGGTGATTGCCTTTATCTGTTCGATGATCTGCAGGTTCCGGTCGCGGTTCAGCGAATAGATCTCTTCGAGGTGCTGTACAAGTACTTCGGGCAGGTAACCCAATAGGTCGTGCGCCTTAAATTTCAGGTAGATAACAGGAAGAACAAGGTGGTTGCTACAGGTAAAGATGAAATTTTGCCAGTTGTAATCTTAGTCGGAAAACTGCGCAATGATCGTCTCACGAAACGATGGGTGGTCGTCGAGCGAGAGGCATTTTCCTACGAAATAGAGGGTACGACGGGGCACGAATTATGAATTATGAATTAGGAATTACGGAAAGTATGAATTAGGAATTACGAATTAGTCGGTATGTATAAATCTGGTGAATCAGATTAATCAGCTAAATCAAAGTTCAGACATTTTTAATTGTTTCACTCTTGGGACATGTGGCTTTGCTCGCAATGACAGATCTGTATTTAGCTTTGCTCGCAATGTCAACTCCTGAAAAGAATTAATGAATGATGAGATCTCAAACAAGGGACGAGATGAAGCACTATGCCTTCATTTTATCAGAATCTTGCCTGGAATCGAAAATATCTGTAATATAAATATATTCGCCTATAATTCTGTAAATTATCTTGTAATGACCTTCAACTAAACGCCGATGTTTTAATCCTAAATGTTCCAAAAGAGGTTCCTTCTGACCTTTTAACGGCTGTGATATCAGGTGATCAGCCTTATCTAAAATCAGACCGCGGATTTGCATCAATTTTTCATAAGACACTTTAGGTGCAACAAACGCTAATGCTTCTTCAAGGCTCTGAAGTGCCTGTTCAGTATAAACGAGCTTCACTACTTGATATTATTGGTTCTCAACTCAATTTCTGATCTGGTAAATACCTTACCAACACGAATATCATTTTCTGAATTTTGAGCTCTGCCTGTTAATTTTGTTTTTAAAACTTCGTCTTTACTAACCGTTTCATTAAATTCACCAGGAGTAAAACGAATTGAGGGTTCCTCTGCAATGCTTTCCATTAAATGTTTTTTGTTCGATGGATTCATGGAGCGGTATGTTGTTTCATCAGGAACCGTGGAAATGGTAATGGTGATTTCTTTGCCGCTGAATAATTTTTTAATGGTATTCATCAGATCCGGATTAATCTCATTTGCGTTTAGTTTATAAATTGCTTCCATGCCTGTCTGCTTTGATTTAGTAGAATCAAATATAGCGATATTTATCGGTTTATCATGCTTTGCATTAAAACTCCAGTCGAAGATCAGCGGAGCCAATTGAAATGAATTAAGCGGTATTTATAAATCAGGTGAATCAGATTAATCAGCTAAATCAAAGTTCAGACATTTTTATTTCATTCACAGCTTCGCCCCTTCACTCCCAATTATTGCCGAATCGGGGTGATATTTAATCTGATTTTCTGGAGGACAAAAGTAGTCTTAATAGTCATGGCTATGGTTTCTATTTTAAACTTAACCTGAATTTGGTTAATTATTTGTTTAATGCATTGATAATTAATCTGCATGATTTTAAGTTTCAAAGGCAAGCAATCTCCAATTTTGAGTACCATTCCAGGAGACCCTTTTGTTCTGCTTTCATATTTTGAGATTGCGTCCCGAATCATTCTTCTCGGGACACGTCCCGAATCCCGAATCGTACCTCTCGGGACATGTCCCGAATCCCGAATCGCTCCACTCTCGGGACACGTCGCTGCGCTCGCAATGACATGTCTAAATTATGATTGCTCGAAATGACAGTTCAGTAGGAGTTCTTTAAAAATTAAATTCTATTCCAAGGTAAGCACCAATGCGTTGCTCAAAACGGTCGCCATAATCGCCTGCCAGACCTGCCTTTACGATAAACGGGAGTTTTACTCCGTTATAACTCCCTTCGGCCAGAAAGGAGAACTCATCGTTTGAATTAAGATTGGTAAATGTAAACCTGTCGAAATCGCGTGACCAGGTCATTAATGTTTTCCAATAAAATTCTTTTCCCAATAACCCGCTGATTCCCAGATGATGCATCCATAGGCGTGACCGTG
>JAAFHB010000426.1 GCA_010906965.1 Mariniphaga sp. | reverse complement strand
ACTAACTACAAAATTTCAAAGAACTATTATTGCTAAAAATCCAATAAAATAAGGACTTTTAGATATCTTTGTTAACTAAACGACATTGAATTATTATTTAAAAATTTAGCTGTAAATCCACTTGTATTTTTAAACACTCGTCTTTTGGTATCGATGCCATTTTTACCATACCAGTAATCGCCAACTGTATATGCAGCGACCATTGACAGCGTGCCGTCAGGATTAAACAGCACACCGCTTGGGTGTCCTTCGTCGCCAATATTTCGCCATATGCCGCTTCCTTCACCTACATTAATTGGGGTGTGATAACTCATTTCGGAATAGTCCGCATTATTTTCGACTTCCAACCATGGATATACCTGGATAGAACCTTTTGCACGGAAGTTTTTTGTAGAATAATCATCTGAATTATAACGGAAAAGACCATCCTGAGATAAAGCCCGGCCCGAAATAAGGTAAGATGCTTTTTCACTGCTTCCTGACACAGAAATGTTATGCTCCTGTGCAGTTGTATTTTTCTTATACAACTCACCATACCAGTCGGTACTGCCATAGTAAACATACTCTCCGGTAACAGGGTCGATCTCAACCGTCTTGTAAGGTGCTCCCGACTCTGATCTCCGTTTAAACTCATCGAGATAAGCCTGCGAAAATTTCAAAGTTTTATTTACGTTTTGAGGAAAAGAACCATCCCCGTTTAAAAATGCTTCAGAAAACATTTTTGCATAAGTATAGCCATCGGTCACGAATTCAGGCAATTCAATCGGGCTTTTAATGGAATAACTGGTTGAATAAGTAACGTTGGTTCGTCCCTTTGTGGCCCTTTTGGTTGTAATTAATACGACACCAAAAACACCTCTTGCTCCGTAAATCGAAGATGAAGCGGCATCTTTAAGAACCGAAACACTCTCTACGTCATTCGGATTAATCAAGCTTGGGTCTCCTTCAACACCATCGATAAGAATTAAAGCACTACCACCTTGACCGATTGAAGTTGTTCCCCTGATATTGTAACTTGGTGCCTGATTTGGTCTCCCATCCATCAATTTGATGTTTAAGTTAGGCATCACACCCTGTAATCCTTGGGTAAGATTTGGCAATGACCTGTTTTCCAGCGCTTCATTCGAAATCTGGTCGACGGCAGCCGTCAGGTTTAATTTTTTCTGAACACCATATCCAACAACAACAACCTCGTCAATGCCAATGCTTTCTTCAATTAAAACGATGGCGAAATCAGTTTTATTACCCACAATAATTTCCTGGGGTTTCATTCCCACGAAAGAAAATACCAATGTGCTTTTTTCAGAAACATTGGTTAGGGCAAATTTCCCGTTATTATCTGTT
The DNA here is from genome assembly GCA_010906965.1 of Mariniphaga sp. GTDB lineage: Bacteria > Bacteroidota > Bacteroidia > Bacteroidales > Prolixibacteraceae > JAAFHB01. The sequence continues at coordinate 1,790 of JAAFHB010000426.1, read as the reverse complement.
ACGGTTCCGGTTGTTGTCCCTTTTATTATAACTGAAGCCCCGGGAATCAATGCCCCCGTTTGGTCGGATATTTTTCCGCTTATTGACTTTTGTTGAGCAAAAGCAATCCCTGTCATCAATACCATAAGAAGTACCAGGGAAAATAACATCCTGGTCCATTTCCCTTTAGGTAGAAAAATCAGCTTTTTTTGTTTCATAAAACATTAATTTTAGTTATACAAATTTGAAAAGGAACTAATACTTATCCCGAAGAATTTCGTTTGGCAAAATAGAAGGATTTCAATTACAGTTATGTTTCAGAAAAAACACAATATGATTAAATATCAGGAAGCCTTAAAAAGTTTATTGCGTATAGTTTGCTCAATATTAGTAATAATTAAAACAAGAAAAAACATTAATTATTAACTTTTCTTAACGATTTATTAACATTAAAAATCCGGTCCTCTGCTAAGAGAACCGGATCAGAAACAATTACTAATCTTAAAAAAACTACTTGTTAATCAATATGTCTACTTCATATTTTTGAATTTCAGCAATGAATTCAATGCCTATTAAAACGTCTTTTCAATTAACAAATTACAAAGCTATTCCATATAAAATACCTCATCAAGTGGAACCATTTTTGGAGAATTATCATCATTTGTTTCCATAATGTCAGCCATATAGGTCCACCATTTCCGGACAATTTCGGTTTGTCCCAAATCCTGTGATCCACCATCACCGCTTACTTTTTGAAAAGCAAACAGTATATTGGTTTCTTCATCGAGAAAAATAGAATATTCACTAACACCAGCGCCTTTGAGTAATTGGCGTAACTCCGGCCAAAGCTCATTGTGCCTTTTTTTATATTCTTCTTTCTGCCCTTCATTCAGGTACATTTTAAAAGCTAGTCGTTCCATTATCCGAGAGCATTTAATTCAGGATATAACCATTTAGCGATACCAATAATAATAACCGATAAAAGAATAGCACCGACACCAAAAATAATCATGTTGTAGGTGTTCTTTGAAACACCTTTCCATTCTTTACGATAGAACCCCCAAAGGTTGGCTGTCAGAATAATGGTGGCCATATGAAGTGTCCAGGAACTGGCACCATTTCCGATTTTAGTTTCACCCATACCGTAGAAAAAGAATTGCAAAAACCAGGTTGTTCCGGCCAAGGCACAGAAAAGGTAGTTGTTCAAAAGTGGCGTTTTCTTGTCAATGAAGTCACCACCTGTTTTGTTTTTGAAAATCAGGGCGCTTGTCCAGATCAGATTCGTGGTGAGGCCTCCCCAGAGAATGACAAAAAAGATAATATTGTTTTCGAACAGGTATTTGAAGCCTGCTCCGGTTTCGGTTATAAAAGGATAGTGCTGTTCCACAGCCATTGATCTGGCAATGGATGACATTTCTTTCCCCGCATCGATCCCAAAACTGAAAAATGCGCTTAAAATACCTGAAACGATAGCAATCAGCAATCCTTTTGACAGCTTGAATTCACTATTAACTCCCTCTTTATTTTTGCCCAGGTCATGATCCTTCCGAATTCCGGCGGTACCACTGAGAATAATTCCAACCAACAAAATTAGTATACCAAGTAGGACGATTCGTCCGCCTGTAGTACTTATCAAATCGGTGAACGATAGCCCGTCAGGAATTATTTCAGCAATCCCGGGTATATTCCGCAAAATTGGCAATCCAAGCGAACCAACTACAGAAGTAATACCAAGCAGTACTGAGTTACCAAGCGACATACCAAGGTAGCGTATAGCCAGTCCGTATGTCAGACCTCCAATTCCCCAAAGC
>JAAFHB010000425.1:3226-5182 GCA_010906965.1 Mariniphaga sp. | reverse complement strand
CCAGCGTAATTCCGATAACTCCTCCAAAAACGCTTAGCAAAATTGATTCGATCAGAAATTGGAGAAGAATGTCGTTTCCACGTCCGCCAACCGAAAGACGAAGACCAATTTCGCGTGTGCGTTCGGTTACCGAAACATACATGATATTCATAATGCCGATGCCGCCTACAAGCAATGATATTCCTGAAATGGCTCCCAGCAATATGGTCATAATATTGCTGATGGAACTAAACATTTGCACCATTTCGGATTGCGACCTGACCTGAAAATCATTTTCATCTGTCGCTTTGAGTTTGTGGCTGATCCGAAGCGATGCGGTGATTTGTTCAATGGCCGCTTCATTCTGGCTTTCACTCGCTGCCGAAGTAGAAATACTCTGAATATGGGTAATGGCCAGGAGGCGTTTCTGCACTTCCAGGTTTTGTTCTACGCCTGTCCGTCAATCACGGAGAAGACCATCAGAAGGAAGAACATCAATAAATTTGTTTTCATGGTTCTATTGCTATTTTGAACCAAAACTATATCCGTTTCAATATCTTCAAAAATGCAATAGACGTTTGGGCTGTTTTTATCGACGTTTGGGTTGTTTTTACATTTTATTCTATTGTTTGGTAAACGCGCATTAATTTCTTAACATTATTCATTGCCTGATAGAAAGACTAAACATGTTGAATAACACCTCCTTATTTTTGAGAAGTTAGGTTATCTTTCATTAGTTTTGTACATATGATTCAGTCTTATCAATGTCCTGTATTTTTCTACAGAGGTTTAGCCGAATGCCTCGACGACCTTTCTTCCTGCAACTAACGTTTGTGGGGTAGTTTATTCTCATATCCATACCCCGGGTTTATCTTCCAAACACCTTCTTGTTTTTTAAGTTTTAATTTCCTCAGTAAAGATTATTGTGTAATTAAAACTAAACCAGTATTCGACCTTTAACATCCTATTATGATAACATCATCTGGAAACCGCGGAGATGCGATTCGTTCCGATTGTTTTGTGGAAGTCTCACTTCACGAAGCGATTGGAAATTCTATTCTCATTGAAAGTAAAGTGAATAGTTTATACGGAAAGTCGATCCATGAATTGTGTCTGCGTGTACTTGATTTTTTTGAACTGAAAAATGCCCATGTATTTATCGACGACAAAGGTGCATTGCCTTTCGTAATTGCGGCACGACTCGAAGCTGCGATCAGACAAATGATCAAAATGGATAAAGAATTTCTGCTGCCGGTTGAAGGCAAGGTCTTTATAACCGGAAAGGAAATCAAACGCCGTTCGCGTTTGTATTTGCCCGGAAATAATCCCAAGCTGATGCTGAATGCCGGAATTTATGGTTGCGACGGCATCATCCTCGATCTGGAAGATTCAGTGGCTCCCGATAAAAAATACGAAGCATGTTTTTTGGTTCGCAACGCCTTACGTTCGGTCGATTTCTATGGAAGCGAGCGAATGGTGCGCATTAACCAGCTTCCGGCCGGTCTCGATGATTTATCGTTTATCGTTCCGCATTCGGTTAACCTGATTATTATTCCGAAGTGCGAACATGCAAATCAGGTTAAAGCTGTTGACCGGCGAATTTCCGAAATACTCGGGAAAGAAAATACCGATATTCACCTGATGCCGATTATTGAAAGTGCGCTGGGAGTGATTCATGCCTACGAAATAGCTTCAGCATCACCCAATGTGGTGGCACTCGCCATTGGATTGGAAGACTACACGGCAGACATCGGTGCACAGCGCACCAACGAAGCCTGGGAGTCGTTTTATGCACGGAGTGCAGTCGTCAACGCTGCCCGAGCCGCTGGCATCCAACCTATTGATTCCGTATTTTCAGAGATTGATGATATGAATGCTCTGGCCGAAAACGTAAAAAAATCGAAGGCACTTGGTTTTGCCGGAATGGGCTGCATCCATCCCCGGCAAGTTCCGGTTATTCATGAGTATTTCAATCCA
>JAAFHB010000425.1:0-3137 GCA_010906965.1 Mariniphaga sp. | reverse complement strand
GATGCCCCTGTGGTCAAACGGGCACAATCGACCATTAAACTGGCAATTGAAGCCGGGTTGATTAACGAAAACTGGAGGGAAAACAATGGAAACTAAACTGATAAAAAATGCGGTGGGACGAATGGTTCCTACCGAAATAAACGGCAACCCCGCCATCCCTTTTCAGGGAGTGGGGAAATATATTCCTGAAGGAAACCGATATGCACCAAAAACAGCCTCTTCGGCAAATTTTCCGCTGGACGGCAACAAGCAAGTTGCTTCATTGAAAAAAGCTTTGCAACTGGCAGGGCTGAAGGATGGGTTGACTATTTCTACTCACCATCATTTCAGAGATGGTGACCTGCTAGCCAATATGGTTTTTGATATCGTAAAAGAACTGGGTGTAAAAAATATCCGTTGGTTTCCATCAGCAGCTTTTCCCTGCCATACTCATTTACTTAAATATCTGGAGGATGGTACCATCAGCCACATCGAGGGAAGCATGAACGGACCGCTGGGAAGATATTGTTCCGAGGGGAAAATGGGGAAAATGGCGGTACTTCGCTCTCACGGAGGTCGTTATCAGGCTATTCAGGACGGAGAAGTGAAAATTGATATTGCGGTAATTGGTGCTGCAACCGCTGATTCGTTTGGAAATGCAAACGGCGTCAATGGTCATTCTGTGAGCGGTGGTCTTGGGTTCGCCCTTGCCGATTCGGAATATGCCGCAAAAGTGATTGTGGTGACCGACAATATGGTTCCATTTCCATGTATCCCGTGGCAAATACAAGGCAACCATGTCGACTATACAGTAGTGGTCGATAAAGTAGGTATTCCTGAAAAAATTGTATCAGGCACTACCGCGATTACCAAAAGCCCTGATCGCTTGCTGATTGCTGAGCTGACTGCCAAATTCTGCGAACTGACCGGCATTATCCGTGAAGGATTTTCGTTTCAGGCCGGAGCCGGAGGAACTGCTTTATCAATCGGGATTTATTTTGCAGAAATCATGCGGCGCAAGGGAATCAAAGCACGCTTTGCAAGAGGTGGCAGCAATAAATACCTGGTCGAAATGTTGGAGGAAGGTCTGATCGAATACATCCTCGATGGACAAACTTTTGACCTCGATGGAGTACGTTCATTGCGCGATAATCCGCATCATGTTTCATCAAGTCCTTTTACCAGTTATAACTATCACGGTAAAGGAAATTTCGCCGGAATGGTTGACGTAGTCATTTTGGGTGCTACTGAAGTGGATGTGAATTTTAACGCCAACGTAGTTACGCATTCCGATGGCTACTTGCTTCACGGAATTGGTGGATGGCAGAACTGCCTGTTTTCCAAAACGGTAATCTTACCTATCCCATTGTTTCGCGATCGTTTTCCAGTGATTATGGATGAAGTGACCACCTTGTGCGGTCCTGGTGAACTAATTGATGTGATCGTCACCGAACGGGGAATTGCCATTAATCCATTACGCAAAGATTTAATCGAAAAAGTGAAGGGATCAGGCCTGCCCATAAAAACCATTCAGGATTTAAAAGATGAAGCCGAACGCATTTGCGGTAAACCCGAAAAACCAAGACTTGGCGAAAAAATAGTGGCAGCCATTAAATGGGTCGACGGAACCGTAATTGATGTGGTTAGAGAAGTATTGATTGATTAGTCAATTTAAAACATATAACTATGACCAAAAGAACAATTGTCGCCATGCCGGGAGACGGAATTGGCAAAGTAGTGCTTGATGAAGCAATCCGCGTATTGGATGCTGCCGGATTTGATGCAAACTATGTGCAAGGTGATATCGGCTGGGAGTTCTGGCGCAAAGAAGGAAACCCACTTCCCGACCGTACTGTCAATTTATTGGAAGAGCATAAAATCGGCCTTTTTGGTGCTATCACTTCGAAACCCAAAGACAAAACCCTGGCTGAACTGGCACCAGAGCTGAGAGATAAAGGATATGTTTATTACAGTCCCATCGTGGCCATGCGCCAGCATTTCAAACTGGATATTTGTTTGAGGCCCTGCAAAACATTCAAAGGCAATCCATTAAATTTTATCCGCCGCGGTCCGAACAACACCATTGAAGAGCCTTTGGTTGACACCATGATTTTCCGCCAAAATACGGAAGGTTTGTATGGTGGTGTTGAGTGGACCAACCCTCCGGCTCAGGTTTATGACGCTTTGATGACCCATCCGAAATTCAGAGACAATTTTGGGTGGTGCCCAAAAGAAGAATTGGCAGTATCAACACGAATATTCACAGCAAAATATACAACCCGGATTGTAAAAGCGGCTTTCGAGTATGCCAAAGAAAAAGGTTGTAAAGGCATTACGGTTTGCGAAAAGCCAAACGTGATCCGCGAAACATCCGGAATGATGCTGAAAATTGCCCTGGAAATGAGCAAAAAGGAATATCCCGGAATTGAAGTTTGGGACACGAACATCGATGCACAAATGATGTGGCTGACTAAAAATCCGGAAGATTACGCTGTAATTGTCGCCGGCAATATGTTTGGCGATATCATATCGGACGGGTTTGCCGGTTTGATCGGTGGCCTCGGCTTTGCATGCAGTGCCCAGTTTGGTGAAAATGGTGTGGCTGTTTTCGAGCCAACTCATGGCTCAGCCCCTAAATATGCCGATTATGAAACTTCAATCGTTAACCCGATCGCGATGATCATGTCGGCTTGTATGATGCTCGATCACCTGGGCGAAAAAGCAATTTCAGGAAAAATACAAAAAGCAATTGCTGAGGTGATTGAGGAAGGCAAAGTGCAAACTTATGATATGAAAAAAATGCGTGGTACACAGGATGTAATTAATCAAGGCGCTGCCTCAACCAGACAGATGGCTGATGCGATTATCCATTCAATGAACAATGATCAGTGAACAGTGAACAATGAACAGTGAACAATGAACAATGAACAGTGAACAATGATCAGTGAACAATGAACAGTGAACAGTGAACAGTGAACAGTGAACAGTGAACAATGAAAAATTGACATTCAATGATCTTTCATTGTTTTTAACCAAGATGATGCAATATTTAATATGGAGCAAGCAAAAAAACTTTGGCCTGAACTGGAATGGATTCAGGATGAAAAATTAAGGGAGCAAACGACTCAAACCTGGCAATTGGCGCTTGATAAAAGTGT
>JAAFHB010000060.1:25794-29921 GCA_010906965.1 Mariniphaga sp. | reverse complement strand
TGAAAAATTAAGAGCCGAAAGGATGCGGATCGATGATGTATTAAAGAATCATGGATATTTCTACTTCAACCCCGATTATTTGCTTTTCAAAGCTGACACTTCAAACGTAAATCATTGTGTGTCATTCAAATTAACGTTAAAAGACACGGTTCCGCAAAATGCAATAACAGTTTACCACATTAACAATGTGTATATCAATCAGAACTATTCGTTAAATGAGCGACGCAGAGGTGCCTCTAAAGACACAGTAAGGTTTGAGAACATTGTGTTTGTCGGGAAAGAAACGCAAATGAAGATCAAGCCGGAAGTGATTTTAGAATCGATTTTTTTGCGAAAGCCGGATGTCTTTTCACGACAGAATCATATTATCACGTTGAACCGTTTGATGTCGATGGGTAATTTTAAATTGGTCCAGGTGAATTTTTTGGAAAAGGATGCAAAAGCAACAGGATTATTAGATGTAAATATTTTAATGACTCCATTGCCGAAACACACCTTCAGGGCTGGACTTGACCTGGTTTCAAAATCGAATAATTTCACCGGACCACGTATGAATTTAAGTCTTCTGAACAGAAATACCTTTAAGGGATCAGAACTGCTGAGTCTGAATCTTGCGGGATCATTCGAGGCACAACTGAGCGGTAATAATCAGAATTTGTTTTCGTATTCCTGGAATCCGCAATTGGAGTTGACTTTCCCGCGTTTTCTAATTCCATTTAAACTAAAGCAATCAACCAGTATCTATATACCCAAGACGCATTTTTCACTTTCGTACAACTATCTGAAGCGGGTCAGTTATTTCGACATGCGAACATTCCAATTCGTTTTTGGCTATAAATGGAAAGAGAACATCCGCAAAGAACACGAATTCAACCCAATAGATATTAGTTATACCACCGTTGGAAACAAATCAGCTGCATTTAACGATCTGGTGAACCCCAATCCTTTTCTGAAAAAAAGTTATGAGGAGAAATTTATAGCTGGAGGAACTTATTCGTTCTCCTTTAACAATCAAATGATACCAGGGAAAAAGGTGCAATCCTATTTTCTTTTGAAATCGGAGCTCGCCGGGAACCTTTTTTCGTTAGCAAGAGTTATTTCCGGAAAAAAAGTATCATCCGAAAATCCCGGTACGATAGCAGGTTCGGTTTATTCGCAATTCGCCAAAATAAGTGTTGATGCCCGTGGCTATTATAATTTCAGAGATAAAAACATGATGGTAATGCGGTTTTTTGCCGGAGTTGGCAAACCGTATGGTAACGCTGATGTTCTGCCCTATTCCAAACAATTTTTCAGTGGCGGACCAAACAGTATTCGTGCTTTTCATATTAATTCTCTTGGTCCGGGTACCTATTACCAGGATACAAAAAAGAATGGATTTTTGCAATTGGGAGGTGATTTGAAACTGGAAATGAACGCAGAATACCGTTTCGGTATCATGCGTTATCTAAAAGGTGCCTTGTTTGTGGATGCCGGAAATGTATGGTTACTTAAATCAAATCCTGAAAATATTGGAAGCCCTTTTGTATTTTCAAAATTTATGAACGAGGTGGCGGTCGGAACAGGTGTAGGATTAAGAGTTGATGTTTCCTTCTTTATTTTGAGGTTCGATCTTGCAATGCCATTACGAATGATTCCAAAAACCGAAGCTAATTTCAGGTGGGTAACCAATGAGATAAACTTCGGAAGTTCAGCCTGGCGAGGCGATAACCTGATTTTGAATGTGGCCATCGGATACCCTTTTTAGCCGGTTAAAAGTGTTTTTCTCTTGTTGTTACAAATCGTATCTTGCGGTGTCGTTGTAAAATAAATAAATATGCCGTTGGCACCATCATTTGAAACGAATTAAATGCATTTAATGGAGAATTATTGGAGCTATTCCTTAACTGTTTTTATGGCATTTTTTGCCATTATGAACCCGCTTGTTAACATTCCTATTTTCGTTAAGCTCACAGAAGGAACCGATGAAAAGGAAAAAAAGGTAATCGCTAAAACCGCTAATATCGTCGCCTTATTCATTGTTGTAGCCTTCATTTTAATGGGTAAATATATATTCGAGATTTTCGGATTAACGATTCCATCATTCAAAGTATTTGGAGGCGTCCTGATCTTTTATATCGGATTCGATATGCTCCAGTCAAAGAGAACCAACCAGCCGCTGAAAGACAAACCTAAATTTGATGATAGTGTTGCCATATCCCCATTGGCCATTCCCATTATGGCAGGTCCGGGAACAATTGTTACAGGGATGAACTTTGTTGTGAATGCCGACTTTCTTCAGGTATTCATCACCATTTTGATATTCGCCCTGATTATATTTTGCACCTACCTGGCTTTCATATATAGTAATTACATTGTCAGGCTTGTAGGTGAGAACAATTTTGTAATCATTGGCAAAATTATGGGTATCATTATTGGAGTTCTGGGCGCAAATATGCTGATCGAGGGAATCAAACTGGCGTTCAATATTTAAATACAGGATGTGTGAATAATGTAACTTATTTCAATAGTTATGTAACTTCATTCTTCTTCAAAGGAACCACCTTTGCATTATTAATTGAATCAAAAACAATCTTAGATAAGCAAAAATTATTTCATCATCCTATGTATAAATACAAACAAAACGGATCTGTTCTTTTAAAGCGTATTTTCCTTTCCTTTTGCCTGGCTGGTTTCTTCGTAATTAATTGTCAGGCACAGCAAGATACCACAAAGAAAGATACAATCGTTCAACAGTTTTATTCGGTCAATCAGGCACCTCTTTTTTGGTTTTCGTCTGATAAAAATAGAAGTAAAGCCACTGAATGGCTTACAATGATTGAAACATCCGAAAGTTTTGGAATTGTTTCTGATCAATATCAATCTAATCAGATTCATGTGGCGTTGCTCAGCAATAATACATTAGACAATATAAACAAAGAACAACGCGATCAGCAGATAACAGGGATGGTTTTAAATTTTCTCAAAAACCTTCAGGAAGGGAATATCAAGTTCGATTATGATGAGGTGAATGTATCGCGCGATTCGATGTATATTCATCAGTTGCTTAATTCAAAACCTGGGGAATCGGTTTCCCAAATGGTTTCAAGGCTCGATTGTAAGGATCGCGACTATATTGTTTTGAAAAAATATTTGAACGATTCTATCACAGCAAAGGATACCTTGAAATATAAAAGTGTTATTCTTGCAATGAATTACCGCAGGTATTTCACTGCGAATCATACATCTGAATACATTGTCGCAAATATTCCGGCAACCGAGGCGAGTTATTACCGGAACGATTTTCTCAAATTGAAAATGCGTACGGTCGTTGGAAAGCAAAAGAATAAAACACCGCTCATTGCTTCCTACATCACCAATATTGTCACTTTCCCTCACTGGAATGTGCCCCATTCTATTGCAGTTAAGGAAATTTTACCCAAAGTGCAAAAGAATGAAAATTACCTCGAACAGCATAATTACAGTGTGGTAAATGCGCGGGGTAAAGAATTGGATGATTCAAATTTGAAATGGGAAAACTATACAGAAAAGAACTTCCCGTACTTTTTTCGTCAGGCAACGGGCCCCCGGAATGCGTTGGGTGTTTTGAAATTTAATTTAGAAAATCCTTTCAGCATATTTTTACATTCAAATGGCTGGCAGGGTGTATTCAAAAAAGATATACGGTTTTTAAGTCATGGGTGTATTCAACTTGAAAAGCCGCTTGAACTTGCAAAAGAATTACTACCCGATAAAATTGATATCAAAGAATTGAAGAGCGGTAAGAAAAACACCAAATCAAAAACTCTTGCGCTTACACATAAAATACCTGTCTTTATTATATATATGCCGGTAACAGTCAATGGAACGAAAGTGACATTTCTAAAAGATGTATACAACTTAATTTAGTAAGGAGGAGCTGCAAATGTATTTTTTGTCGGGATTATAGACAAACAAACAGGTGCCTCCTTTAATGCTTTCAATAATCAGCTTATTCAAAACAGTCGGAAGTGCGGGGCAACCCCAGCTTCTGCCAAGTCTTCCGTTTTTCTTAATATATTTTTCAGAGGCATAATCTGCACCATGAATAATAATGGCACGTTTGAGTGCATTGTCATTAAAGCCTTTTTCAACGCCGTTGATCAGCA
>JAAFHB010000060.1:0-25734 GCA_010906965.1 Mariniphaga sp. | reverse complement strand
GAACCCTCAACATTCGAGAAAGATTTGGCAAACTCATCACCTGTATTTCGGCCATGTGCAACATAGGTGTTGAACAATAGTTTTCTGTTTTTCAGATCAATTACATATAACCTTTTCTTGTTGCTCGATTGTGAATAGTCGGCAATGGTTACAATATTTGGATTGTTTAATTTTCCGTTCGAGTCGAGCTTTTTTAAACCTTTGATTGCAAGGTCAAAAATATTTCTTCCAAGCCCGGTATCGGCCAATTTTACAGTGGAGTAAACATCATTAAAGATGGCTTTACCTGCACCAAATTCGCCAACGACTGCATTGTTTACAGTTGGAATCAGCAGAAATAAAAGGCATGTAATTATTATTCTCATACACCGAAAGTAAAGTAAAATCCTGGTACCATTGCGAAATAGACTGTTAAAAATTGATTTTAGTTTTTAAAGTGCACACTATGTGCAATATGCGTTTTGGTCCTTCGGCGGGCTATTTGCCGAAATAAGCACTATAGTCTCCTTTATCCCAACTGCTGACCTCCTTTTTACTCATCTTCCTTCCCCAATGTGTGAATGATGTAACTCTTTTCAAAATTTGTGTAACATTCCTGCCAACATATGGCATCAACTTTGTACCATTATAAATCATTCAAGATTCTTACAGAAAAATTCTGCGTTACAGAAAAGTATCTGGACAGGAATTTGATAATTTAATTTTGATCTCATGAAACGAATTTTAAATGGTTTAGTAATATTACTTGTTTTGACTATGTCGTCCGTGATATTTCCAAAACAGACTTCAGCCCAGCACTCCGATATCAATTTCCAGGTTTTCTATGATGAGTTAAGCCCTTATGGCGAATGGGTAGACTACGATAATTACGGCTATGTCTGGATTCCGGATGCCGGTTCTGATTTTGTCCCGTATTCAACAGGTGGTCATTGGGTATTATCTGACTATGGATGGACATGGGTATCCGATTACGACTGGGGATGGGCTCCTTTCCATTATGGTCGCTGGGATTACGATAATTATTATGGATGGCTTTGGATACCCGATAATCAATGGGGACCTGCATGGGTGAACTGGAGACAGGCTGATGGTTATTATGGTTGGTCGCCAATGGAGCCTGGTATCAGTCTAAGCGTTGGTTTTGGCAGGCCATACAATCGCAACAACGATCATTGGATGTTTGTAAGAAACAGGGACTTCGAAAGACCTGACATCAATCGTTACTATGTCAACCGGACGGATCATGACCGGATTATCATAAACTCTACAGTGATCAGGACAACTTATGTTGATAACAGCAGACATACTACTTATGTTACGGGACCGGCAAGGAGAGATGTTCAACGATATACTGGTCGGCAAATTAAACCTGTTTCCATTCGCGAAAATAGCAGACCCGGTCAACGAATGAATAATGGCCAGTTAGAGATGTATCGGCCAATAGTCAATAGAAACAATAGCAGTGAGCGGAAAGCTGCCCCGGAAAGAATCACTAATCTGAAGGATGTAAAACGACCTTCGGAAAGAAGCGGAGCAAACCAGCAACGGAATGCAAATCCTGCCAATAGGAATGGAAGGTTACAGCAGGGACAGCAACCCCAACGTCAGCAGCAGCAACAGCGGGAGCAACAACAAGGTACTCAACAACGTCAGCAGCAACAGCAGCAACGCGAGCAACAACAAGGCACTCAACAACGTCAGCAGCAACAACAGCGTGAACAACAACAAGGTACTCAACAACGTCAGCAGCAACAGCAGCAACAACGTGAGCAAGGTGCCCAGCAACAACGTCAGCAGCAGCAACAGCGTGAGCAGGGTGCGCAGCAGCAACGTCAGCAGCAGCAGCAACAACAACAAGGTGCCCAGCAACAACGTCAGCAACAAGCCGCTCAACAGCAGCAACGTGAGCAAGGTGTCCAGCAACAACGCCAGCAGCAACAACGTGAGCAAGGTGCCCAGCAACAACGTCAGCAACAAGCCGCTCAACAGCAGCAACGTGAGCAAGGTGCCCAGCAACAACGTCAGCAACAACAACAGCAACGTGAACAAGGTGCCCAGCAACAACGTCAACAGCAGGCTGCACAACAACAGGCTACTCAACAGCAACAACAACAGCGTCAGCAACAACAACAAAATACTGCAACGCCGGATACTAAAAGTAATGATCAGCCAAAGGAAGCGAAAGAGGAGCGCGGAAGGAGGTAAAATGATTAAGTTGTTGGAAAACAGTAAAAAATATGTTTTATTTTCGATAAATTGAAAATAAAAAGTAATAACTCAAAAATAGTGCGTACATTGCGCACGAATTAATTTTTTAATAATGAATAAAGGAACAGTAAAATTTTTTAATGACTCCAAAGGTTTTGGATTTATTAAGGACAGTGCATCAGAAAAAGAATATTTCGTACATGTATCTGGTTTGAATGATGAGATCAGGGAAAATGACGAAGTGACCTTTGACCTTCAGGATGGTAAAAAGGGATTAAATGCCGTAAATGTTAAACTCGCGTAGTTTATAGATTATAAAAGACATTTATTAATGAGAGCCTTGCAGAAATGTAAGGCTCTTTTTTGTGCCTAAATTTCCAGAATCTTATAAAATAATCATTAAAGCCTTCGTTATTCCGTACAACGGCATTGTACACCTCGTATTTGCTGAATTACACCTGTACGGTGCCATTGTATTCGTGTACGGAGGCATTGTAAACGTGTACGGAGGCAAATCACACGTATACGAAGGGGTTGTATTCGTGTACAGAGGCACCGTACACATTTACGGCGGGGTGAAAATCAAGATGCCTTGGGAACAAACATCGAAGTCAGCAGGAAAAAGAGGTGAGAAAGGTATAGCATTTCCCTGCAATGGGAAGTTCTATTTTAACAATCCAATTGAGTATTATGAATGGCAGCCAGCCAACCGATATCCTGACTTTAAGGAGCGGCACAGGTACATTTTGAACTAATTAGTCATTTATTTCCTGTAATACAATATCTGAATATCTGAATAAATAAATAATAAAATATATAGATATGTGTGAATAATGTAAAACATATCTATAATAGTGTAACTTTTTCTTGAAGTCAGTGTCTACTTTTACTTTTAATAAGAACTTCAATTATTAAAATTTAAAACATGAAAATGAGACAACGATTGGCAACCTTTATTCTAATATCGGTTGTTTTTATGAGTGGCTGCAAAAAGGACGAGTACCTGGCGAAGGTAGGCATCTGTCCTTTGGTTGTATCGACAATTCCCGCAGATAAGGCGGTCGGTATACCCCTTAACCAGGTAATTTCGGTCACCTTTAATGAAGTGATGAACCCGGCAACGTTCACCTCCGAGTCCCTAACAATCACAGGGAGTGCTGTAGTCGCAGGCGTAAAAGCTGCAACTGTTGTTACAGGTGTATTTACCTTTAACGACAAAACGGTAATCTTTACACCAACAAGTCCGCTGGCGGCCAATACTCTATTTACCGGCACAGTTAAAAACACGGTGAAGGATATGGATGGCAATGCTTTGCAGGTTAATTATGTGTGGTCATTTACGACAGGTGTTCCACCTACCGTGACATCAACAGACCCTGCAAATGCTGCGATCAGCGTTGTGCTAAATAAAGTTGTTACTGCAACCTTCAGCGTTCCAATGAATCCGCTGACCATTACTGCATCAACATTTACCGTTAAACAAGGAACAACACCTGTGCTTGGAACTGTTACCTATGCTGGTTCAACAGTATCTTTTACACCTGCAGTCCCTTTTTCTGCAAACACTGTTTACACAGGTACCATTATGACCGGAGCTAATAACGTAACCGGAATTCCATTAGCAACTGACTATGTATGGACATTTAGTACGGGTACATCACCTACAGTGATTTCTACAGATCCAATAAATGCCGCAACAGGTATTTCACTAACCAAAGCAGTGTCTGCTACTTTTAGTGTACCGATGGATCCGCTGACCGTTTCGAAAACTACGTTTAGTTTAAAAATGGGAACTTCAGCAATTGCAGGTGCAGTTACATATAGTGGATCAACAGCTGTATTTACTCCTACAATTTCATTTATACCTAACACAGTTTATACCGCAACTATTACCTCAGCAGTTAAAAATGTTGCAGGTCTTCCATTGGTAAATGACTATGTATGGTCATTCACCACTGGCATAGCTCCTACGGTAACTGCAACCGATCCAATAAGCAATGCTATCGGCGTTATCCTAACTAAAACAGTTACAGCAAACTTTAGTGTTGCAATGGATCCTTTGACACTCTCTACGACAACTTTTACCTTAAAACAAGGTACAACTCCCGTAGTCGGCGCTGTTACATATTCAGGAACAACAGCATCATTTAATCCAACCTTGATTGCTCTTATGCCAAACACAGTTTATACTGCAACGATTACAACTGGTGCCAAGAATGTTGCAGGTATTGGTCTTGCCATTGATCATGTATGGTCATTTACTACTGAAGCTTTAGTTGCTCCGACAGTGATTTTAACAGATCCATTGGATAATGCTACTAATGTAATTACCGGAAAAACAGTTACTGCAAACTTTAGCATGGCGATGGATCAATCGACACTTACGGCAACGACCTTTACTTTAAAACAAGGGACAACCTCTGTTGCAGGTGCGGTTTCATATGCAGGAATAATGGCATCATTTAATCCTACCGTCGATCTTTTACCAAACACCCTTTATACGGCAACGATCACAACCGGAGCAAAGAGTCTTGGTGGTGCACCGCTGGCAGCAAACAAAGTATGGTCATTTACAACTTCGGCCAGTACGGTTCCTGAAGTAGTTTCAACAGATCCGTTGAACCTCGCGATTGACGTACCGCTTAATAAAGTAATTGGTGCAACTTTCAATGTAACAATGGATCCTTTAACGATTACTACAACCTCCTTTACTGTAAAGGCTGGCGCTGTATCGGTTTTAGGTGTTGTAAGCTATATTGGAAAAACTGCAAACTTTACTCCTTCGGCCAATCTTTTACCAAACACCCTTTATACGGCTACCATTACAACAGGAGCTAAGAATTTGACTGGTGTATCAATTGCAAGTAACTATGTGTGGACATTTACAACGCATGCCAATTTAGTTGTTGCACCGGTTATAGATCTTAAATCGGCCGGTAGGTTTGGAATTCTTTCAGGTGTAGGAATCAGCAATAACGCAGGTTTTAGTGTAATTAATAACCAGGATGTTGGAATTTATCCTGGATCTCGTTCTTCGGTAACAGGATTTCCGCCTGCAACTATTGTTGGTGGAGCAATTTATGCTGCCGATGATTTAGTACCTGCAGGTACTCCTGCCATGCTGAATCAGGCTAAATTGGATCTTGTTGCAGCGTATCTGTTTGCTGAAGGAGCAACTACTCCTGCACCAGCAACGGTATCAGGTGACCAGGGTGGCTTGACACTAGCACCAGGTATTTATAAATCGACATCTACACTGTTAATTCAGAATGGTAATCTTACATTGGACGGCCAGGGTGATCCGAATGCCACATGGATATTCCAGATAGCTTCAGCCTTTACCACAGTTGGTGGAGCAGGCGGTAGTATCATCCTTACCGGAGGTGCACAGGCCAAGAACATTTTCTGGCAGACTGGTAGTTCAGCTGTGATTGGAGACTATACCACATTTTACGGAAACGTATTGGCATTGCAATCCATCACAATGAATTCATATGCTGTTGCAACAGGTAGAATGCTGGCTCAGAATGGTGCTGTCGTAATGACTGGTACAAATACAATCAACAAACCATAAATCGTAACGTTTAATAATATGAAATCAATTACAAATTTAAAAAAGGGATCACGCTTAGCGTGGTCTCCTTTTAGACTGGCTTTAAAAGGTCTTATCGGAGGGGCATTAATATTGACAGCTTTTCAGTCATCTGCCCAAACACAAGATGTTCAGTTCACGAGACCATCATGGTACTTTGGAGTAGCAGGTGGCGCGAATTTCAACTTCTATAATGGAACCACACAGGAACTGAATTCAACACTATCAGTACCTTCGGCTTTTCACAAGGGTAACGGAGCTGGGCTTTATGTTGCACCACTTATTGAATTCCATCGTCCTGATACAAGACTGGGATTCATGTTACAGGCCGGATACGATAACCGTAGCGGTAAGTTCGAACAGGTAATGACACCATGTAATTGCCCTGCTGATCTGAACACTGATCTCACTTATATTACAGTTGAGCCAAGTTTACGCCTGGCACCATTCAAATCGAATTTTTATTTGTATGCCGGTCCCCGTTTCGCTTTCAATATGAACAAAGGTTTCACCTACAAACAGGGCGTTAATCCCGCTGTTGTCGGACAGGTTGCTCCTGCAGATGTAACAGGTGATTTCAGCAATGTGAATGATAATCTTATCTCGATGCAAATTGGCGCCGGATACGATATCTTCCTCTCATCGCAGAGCAAGCAAACACAATTTGTATTGTCGCCATTTGTATCCTTTCAGCCCTATTTCGGTCAGGATCCCCGGACAATTGAATCATTGAATGTGACGACTGTAAGAGCTGGTATCGCACTCAAACTTGGACGCGGTCATAAAATTCCTGCACCAGTAGTTGTGGAAGCAATACCTGAAGCTATTGTGAAACCGGAACCAAAGCCGGAACCAAAACCAGCGCCAGCACCAGTAGTGGTTGTTAAGCCTACGGTTATCGGTAATGTATACAAGGTTTATTTCGAGTTTGATAAATGGGATCTTGATGCCCGCGCAACATCTGATCTTGATATATTGGCCAAGGATATGAATGAATACCCGACCGTTAAGATCGAAGTTAAATCGCATACTGACTCAAGAGGTCCCGAAAGCTACAATATGAAACTTTCTGAAAAACGTGGTAAATCAGTAATGGATTACCTGGCAGGAAAAGGCATCATTGCATCAAGGGTAAGCGCCAATGCTTATGGCGAAACCGAGTTGGTTAATAAGTGTGCAGATGGTGTTCAGTGCACCGATGCTGAACATGCAGCCAACCGCAGAACAGAGGTTATCATTGTCGAATAATACTATAAACTTCAACATATTTCCGTTGAAGTTCAGAATAAAAATGAAGAGAGGTTGCCATTTGGCGACCTCTTTTCGTTTGTGTGGAAAAACTTTATAATATTTTAAGATGTGTGAATGATGTAACTCTTTGCTTTAATTGTGTAACGTTTTTTAACAATTTGAGAGCCATCTTTGTAATGAAATTTTTCACAACTAGAAACGAAAAGATGAATACTCAGGAATTAAAAGGAAATTGGAATGAGCAGAAAGGCAAACTCAAACAGCAGTTTGCAGTCTTAACGGACAATGACCTCATGTTTGAAGAGGGTAAGAAAGACGAGATGTTCGGAAGACTTCAAATCAAACTGGGCAAGACAAAAGAAGAATTGCGCAAGTTGATCGAAGGGATTTAAATCCTTATTGTGGTGTTCAATATTTAGCATCTGATAGAAAATATTCAGCACCCCTGATTTAAGAAGTCATCGTTTATCGGTTTTTCGCTGAACGGTGCCTTTTTAAATTAATACCATACTGCTATGAATCAAATGTATCATCATGAATGAGATAATACCAGCAAAAAATAAGGTCCCGAATCTTCATAAAGCAAAGGAATGGACTATCAGGATAAGCGAAAAAACGATTGCAAAAACCGAAGAGGCAAGTACCTTTTTGACAGAATTTGCAGATGTTATCTTGTTTATGACGCGAATGACCAAAGAAACTTTTTCGCGTGACTTTGAATTCAAAGAGTTTTTATATCAGTGTTTCAAGATCGGATATAAAACCTTACCGCTAATATCGGTCACCGGAGCCATTATGGGATTGGTGCTGACGCTTCAATCGCGCCCGGTTCTTGTCGATTTCGGTGCAGTATCAATGCTTCCCGGAATGGTCGCAGTTTCGCTTATAAGGGAAATGGGTCCGGTTATCACAGCTTTAATATGTGCCGGTAAGATTGGTTCTGGTATGGGTGCCGAATTGGGTTCAATGAAAGTGACCGAACAAATTGATGCGATGGAAGTTTCTTCCACCAATCCCATGAAATTCCTTGTCGTTACGCGGGTTTTGGCCGCAACACTTATGATTCCATTGTTAGTCTTATATGCAGATGCACTTGGAATATTGGGAAGCTGGGCAGGAGCTAATATTAAAGGCGATGTTACATTGTCGTTGTTTTTCGCGCAGGCGTTTAGCAGCATCTGGTTTATTGATTTGATACCAGCTATCATAAAAACATTCTTTTTTGGGGCAGTGATCGGAATAGTTGGATGCTATAAAGGATACAACGCCGGGCGCGGAACCGAAAGTGTGGGTATTGCTGCCAATTCTGCTGTAGTACTGGCATCTCTCCTTGTCCTGATTGTAGATATGGTTGCTGTACAAATTACTGATATGCTGGTATTATGAATACAAATCAAACAGAAAATGCCGGTAAGATTTTATTTAAGCCGATAAGCAAAGAACCGGTTATCGAAATAAGTAATCTTCAGAAATCATTTGGCAAACAGACGGTTTTAAAAGGTGTGACGTTACAACTTTTTAATGGCGAAAACCTGGTGGTGCTCGGAAAATCTGGCTCAGGAAAATCTGTACTGATCAAATGTATCGTTCGTTTATTATATGCAGACAACGGCATTATTAACGTGCTTGGTCAGGATGTAAGTAAATTAAGGAGCGACGATTTAGGTGTGTTAAGACAGAAAATAGGGTTTCTTTTTCAGAGTGGTGCCTTGTATGATTCAATGACAGTAAAGGAAAATCTGGAGTTTCCGTTACGAAGAATAAGGAAAAATCTTTCTCGAAACGAGCGGAACGAAAAAATAGAGGAGGTATTGGAAAATGTAGGGCTATCAGACGCCTTAAATAAAATGCCTTCGCAACTTTCAGGAGGAATGCGCAAGCGGATCAGCCTGGCTCGCACTATTGTTGTCGATCCGTTGATTATGCTGTACGATGAGCCGACAACCGGGCTTGATCCGGTAACTTCTGATGAAATAAGTTCACTCATCAATGATGTTCAGAAAAAATATAAAACATCTTCCATTATTATCACACATGATATGGAATGTGTCCGGGCTACTGCCAACCGTGTTATTATGTTGCAAGACGGTGAGGTTTATCTTGAAGGAAAATTAGATGAATTTGAGAAGTCAGAGGACGAATTAATCAAATCATTTTTTAAGTAATCACAATTTTAAAAGCAAAATGGGGTGGATAAGAAAGATAGAACCACCTTAATAACAACAATAAAAACCTTTAAAAAATGGATAACCATTCTCAAAGCTTTAAAATACGATTAGGTCTGTTTGTTGCCGGAGGATTGGCTCTTTTTGTAATTGCTGTATTCATTATCGGAAAACAAAAAAACCTGTTTAATCCTGTTTTTAAACTCTCTACGACTTTTTACAATGTCAGCGGGTTGCAGGTTGGAAATAATATCCGTTTCGCGGGTATTAATGTAGGAACTGTTGATAGAATCAGCATCATTAACGGATCTACTGTTAAAGTGGATATGTCGATTAGGAAAGAAATAAAGCAGTTTATTAAAACGGACTGTAAGGTGTCCGTTGGTTCTGAAGGACTTATTGGCGACCGGCTTTTATCTATTTCTCAAGGAAGCCATGATTCTCCTCGGGTAGCGGATGACCAATTGCTTTCGTCAACCGAGCCTGTTGAAACAGATGCTATTATTGCAAGTTTACAGGTAAGTGCAGGTCATGCCGAAGTTATTACGCAACAACTTGCAGAAGTTATGCTTAAAATAAACAGCGGTCGTGGTACACTTGGCCGGTTGATACATGATACAATTATTGCCCAAAATATCAATAAAACCATCGGGAATTTTCAGAATTCCTCCAGTGAAATGCAAGGAATGATCGTGTCAACGAAAGATGATATATCTGGCGTCATGAAGAGTGTTCAGGCGACAGCAGATAATGCCCAGGCTTCGACGAAACAGCTGGAAAATATCATGGTGAACATTAACAGTGGGAATGGTACACTGGGCCGTTTATTACGTGATACAGTTACTTCCCAAAATATAGATATTACCATCCTGAATCTTAAGAATAGTTCCAAGAGTTTGGATGAAAACATGGAGGCACTCAAGCACAATTTCCTTTTAAGGGGATATTTTAAGAAGAAAGCAAAGGAGGAGGAAAAAAAACGGATTGAAGCAGAAGAACAAAAACGTTCAGGATTAAAAGTAATTGATGAGAAAAAATAAAAATTATAGGGACAACAAGTAAAACAACGGTTATGGAAACGACTCACTCGCAAGGAAAAGATATAAATGTAAATCTGAAGGGGGTTACAATTTGTTGTGATGATTTTGGAACCGGTAATATACCAATTATATTCATTCATGGATTTCCTTTTGACAAATCATCGTGGGAGCCTCAACTGGAATTTCTGAAACACACGCATCGTGTACTTGCCTACGATATTCGGGGGTTTGGCAAATCAACGGCCGGAGAAGAAAATATGAGTATTAGTTTGTTTGCTGATGATTTAGTCGAACTGATGAATGTTTTGCAGATCGAAAAGGCTGTTGCCTGTGGTTTATCAATGGGTGGATACATTTTATTGAATGCTGTCAGTCGTTATCCTGATAGATTTGAGGCGATCATATTAAGCGATACCCAATGCATTGCCGATTCGGCTGAAGTAATGGAAAAGCGCTATAAAACGATCGATCAGATTAATGCTGATGGAGTAACAGATTTTGCAAATGCTTTTGTCAAAAATGTTTTTTGCCCGGATTCGTTGAATACTAAAAAAGAATTGGTTGAGAAAATAAGAAACATCATCCTTACAACTTTACCCATCACTATTACCGGAACATTAAATGCCCTGGCACAACGTTCGGAAATGTGTTCATCATTGAATGAAATACTTATTCCGGTACTAATACTTTGTGGCGAAGAAGATACTGTTACCCCAATGGCACAGGCGGAGTTTTTAAATCTAAATATTTTAAATTCAGAATTCTGTAGTATTGCTAAAGCCGGACATCTGTCAAATCTTGAGCAACCCGATGAATTTAACCGCTATCTTACCCCGTTTATTACGAAGTGGTAATTTAAAAAGCTGATTATTTAGCGTGATAATATATCAAAACAATCAAGTTAAAAATGGACGACTTCAAAATATTCAAAAATGGCAGATGCAAATGCGGTTCAAAAATATTATCCTCCTTTTTCTGTTTCTGGTTATAATAAGTGATTTTGCAATTTCGCAGCAAACTTCACCCAAAAAAGACTCAACACTTATTTATAAGCAAATTCAAACTTATTCGAAACGAAGCAAGTTTACAAAGTTTGTTTATGGTGCATTATTTAAGCCTGTACAAACCGCTTCATCGGGCAAGCGAAAACATAGAAAGAGACTGATTTATCGCCCATACAGTGCGTTTGAAGGAAAAATAATCAGGCATATTAACATTGAAACACTTGATCCATTTGGTTTTTCAATTGGCGACACCATTGATGCTCATCTTAATTTTCTCTCAAAAACAGGGAATAACTTACATATAAAATCTTTACCAATTGCTATCCGAAACCTGCTGCTAATTAGTCAAAACCAGGTGTTCGATTCGTTGCTTGTAAAAGAATCCGAGCGTTTGGTACGTACCAGGGAATATATTCGTGATGTTTCATTTTTCGTTAAAACGACAGCAACCAAATCCGATTCTGTTGATATTTTTATTCGTGTATTAGATATTTGGAGCATTGTACCACGTGGTTCAGCTTCCACTTCGGGTATTACGATTGATTTGACCGATAAAAACTTCATGGGCCTAGGCCACGAATTTCAAAATGTTTATTCCAGGAACTATACAGAGCATTCAAACTACCTGAATACAAATTATACGATTCCAAATATCCGAAATACGTATATCCGTACAAATATCCATTTTGATATCCTTGGAGGTAAGAATTATACAAGAGGTTTATCCTTTGACCGTCCGTTTTTTTCACCATTTGCCAAATGGGCCGCAGGTGCTTATTTTACGCAGCAATTTCGTGCAGATTCCATAAAGTCCGAAAATCTGCTCTTTGTTCCGCAGCGATTTAAATTTAATGCACAGGATTTTTGGGGAGGTAATGCGATTAAGTTATACTCCGGGAATTCGGAATATACGCGTACAACCAATTTTATTTCAACCGCCCGGTTTCTACGAATCCGTTATCTCGAAAGACCTACTGAACTGGTCGACCCGCTGCACATGTTTTCGGACGAAGAATTTTATCTTGCCAGTATTGGCATCTCAGCACGAAGATATGTGCAGGATAAATACATTTTTAAATTTGGAATTACAGAGGATATACCTGTTGGAAAGGTTATTAATTTAACGGGTGGATATCAGCAACGAAATAATGTGGGCCGATTATACCTTGGAACACGGTTTTCGATAGGCGATTATTTTTCGTGGGGTTACCTGGCCTCGAACATCGAATATGGAACTTTCTTTCGTGGATCACATGCAGAGCAAGGCGTTATAGCGGCTAATCTTATATATTTTACTTCATTACGCGAAATAGGGAAATGGAAATTCAGGCAATTCGTAAAACCAACGCTTACAATTGGGCTAAACAGGTTTTCGTACGACAGTCTGACAATTAATGAAGGATATGGACTGGATGGGTTTAATAGTTTGGGATTATCAGGAACTAAGCGCCTTTTAGTAACGATTCAAACACAATCCTATGCCCCATGGAATTTTGTCGGCTTCCGTTTTGGTCCTTTTCTTACCTATACACTTGGCATGCTGGGAAATTCTTCATCCGGATTTAGAAACAGTAAAGTTTATTCGCTGGTAGGTCTGGGCGTACTGATTAAAAACGAGAACCTCGTTTTTAATGCATTTCAAATATCGCTCACATTTTATCCGGTAATTCCTGGCAATGGACGAAATATTTTTAAACCAAACTCTTATCAGACATCTGATTTCGGCCTTCGGGATTTCGAAATCGGAAAGCCTGGAACAGTGACATATCAGTAATTTTAAAGCTTTAATGTTATGCAAATACCTACCGCAATAAAAAAAATTGGATATCTCTTTAAAGAATCCTTCAATGGATTTATAGACGACAACGCCATCAAACTCAGTGCCGCTTTGTCCTACTACACTGTATTTTCTTTGCCCCCTTTGTTAATCATCATCATGTCTCTCAGTGGAATATTTTTCGGTGCCGAAGCCGTTAGGGGAGAGATCTTCGGACAGATTAACGGTCTCGTTGGAAGTGATGCTGCTCTTCAGATCCAGGAAACAATAAAAAATGTCGAGCTTTCGAATAGCAATTCATTTGCCCAAACCATTGGAATCATTGTTTTGCTGATTGGTGCTTCAGGTGTATTTGCCGAAATACAGGACTCGATTAATTATATATGGGGAATAAAAGCAAAGCCAAAACGAGGTTTAATAAAGTATTTATATAACCGCCTGATGTCGTTTTCAATGATTGGCTCCGTCGGATTTTTATTGTTGGTCGGTTTAATTGTAAATTCTTTAATCGATGTGCTTAGCAAGCGCCTGACAGTTGTATTTCCGCAGGATTCCATATTTTTATTTTATGTGATAAATACAGGTGTGATTTTTGTCATTATAACCCTATTATTCAGTATCATATTCAAAACATTACCCGATGGAAAAATTGCGCTTCGCGATTGCATTATCGGAGCCTCCTTCACCGCCATTCTCTTTATGATTGGTAAATTTGCAATTGGGTTTTATCTTGGTCGTTACAATATCGCTTCAGTCTATGGTGCTGCTGGTTCTGTTATTTTAATTCTTGTCTGGGTTTATTATTCAGCCATCATACTCTATTTTGGTGCTGAATTTACGAAGGTTTATGCGCTCACCCATGGTCAGAAAATTATACCTAATGCCTATTCGGTTCAGATTGTTAAGGAAAAAGTGTGAATCATGTAATTTATTTTAAAAGTTGTGTAACACATATCAACTTAAAGCTACTCAACTTTGTCGTTCTAAATATTCATTTAAAAAAACACAATGAAAAAGACATTTCACTTCCTTGCTTTCTCGTCGTTAGTTATTAGCATGTTGTTTACCTCATGCGTGGCAACTAAAAAATTCAAGGCCTCGGAAGCCAAAGTTAGCATGTTGCAGATAGATAGTACTAAAACACATGGTCAACTGGCTGATTGCAATGATAAGGTTAAAGATCTTAATGACCAGAAGACATCATTGCTTAATGAAAATGCGTTGGTTAACAACGATTTGAAGGCACTTTCTGCTGAATCGCAAATGACGATTGCTGATCAGGCAAAGCGGTTAAAAAAACTTCAGGATATGATTCAGTCACAGAAAGATGTGATGACAAAGCTTAAAAACACCATTGCTGATGCATTGATGAATTACAAAACGGATGAGCTTTCTGTGTATACAAAGGACGGAATGGTCTATGTTTCGCTTGCTGAAAAATTACTTTTCAAATCGGGTAGCGACGTGGTTGACCCTAAAGGAAAAGAAGCACTTAAATCGCTTGCACAGGTGCTAAACAGTACCAAAAATATCACTGTGGTAATCGAAGGTCATACGGATAATGTACCGATTAAAACTCAACTTTTTAAAGATAACTGGGATCTTAGCACAGCAAGGGCTACTTCAATCGTTCGCTTTCTGACAAAGGAAAATGGTTTTGATTCGAGCCGTATCACTTCATCAGGCAGAGGTGAATTTCACCCGGTCCAATCGAACGAAACCGCTGAAGGACGTGCCGGAAACCGCAGAACTGAAGTTATCTTATCGCCTGACATGAAAGAGCTGTTTAAGCTTTTAAATCAATAAATACAGTAGCATTCAATATTTTAAATTCGTTAAAATTGTTTTATACATTACAAAACTAATTCACCCTGCTCTTTAAAGAGTGGGGTGTTTTTGTATTTCGACAGCCGTTAATGTGTGAATCATGTAAGTATTTTAGGAAATTGTGTAATGCTTTGCCGTGAGAAAGAGTACAACTTTGCATCAGAAAATTAATTATAGAATGTAATTTTTAATTTACTAAAATGAAGGTTTTAAAATTAGTTGTTTTAGGATTAGTGCTGTTTTTTGCAAGTCCATCGCAGGCTCAGGTTTCGGTAAATCTGAATATTGGACCGGCATGGGGACCAGTAGGTTATTCTAATGTCGACTACTATTATTTGCCCGATGTAGAGGCGTATTATGATGTTCCAAACTCAATGTTTATATATCACGATGGAAGATCATGGGTGCGCAGGACGTACCTTCCCAGCCGCTACAGAAACTATGATTTGTATGGTGGATACAAAGTTGTCATGCGGGACTATCATGGCAGAACTCCATATTACAATCACCGCGAATACAAAATAAAGTATGCGAAAGGATACCATGGGCCATCTCAACGAAATATAGGTAGAGCGACCCGGGAAGGGAAACAATGGCAAGGATTATCGCGAAAGCAATCAGGTTAACAGAGGTCGCGGCACAGTGATCCGCAGAAATGACCAGAGCGATGATCGCAGCTACAACAGGCAAGGCGATGACAAACACGGTGGCAGTAAAGGCGATCGTGGTCATGGAAACGGTAAAAAGAAATAAATATATAAGTTCAATTATCATATAGTAAATAACTAAGTAAAATTCAAAAAATGAAATCAACAGCTTTTGCATTATTATTTTTACTCACCCTATTGGGAACTAGTTTATCGGCCCAGAACAAGCATTATTCCGACAGTCATGGAAATGCCCTAAACTTAGGTTTAGGAGTTGGCGGATATTATGGACATTATGGTTACGTAGGTCATTCAATGCCAGTTTTTAATATTAACTATGAATTTGGTGTCGCCAATAATTTCACCTTAGCCCCTTTTGTAACTTTCGTTAGCTACCGTAATGAAAACTATTATTATAGGGAGACGATTATTCCTCTTGGTGTTAAAGGTAGTTACTACCTCGACGATGCAGTAGGTGCAGGTTCTGACTGGGACTTTTACCTCGCTGGTTCATTGGGATTCTCAATTGTAAATTCAAGATGGGACGATGGTAAAAGACATGATTATTATGATGGATATCGAGAAGTAAATCCTTTGTTT
This sequence comes from Mariniphaga sp., assembly GCA_010906965.1. Taxonomy (GTDB): domain Bacteria; phylum Bacteroidota; class Bacteroidia; order Bacteroidales; family Prolixibacteraceae; genus JAAFHB01. The sequence goes on along the minus strand of JAAFHB010000060.1, from coordinate 9,623 downwards.
CTTGATTTACACGCTGGAGTCGAATACCATTTAAGTAACAAGGTTGGATTATTCCTTGACCTTTCGACCGGTGTCTCTACGATAGGTCTCGCTTTTCATTAATTCCTGAAAAAAATAAACTAAAATAAGCGGTTTCTGATTCTTCAGAGCTCGCTTATTTCAACCATTTAAAATATATATATGAAGCACGTTCTAATTCTATTGGTTATTTCATCACTGTTTGTTTGTGCGACGCAAACTTCAGTAAAAGCACAAAAAACAAATTCGCAAACGTTTGGTATAAAGGGAGGCGTTAATTTTTCAAATCTATATGTGAAGGACGGTGACGAAAACAAAATGCTTACCGGTTTTAACCTCGGATTTTTTGCCAAATTGCCAGTCTCAAAAACGTTTGCTATTCAACCCGAATTGTATTATACAACCAAAGGTGCGCAAACAACTTACAACAGCACTTTTATCAATGGCACTGTCCAATACAATTTTAATTATCTGGAAGTACCCCTGCTGTTTGTTGTAAATATTACTGATAATTTTAATATTCATGCCGGTCCGTATGTTTCATATATGTTGAACGGTAAAGTGAAAAACAAATCAAACGTTGGTTCGGTTGACTTCGATAATAAGATCAATACCGAAGATTACAACAAGGTTGATGCAGGAATTGCAGCAGGCGCAGGTGTCGATTTGGGCGCAGTTAGTTTAGGAGCCAGGTATACTTATGGATTAACGAAAGTTGGGAAAGAAAGAACTTTCGCAGGAACTACCTATACAACACCTGATGCGACAAACGGAGTTATGAGTTTGTATGTTTCGTTTTCTCTCGGTCAGAATTAATTAATATTTAAACAATTTAATAATAAACAAAATGGGCAATCTACTTTATCTTATCGCAGTCATTCTTATCATCGTTTGGGCAGTCGGGTTTTTCGCATACAGTGCAGGATCAATCATTCATATTCTGCTTGTTATTGCAATTGTGGCAATATTACTAAGAGTAATCAGGGGATAATTTAATCGCATAACCCGGAGTCCTACGAATTCCAATCGCAGAAATGATTCTCTTTTTGATCCCGTAATGGATCATATTTGTCAGAACATCAGTTAAAATGCAAGAGTTCCGTCCCGGATTGGGACGGAATATTTTGTATTGAATACACCTTATCTCCCATTGTTAAAATTGTTCTTGTGAAATTTAGTGTTATAAATTGTTTCACAGAGTTACACGGAGTAGACACGGAGATTCACTGCGTAAAAAATGCCTTTTGAGACAGCCTTTAAAATGCATTAGAAATCGCTTAACTTGGGTCCTGCGATTTCCAATCGCGGAAAATCACTATACGAAGGTCCGATCGCCTGCCCGATGCTGCAGGAGTAAAGCGCCAGTAATAATATCATTTGAGTTTGTGTTCTGGGAACATGTCCGTTTCATCAAAACAATCCGGAATTTAATTTGTTTATTAACAAAACAATTATAAAGCATGTACATCGTATCCTGGTTCGATAAAAACACGGTGAAGCACCTGAGGTTGCCATTTTCATTCTTTTTAATGCCCGTCTTTTTATTTGCATTAAGTCAGGCAGATACTGTTAATTGGCAAAAAACCATCATTGCGTTTGTGATTTTGCACCTGCTTATTTTCCCGTCGAGTAATGGCTACAACAGTTTCCAGGATCGGGATGAAACCAGCATTGGCGGTTTAAAACATCCTCCCAAAGTCACCAGAAATCTATATTCCGCAACCCTGTTCATGGACATCGTTGGCATACTGTGTGGCCTGTTTGTATCGGCTTACTTTTCGCTTTTTGTTTTCATCTTTGTGCTTGTCTCCAGGGCCTATAGTTATCGGAATGTACGGTTAAAAAAATATGCTGTCATCGGATTTCTAACAGTATTTATATTTCAGGGGGCCTTTGTTTATTTGATGACTACTGCTGCAATTTCAACTTTTTCTTTTGCCGATTTCTTTACACGCAATAACATCATTTGCATGAGTGTGGCCAGTTTGTTTATTGGTAGTATTTACCCTCTTACGCAGATTTATCAGCACGATGCAGATAAAAAGGATGGTGTGATCAGTATCAGCTATAAGCTGGGATACATAGGAACCTTTATTTTTTCTTCAATATTATTCTCAATTGCAATTGTTTTCTTGTTTTACTATTTCAATTTAAAACATCAGCAAATTGCAATGGTATTGTTCCTGTTTATCACGCTACCGGTTGTTATTAAGTTGGGGATTTGGTTTAACAAGGTTCGAAAAGATACAGCAAATGCAAATTTTGAAAACACAATGGAAATGAACCTATTGACTTCGGCTTGCATGAATTTGTATTTTCTGGTTCTTATTTTAAATAATTATTACACCTGGTTTTAACGATGAGCAAAATAATTTCGGTTGGGACGGCAGTACCACAATATGGTACGAAACAAAGTGCAATATTGGATTTTATGATTGAAGCTTACAATGATGATACAGCCACTCGTAAACTAAAAATATTATTCCATCACAGCGGAATCGCCACCCGGTATTCCGCCGTTTCAGATTTTAACAATACCCGTCCCGAGAATAAGCTTTATAAGGACGATCAGTCTGCGCCAAATGTTGAAAAGAGGATGGAGATATTCAAAGAGAATGCGGTTTCACTGGCGATTGAAGCGATTCATGATTCATTGAATAAACTGAATACCACGAATGCTGAATTTGGGATTACCCATTTAATTACGGTTACATGTACCGGAATCTATGCACCCGGAATGGATTCGGTATTAATAAAGCAATTGAATCTGCCTGTTGATATATTTCATACTTCCGTTAATTTTATGGGATGCAATGCCGCATTTCATGCGTTAAAGCTGGCCGATATGATCGCTAAAACAGAAGAAAGTGCAAGGGTGTTGGTTGTGTGTGTGGAGCTGTGTACGTTGCATTTTCAGCCAAAGAACAATCATGATAATTTGTTGTCGAATACTATTTTTGGTGATGGGGCAGCGGCTGTCGTTGTCGTTTCGGATACAAAAGCCAAACAGCATCATCAAAGTGGAATTACGATGAATGGATTCTATTCATTGCTTCTAAGTAAAGGAAACGATCTGATGGGCTGGAATATTACGCCGCTTAATTTTGAAATGATTCTGGATGCTAAAGTACCTGATTTTATTGGTGATGAGGTAAATGATATTGTATTGAAAGCCGGAAAGAAATTCAATATTACACCTGACCAAATTGATAATTGGGCAATACATCCGGGAGGGAAAAAGATACTCGATACGATAAAGAAAAAAATGCAGATGAATGATGTTGATTTGCAGTGCTCTTACAAAGTGTTGGCTGAATACGGAAATATGTCGTCGCCAACCATTTTGTTCGTATTAAATGAAATTATGCAGAACGGTCTCAGGCAAAATGAAAATATTTTTTCCATTGGTTTCGGACCCGGTCTAAGCATCGAAACAGCTTTATTTACTTATGATGAATAAATTTAAACACCGGTCATACCAGTCAGAATTATTGGATGCTCCCGATATTCCGAAAAGTCAGTTAATCCACAATCTGCACGAACTCGATTTCATCAGCCGTGCATTGGGCGGTCACGCTATTTCATTGAATGGAATAAAGGAATTGGTTACTGATAAGAATAAAGTATATCACATTGTTGATCTTGGTTGCGGAAGTGGCGATTTGATGCAGTATATTGCAAAATGGGCTGCTAAGGAAGGGTACAAGGTAAAGTTGACTGGCGTAGACAGGAATCCTGATGTAATAAATTACCTGAATAACTATTGTAAAGATTTTCCTGAAATAACCGGTGTTGCAAGTGATTATCGCGATTATTTAAAAACAGGTGTTTCGATTGATGTAATTCACAGCTCCTTGTTTTGCCATCATTTGACGGACGATGAACTGTCAGAATTATTTGGTTATTGTAAGGTGAATACTAAAATCGGGTTTGTTATCAACGATTTACATCGTCATTGGATTGCCTACTATGGAGTTCACCTGATCACGCATCTGTTCAATGGTACTGCATTGTCAAAAAACGATGGTCCGATTTCTGTATTAAGGGCATTTAAGGTGAAGGAACTTCGGGCACTCCTTAAAAAGGCTGGAATAACCGGTTATTCTATTCATTGGAAATGGGCGTTCCGTTATCTGGTGGTGGGGCATAGTTTTTAAAGGGCGGATCTTAAAATGCGATTGGAAATCGCCTGACCCTGGGTCCTGCGATTTTCAATCGCGGAAGAATAGCACAAACCATCCCAACAACCAACCAATATCAAATGCTCACATCACCATCTGCATAATCGCTGCAGACCAGTCGGAAGTACCATCTTTTGTGACATACGCCACACGAAACCAATTGACAATTAGTTGCACTGAACTTCGTTTCAGCAATTTGAAAACAGACAAAATATTTTTGATAAATAAAATGCCTTGAAATAACATATGTAATTATAAAAGATTAAATTTGGAGGAATTAAACGTGATCAAAAATAACAACGAGTATTATGAGAGAAATTAGTCTGCATAATAAGAATCCCTTAGATTAGGAAGAATTTAATAGATTAAGTCTTTTTTAAGATGAAAATAAGTGAAACTAAGGCAAAAATAAGCATAATAATGGAGGTTAATCAGTTGTTGTGTTAAATGCTATGAGAAAACCGAAGCACATTTGGCACATTTGCAAGCTCTAAACCATTGGCTGGTACTTCAGCTTGCAAAAAAACCAAATTTTGCAAAATCACTGCTGAAAATTTACACTTATGAAGTAATAAGAGGAAATGAAAACAAAAAAATATTTACAAATTTTCAATTATTTACTTGAGTTTTCAAAACTTAGAAGTAAACCTGTTCGAGATATTGAAAATTCGAATAATTATCTTGAGATTCTTTGGCTTTCAAATATTCCTATTGACGAAAAGATTGACTGTATTATTCATGATAATTATTCAAATGAATCAAATTACTGGTTAAAAATTTCAAAACCAATTGAACCAGAAAAGCCAATTTTCCCAAATCTACCCAAAACCCTGCAAAATTGGGTTAACCAAGAAAGTCTGTTAAATAGAGACGATTTACCAGAGCTTTATGAAGAAATAGAATTAGAAGAGAAGGAAATTTTGAAGCTGCAAGATTATCCAGAAATCGAAAAAGAATTCAATAAATATTGCAGTGAAAGATGGTTTTCAGATTCAGATTTATATTGGTCTACAAAACAGATTTTTGATGTAAGATATGCAGCTTTTGACAAGGTAAATTCCATTTACAAAAAACTGTTTTCCATTTATAATAAGTCACAGCAATTTGGAGAAGAATATGAACTTATTGCAGGAATTGGGTTACTTAATTTTAAGGAGAGTGACGAAACGCCTCTAATTTGTAGACATATTATTTCTGCAAAAGCGGAAATTCAATTTGAATTTTCAAAAAGGGATTCAAGCTTAATTATCAGTCAAAGCATGGAAAATGGATTGCAAATTGAAACCGATGCAATTATTGATTTATTTGACCAATTTGACTCAAATGATATTATTGAAAGTGAAAAAGGAGCAAAAGAGTTAATTAAGGAAAAAGAATTAGTCAATCCTTTTGACGAAGATATCCATGAAGTACTTCAACTTCTTGCTGAGAGAATTAAACCCGGTGATGGAACTTATAAAGAGATAAAAAACAAATCAAAAGAGATTCCAAAGAAAGAAACAGTTTTTTTTGCACCAGCAATTATTTTAAGAAAACGAGATACTAGAAGTTATACTTCAATGTATGAAAAAATAATTGAGAATATTGAAAGTTCAGAAAAAGCAGAAATTCCAACAATGGATGATTTAATTGAACTAGAAAAAACAGAATCTTTGAGTGTAACACAAACAGACAATATTGAATTAAGTGATTCTGAAACGATTTATTTCCCGAACAAATTTAACGATGAACAGAAAGCTATAATTATTAAAGCAAGGTTTAATAACAAAGTGTTGGTTCAAGGTCCACCGGGCACTGGAAAATCGCACACAATTGCAAATTTGATTTGTCATTTATTAGCAAATGGGAAAAGAATACTTGTAACTGCATACACAAAAAGAGCATTAGAAGTCCTTAAAGACAAACTTCCAGCTGAATTTAAAAATCTCACAGTTAATTTATTAAGTGGCGATTCATCTTCTATTCAGGATTTGGAAGCCAGCGTGAATACAATAAATGATGTTTTATCTAATACTGACATTGAAGCACTTCAAAAAGAAATAATTGAATTAGAGTTTGATTTAGCACATTTAAAAGAAAGTAGAGCTTTTGATACTAACGAGCTTTTAAAAATAAAAGAAAAATCGTCACGAAGAATCGAAATAAATCCTGCATATCAGGGAAGTTTAACAGAGATTGCCAAAGCACTGGAAGTTGATAAAATCAATCAAGAATGGTATGATGATGACTTTAAAGATTTCAAAAACGATGATATTTTAGAAAAGTTAAAAATTTATATTTCTTTATTTCAACAATACGCATGCATTGATAAATCTGTTTATGCTTACCAGATTCCAGCAATTTCGGAATTATTTGAATTTGAAGATTTTGAAGATTTCGAAAACCTTGTTTCAATTGCCGATAAAGAGAATCTTTCTTTAGAAACCATTAAAATTATAAAATGTCTTGATTTCGAGTTGCTTGATAATTATTTAAAGGAGCTTCAGAAATTATTTGATAAAATCTCAGTCAACCAGCATCCCAATAAAAAGGAACTTATTGCAGATTTTTTAAATCACAATAAACAAGTTTGGCTAAATAAAGTAGAAAAATCAAAAGCTATTCTAACAGATTTAGAAAAGCTTGATTTACGATTTATTGACCGGAACATTGAGATTACATTCCCCAAAGGAAAGTCATTAATAAACCTGAAAAATGATGCAAAAACTCTTTTAGATTTTTTAAACGATGGCAATGTTTTATCGGGCTTAAGTTTTAAACTTAAAAAACCATTTTTCTCCACAGTAATTAAAGAGAAGCTATATTTTATTGATTCAGTTCAAGTTAACGGCAATCCATGCCATACAAAGGAAGAATTTGGAAATGTAATAAATGATATAAAAATCAAACAGAACATTGAAGAATTAGCTGAAATATGGGATAGTTATAGTAATTCAAGTTCCTACAATGAGAAGAAGAATTTCTTCCAACAATTAAATAATGAAACACTTGCATTATTTGAAACAATATCAAACACTCAAGTAAAAATAAAACTAATTCAAAGTATTTCTGATATTTCCTTTAATAGCTTTGATATTAATGAATTAGCACAAGTGATTTTTAATACACGAAACACATTGATTTTAAATAGAATATCTGATTTCAATAAAAAAAGAAATGAAATATTAAGCCATTTATCCACTCACAACAACTTTCATCCAATAGCGAAAAATATTTACCAATCAATATCAAATATAGCAACAAGCGAATACAAAAATCTTTGCAAAAATCTATCTCAACTTCATGTCGATTTTGAAGAATATGCCAGATTCAAAAATCTGCGTAAAGAATTATCTCAATATTTTCAGAATATAATTGATAAAGTAGAATGTAACGATTTCACACATGCTAATATTTCAAATTTGAAACTGGCAATTCTTTACAGACATGCATTTGATGAATTGACAAACTTATTAAGCTGTGATTTTGAAAGAAAACTAAACGAAAAAATTAAATCCTACGATTCAAAAGAGGAAAAATTAATCGCACAAATTGCTGCAAAGAAATCTTGGGTTTATGTTTTAATTAACCTTAAACAAAATAGGAGCCTTCGACAACACCTTGAAGCTTGGGTTCAGGCAGTTAAAAAGATTGGAAAAACGGGCATAGGAAAGCGAGCCTTGAAGTTCCGGAAAATTGCACAAGAAGAAATGGAATATTGTAAAACATCGATTCCTTGCTGGATTATGCCACTTTATAAAGTAACTGAAACCATTCAACCAGAGCAAGGTATTTATGATTATGCCATAATTGACGAAGCAAGTCAGCTTGGCCCGGATGCAATTTTTTTACTTTACATTTCAAAGAATATTATCATAGTTGGAGACGACAAACAAACTTCACCTGAATATGTTGGAGTGGATGCAAATGCGATGACTCCATTTATAAACAGACATCTCCAAGGAATTCCTTTTAAAAATTTTTATGGAACTGAATATAGTTTTTTTGACCATGCTAAAAGATTTTGTGAAGGAATTACTGTGTTGAGAGAACATTTTCGTTGCATGCCAGAAATAATTGAGTTCTCAAATAAATTATTTTATGCTCCAGAGGGGAAAGGTCTTTATCCGTTAAAACAATATTCTGAAAATAGGTTGGAACCATTAATGCATGTTTATTGTCAAAATGGATATGTGGAAGGGCAAGGTGCAAGTATTCGAAATGAACAGGAAGCAATTGAAATATGTAATAAAATACAAGAATTTGTAGATGACGAAAAATACAAAGGAAAATCTATGGGGGTGATTTGCTTACAAGGAAATTCTCAAAGTGCATTAATTGAAAATCTTCTTGTTAAAAAGATTGGAGAAACTGAATTTAAGAAGCGAAAAATTATCTGCGGAAATTCAGCTAGTTTTCAAGGGGATGAAAGAGATATTATTATTTTAAGTTTAGTAACTGCACATAACCATAATAGGAGTGCATTAACCCGACCGGAGGATGAAAGACGGTTCAACGTTGCCGTAAGTCGTGCCATTGAACAAATATGGCTTTTCCATTCTGTATTATCCGAAGATTTAAGTAATTCAAATGATTTAAGATATAAACTTTTAGACCATTTTATTAATTATCAATCAGTAACTCCTCCAATGCCAATTCCAATTGAAAGAACCTTGGGTAATCAACCTGAACCTTTTGATAGTTGGTTTGAGGTAGATGTTTTTAACGACATTGTTAATAAGGGCTATAGTGTAAAACCACAATATGAAGTTGCGAAAGGAAAGTACCGAATTGATTTAGTTGTATTTTTCCCAGATGGAACAAAAATAGCAATTGAATGCGATGGAGACAAATGGCATGGCGCAGAGAAATATCAAGATGATATGATGCGCCAAAAAGTTCTGGAACGAGTTGGTTGGCAGTTTATTAGAGTAAGAGGTGGAGAATATTATTCAAACAGGGTGAAATCATTGGAGCCACTTTGGAACTTATTTAAAGACCACAATTTTAAAAAGGGGAAATATAGTGTCCAAAAAATTGAAGATAATTCAGCTTCAAATGAAAATTCCTTTGTCGAGAATGTTGAAAGTGGACCTGAATTTCAAAATGGTACGGACACAAAAGATGAGAATAATTGGGAATCAAAAACATGTTTTTGGAGTTCAACATTTAAACCTGGGTACAAGTTTGCAATAAATAAAAATGCTTGGTACTTTAAAAAAGATGATGTTCTTCTTAAAGACCAAAATTCAATAAATCCTGCCACAGAGGAATCAACTCCAAAGTCAAATGCCTACAATTTTAAGCAAAAAGACCTATTTACCAATAATCCAAATTTAATTTTGAGATATTTTGTAACTACTCAGGTGCTTATTTTTTGATAAATTCTGCTCCAATTAAGAATTGCTAATTTTCCCCTGAACCCGTTCTGCGTAGATTGAGTCG
>JAAFHB010000059.1 GCA_010906965.1 Mariniphaga sp. | reverse complement strand
CCTAAAAATCGGGACCTCTAAAAAATAAATGATTCACGGATGGAAATTAAAGCCTGTTTATTTGATCTTGACGGAGTTGTGGTAGACACAGCACGGTATCATTACCTGGCATGGAAGAAAATTGCCGATGATCTCGGTTTTAGTTTTTCGGAACATGATAATGAACGTTTAAAGGGAGTCAGCCGAATGGAATCGCTTGATATCCTTCTCGAAATTGGCAAGATTAAAGTTGATCTCAAAACAAAAGAGGAACTGGCAGCCACCAAAAACAGTTTGTACGTTTCGTATATTCAGAAAATGACACCCGATGAAATACTTCCCGGCGTCATCCGGTTCTTGGACGAATTGCACAACAGCGGTATTTTGATCGCACTTGGGTCAGCCAGCAAAAACGCGATGTCAATTCTTGATAAGATCAATATTTCCCAAAAATTTGATGCAGTGATTGAAGGAAATAAAGTGTCCAAAGCCAAACCAGACCCTGAAGTATTTTTAAAAGGAGCCATTGAATTAGGTGTTGATCCACATGATTGTCTGGTGTTTGAAGATGCACAGGCAGGTATCGATGCCGCCCGGAACGGCGGAATGCATATAATAGGTATTGGTCAACCCGAAAACCTTACAAATGCCGAATTTGTCATCCCTGGATTCGAAACGTTGAACATGAACCAATTAAGATCGTGGTATCTGTAGAGACGCATTGCAATGCGTCTCTACAGAATGGCATGCGTCTCTACAGAATGGATCTTTATAAAATAAAATAACGACATAGGAATGAAAGAATATATCATACACAACGAATGGAAGATTATTGAAGATCAATTCCATCCCGAATATAATAAAATCACCGAAAGCCTGATGAGTCTCGGGAACGGGCGAATCGGCCACAGGGCAAATTTCGAAGAGAAGTTTTCGGGCGAAACGCTTCCTGGAAACTATGTGGCAGGTGTTTATTATCCCGATAAAACGCGTGTAGGCTGGTGGAAAAATGGGTATCCGGAGTATTTTGCCAAAGTATTGAATGCTGCGAATTGGATCGGAATAGATGTAAAGATCGGTAACGAAACACTCGATCTTTTTACGGCTAAAGTCCTTGATTTCAAGCGTGAGCTAAATATGCAGGAAGGGAATCTTTACCGTGAGTTTATTGCCGAATTACCCTCGGGCAAACAGGTAAAAGTGGTCTCCTGCCGCTTTTTAAGCATCGTCGAAACCGAAATCGGTGCTATCAGGTACACAGTAACAGCCCTTAACTTTTCCGACAAACTTACATTAACGCCTTACCTCGATTTTGATATCCGGAACGAGGATTCCAATTACGACGAAAAATTCTGGGACGAGGTCGAAGTAAATGTAAAACCGGGCGAAGGCTACATCACGGCAGAGGTGCGGAAGACACTCTTTCATGTTTGTACCGGAATGAAATTCAATCTTCTGCGTAATGGAAAAGCGATTACCTATTCAGCAGACGTCGAAAACCGGACTAAATTTATCTCGAACATCATCCCACTATCAATCGAAAAAGGCGAATCGATCACGATTGAAAAATTCGGTGTCAACGTCTCTTCCGAAAACTTTCCGAAAGAGAAACTAATGACGACTGCGGTTAAGCATTTGAATGCTGCGTTCGATAAAGGATTCGATCAGTTGATGCTGGAACACTCGCAGGCGTGGCTCGAAAAATGGAAAACCAGCGATGTAAAAATTGAAGGTGACGTAGCAGCTCAGCAGGGCATTCGTTTCAATATTTTCCAGCTTCAGCAAACTTACACGGGCGAAGACCAACGGCTTAATATTGGTCCCAAAGGATTCACCGGCGAAAAGTATGGCGGCTCCACCTATTGGGATACCGAAGCTTTCTGTCTCCCATTTTACCTCGCAACAGCACCCGTACAGGTAGCCCGCAATTTACTTATCTATAGACATAAGCAGTTGCAAAAAGCCATCGATAACGGAGCCATTCTTGGATTTAAAAATGGTGCTGCCCTCTATCCAATGGTTACGATGAATGGTGAAGAGTGTCACAACGAGTGGGAAATCACTTTTGAAGAAATTCACCGAAATGGTGCCATTGCCTTTGCAATTTTCGATTATGTCCGGTATACAAACGACTGGGAATACCTCGCGCCTTACGGTTTTGAAGTGCTGCTTGCCATCTCGCGTTTCTGGGCACAAAGGGTTAACTGGTCTGCTGAGCGACAAAAATTTGTGATGTTGGGAGTTACAGGTCCAAATGAATATGAAAATAATGTCAATAATAACTACCACACCAATCGCATTGCGCAATGGACCCTTGGTTATACCCTGGAAGTAATTGAATACCTCAAAGAAAAACACCTTGCTCAATACCACGGGTTAGCGGAGAAATGGGGATTCAACGAACATGCAGAAACAGCAAACTGGCGTGACATCATTGAAAAAATATACCTTCCTTTCGATGCAAAGCGAAATATCTTCCTGCAACAGGATGGCTTCCTCGACAAGGATTTAAAGAAAGTGGCCGAAATTCCGGCAGCCGAACGGCCAATTAACCAGCACTGGTCATGGGATCGTATTTTACGCTCACCCTATATTAAACAGGCTGACACATTGCAAAGTATGTTTCTTTTTGAAGATAACTTCGACAAAGAGACCATCAAGCGACATTTCGATTTTTATGAACCGCTTACGGTTCATGAGTCGTCGTTGTCGCCTTGCATTCACACCATCCTTGCCAGCACCATCGGATACGAGGAAAAGGCCTATGAAATGTATCTCCGTACGGCACGGCTCGATCTCGACGACTATAACAACGATACATCCGACGGATGCCACATCACCTCGATGGGCGGAACCTGGATGGCTTTCGTAAAAGGATTTGGTGGCATGAGGGTCAGAAACGGGAAAGTATCATTCGCACCATTGATGCCTGGCAAATGGACAGCCTACTCATTTCGAATCAACTTTAGAAACACAGTTCTCGAAATAAATGTCAACAAAAACACCGTTAGCATCGGGAATCTTTCGGATCAGGAATTGAAATTGACAATTTATGATCAGGAGTACTTTATCGGTGGAAACAAGAAAACAGAAGTTCAACTAAAACTCGATCGCAATGAACATTAAACAATTAACTATCAAAACAGTCGCACTCTTCGCTATTGTATTGCTTACCGTGATCTCAATTCAGGCAGCCAATAAACCGACGCTCAACAGGGTCGAACCACCCTTCTGGTGGACAGGATTCAAAAATCCTTCGCTGCAATTAATGGTTTACGGAGAACGGATATCAGAAACCAAACCAGAAATCAAGTATGAAGGAGTTGAACTGGTTACTTCCTCTGCCGTTGAGAATCCGAATTACCTTTTCCTCGATTTGCGCTTATCGCCGAATGTAAAGCCGGGTAAGTTCGAAATCACCTTTAAGCAAAATGGTAAAACGATTGTAACCACCACTTACGAGTTAAAAGCGCGTGAAAAAAATTCCTCACAACGGGTTGGTTTCAACACAACTGATGTGATGTACCTGATTATGCCCGACCGGTTTGTGAACGGTGATCCTTCAAACGACTCAATGCCCGAATCGCTTGAAAAAGCGAACCGTGCCAACCCCGATGGACGTCATGGCGGCGATCTGAAAGGGATTCAGGATCATCTCGACTACATCAAGGACAATGGTTATACCGCCATCTGGGTAAATCCGGTTCTCGAAAACAACATGCCGGATATATCTTATCATGGCTATTCGACCACCGACTTTTACAAAGTAGACAGCCGTTTTGGCACAAATGCCGATTATCAGACATTAAGTGCTGAGGCGAAGAAAAAAGGGATCAAGATGGTGATGGACATGATTTTTAACCATTGCGGATCGAGTCATTGGTGGATGAAAGATATGCCGATGAAAGACTGGATCAATGAATATCCAGCCTATAAGATCACAAATCACAAAAAAGCGACTGTTCAGGATCCTTATGGTTCTGAAATCGATTCCAAAGAATTTACAGATGGTTGGTTTGTGCCCACCATGCCCGACCTGAACCAGCGCAACCCTTACATGGCCAATTACTTAATCCAGAATTCAATCTGGTGGATCGAACATGTCGGACTCGATGGGATCAGGATGGATACCTATCCTTACCCCGACAAACAGATGATGTCCGACTGGACCAAAAAAGTAATGGATGAATATCCAAATTTCAATATTGTTGGTGAAGAGTGGAACACCAATCCGGCAGCCGTTGCCTTCTGGCAGAAAGGGAAAACGAATCCAAATGGATATACTTCCTATCTTCCAAGTCTGATGGATTTCCCTACACAGAATGCCATTGTCCAATCGATGAATGAGAACGACGGTTTAAATCGCCTTTACGAAACATTGGCGCTCGATTACCTCTATCCAAAAGCAGATAACCTCGTCACATTTGCCGAAAACCATGATACAGAGCGTTTTTTCTCAGCTATTGGTGAGAACATCCCAAAGTATAAAACGGCCATGACCTTCCTGATGACCACGCGTGGTATACCGCAGGTTTACTACGGCAGTGAAATATTGATGACCGGATTCAAACGCGACGGTGATGGTGCGCTGCGCAAAGATTTCCCGGGCGGATGGCAGGGTGATCAGATCAATGGTTTTAAAGGAGTTGGATTAACAGCAGCTCAGCTTGACGTTCAGCAATTCATGAAGAAACTGGTCAACTGGAGAAAAGGAAAAGATGTTATCCATAACGGATTACTAAAACACTACTATCCGACGAACAATTTCTATGTCTATTTCCGATACAGCGAAAAGGAAACGGTGATGGTTATACTCAACCTGAATTCGGAGGAGAAGACGCTCAACACGAGCCGGTTTGCAGAATCGCTCAAAGGATTCACATCGGCGAAAGAAGTCATGTCGGGAAATGCAGTGAATGATTTGAATAACATCGTTCTGCCTGCAAAAACATCAATGATTTTGGAATTGAAGTAAACTTAAAAGACCTGACAGGCTATCAAATCCTGTCAGGTCTAATTTATTATATATTGACTTATGTTAAGTATAAATGGCATTTTATCAGAACTTTGCCTATTTCCCATTTTTCAGTTCTTCGTTTTTCTTTGCTTCTGGTAAGTAATTATCCGTGGATACTACTTTTTTTCCAGTCTTACTTTCCAGTTCTCGCCTGGCGTTACCAGCAACGGCACCACCTTGTTTAGCTACCTTTTTATTTTGAATAAATCCTTTGGGATTCTGTGTCTTTACAATTTCAGTTGTTGAAGCCTCTCCAAGCATTGAGAAAATTAATTCAAGATCGGTCATGTGATCACGCAAGTTTTGACTTTTCAGTCCTTTAACATTTTTATACTCTGATGGTGTCAGACCGAAAGTTGCTCTTGAAATCTCTGCTGTGAGTATTGAATATTCTATTTGTTCCTTTACTCCTCTATTTTTCCATTCTTCAGTCAACTCCTCACGAATAGCAATGCTTCTCATTCGCTTTTCAATCCAATCGTCAGGATAACCTTTAAGTTTATAAAGTTCTCTTGTTCGCTTTGTAGCCAATTCGGGGTTTTCAATCTCATCTAATCTATCTGACCCCACTTGTGCTAACCAAAGTTTAAAAGGCTCTGCTTTTGGTGATGGAATAGATTGTATAATACGCAAAAGTCCTTTAGCATTGGCGCAATTCAGCTTTTGCTTACCGCCAATAGTATCGACCGAAAGGGGGGTGACAAATTGTCCCCACCCTTTGAAAAGTTCTGTGTCACGCTTACGCATTTTCTTGATGTAGTCGGTCGGATTAGGGGTATCGGTTAGCACCTGAATAACATCTGCTACAACGAAATACCATTTTTTATCCGCTTCATTCCAAACGGTTCGTATTTGTTTACTTTCAAAAAGTTTTATATTACTCATAGTTAAGGCGGAATTAATTGCTAAATAAATCAAATATTTTTCTTTGCACAGCTAAATGCCTAATCCCTATCTCTGCCATATTATTGTGCTAGGGAATATCATCGAAATAAATAAAAGTAAATAAATTTGTCCAATGTTTTTTTAAGTATGTTTGGTATTTTAAAACAATTTCAGAATTATACCTTGCATTCAGAATTACATGATTGTAAAACACTTCTATATTGTTGGCGAATTTATTGCGGGTATTTACCAATGAACTTCCTATGAAATACTGCTTTTCAAATTACTAATTTCCTGTCAACAAAGCACTGCTCCCCCGACTCGCGGGTATTTGGCTGTTGCAGTGCGTATTTTGTTTCATTCAATTCGTTTAAAAAACTCTTCATAAGATTCAAATCCTCCATCATTATGAATCTGTAAAGTGTCATTTCTAATCCAATATTTGTAACTTGATTCCCATTTCTGACCATTAATCTCAACGCCATAAATAGTAATAGCAGATTCTGTTAAACGAAAATTGCATCGACCAATTTCTTCCTGTAAATAGTCATAGTTCACAAGTTCATTGTTTTTTGTATATTCTACAATTCTTCGTTCTTCTGTCGGAGGAATATAAGCTCCACCCATCATTACATCTTAACCTCCAACCAATTGCCATTTTCCCACTACCTTTTGTAAAATAAAATCTTCTTTTTCACAACCAGCACTGAAAATAATACCTAATAACAGAGCAATGATTACTTTTTTCATTTTTAGGTTTTTTGTTTTTCAGAAAGATGTGAGAACTTTAGTTTGGGTTGCGTAATTCTTAAATATCAAATTTTATGATTCAATAAAAATCGCTGCATCTCAGCTAATTCTTTGTCAAGCTGTAAAATTCTCTCACCCAAATTGTCCGTTGGCTTGTCAACAACGTTGAAAACATTGTCTGAGAATGCGCCTCTATCTCAAGTTGTGTCAAGCTGAGAATGAACGTTTCGGATGAATTTATTTCTCAATGAAAGCGAGAATCTGTCAAACCCAGTCAATATAAAACCAAAATTTTAAAAACCTGTCAAATGGCTCCTACCTGTCAAAACGAGAAACTTTCTCAAGCTGCCGGAACAGTCAATTTAAAAGCATTGTCGAGAAACGATACAGTTTCAAGTGGCACGTTTTAATATGCCCGACAACCGGGAATAATCGCTGGGTCTTGCAGACCGCTCTAAGCGCTTTTTACCGTCGGGAGCAGGAAATCGCAACTGGGTAGTAGAACTAACCACTTGACTGTTTTCTTTCTTCAACTTGGCTTTAAGATATTTCCAATAGTTGCGGGTTTTGGTGTAGTCGTCTTGATTAGTTAGCAAAGCTACAATATCCAACACACTAAACAACCATTTGGCGTTTTGTTCGTCCCAAACGGCTCGCACTTCGCGGTCGTCAAAAAAACGTATGGATATTTTTGCGTTATTCATAATTTTATTGTCATCTATGCTGTCACTCTGCAATTACCATTCAAAGTTATGATAATTTTTGTCTTGTAGTTGCTATCTGCGGTGTCACGTTACAATGAACGAAAGTTTATTATGTTCACAATAAAACTACGCATATTCACCCAATTTGGCATGATAGACGCAACTTTATTGCAGGTTATTTTTATAATCACTTTTGAAAACTTCAGGTTCTATTTTTTTACTTAACAAAAATACAACAATATTTTAAATAGTTATTGCCAATTCTTACCTTAAACAAAAAATCCGCCATAAGCGGATCATATCAAGCATAAACTCATGTATTCTTCCATCAGGTATTTAGCAAAAGACCCCGAAAGTTTTGGAGACTTTCGGGGTCTTTTATTTTTATTTTAGCCTCGCAAACCTTTCTTTTAAAGATCTTTTAAAGCTCACTTTTCACATCATGAAAAATTGATCTAACCTAAGTTAAGCAATTTAAATATCCAATAAATAGTTGCGGCTAGAACCATTGAAACGGGAATGGTCAGAATCCATGCGTAAAGTAAATTCACCGTAACTCCCCACCTCACAGCAGAGACACGTTTTGTCAATCCAACGCCCATAATTGCACCCGTAATAGTATGGGTTGTACTTACAGGAATACCAAACGCCTCGGTACCAAAAAGTAACATCGCACCGGCACTTTCCGCCGCAACTCCTTCAAAAGGAGTAAGCTTGGTGATCTTTCCACCCATGGTTTTTATAATTCGCCATCCACCAAGCATTGTTCCAGCAGAGATTGCGGTATAACAGCCAAATACAATCCAAAGCGGGATTGCATGCATTTTACCGGCAGCATTAAACGTGATGTGCGCCCAGTCAGGAACCATACCTGGATCGACCCCTTTAAAAAAGACGAGCAACGAAGCCGCGATAATTCCCATTACTTTCTGTGCATCGTTTCCACCATGTCCAAGACTGAACATTGCAGAGGAAAAGAGTTGCCCGATTTTAAACCACCTTTTCAGTCTGAAAGGGTTGAAATTTTTAAAGAGCCATAAAAGTGCAATTGACAAAAAATAGGAGAGCAACATTCCCAGCAATGGAGCCAGAAAAATAAAAGCCGCTATTTTTAGAATTAAAGCAGAATGAACAACTCCCCATCCGGCATATGCAATTGCAGCTCCAGCGAATCCGCCCACAAGTGTATGCGACGAACTTGAAGGAATTCCAAGGTACCAGGTGATTAGGTTCCAGATAATTGCAGCCATAATGCCGGCCAAAATCACCTGGAGATTTATCATATTTGTATCTACTACTTTAGCAATTGTATCCGCGATTTTCAACTCAAATATTGCGTAGGCAGCGAAATTGAAAAATGCCGCCCAGATCACAGCCTGCAAAGGTGTTAATACTTTGGTGGATACAACAGTAGCAATAGAATTTGCAGCATCGTGAAAGCCATTTATAAAATCAAAAATAAAAGCCAGTACGATAATGGCAATTAAAATGGTAAATTCCATAGCGTGTTAATTAATATTGAGCATATTAAAAACAGCCATACGTTTCAAGAAGCATATGGCTGTTTTTATTTATGAAATTTTTACGATGATTGAAGAAAAGACGTTGGCAACATCATCACATTTGTCAATTGCCTTTTCAAGAGAGGCCAGGATATCGCGCTTTTTAATCAGGTTAATCGCGTTGGTTTCCAATTCGAAAAGATTGGAAAGATATTCCTGGTATAAGTAATCTACTTCGCTTTCGTATGCATCAATCTTGGCGCACGAGTCGGTGAATTTCAGAAAGTCGGAGGCGTTATTTACACTACGTAGCACCAATTGAATCTCTTTGTTCGCCGCATGAATATAGTCTGCAATCTTGACGAATTCTTCAGGGAAGGTAGGGAGTTTGTAAAAATGCGTTTTAATAGATGATTTATGGATGTAGTCGATCACATCATCCATTGTAGTAATAAGTTGATGTATGTCCTCGCGATCAAAAGGTGTAATAAAGGTGCCATTCAACTCGTTAAGTAAGTTGTGCGTAATGTCATCACCTTTATGCTCGGCCTCTTTGATTAGCTTGACGTAAACTTCACGCTGAACAAGATCATTTTCACCCAACAGCTTTATAAGCAATTCAGATGCCAGCACCAGATTATCTGCAGCCTGGTTAAAAAGAGGAAAGAACTTGCGATCTTTTGGAACAAGAAATCCGAAAATTTTGTCCAGATTCATAGTTAAATCAATTTAATTAATCTCAGTATTTAAGGGTGCAAATTTATAACTTTCTTATGGAGGATTAGCTGATTTATATTGGGAAAAAGCTTTTTTTAATTGATTTTGTTAAAGCTAAAGGCTTTTAAAATTAATTGTTTGAATATCAAAGGGTATATTTGCCATGTTCCGTTTCGCAAACGTACAAAAAGAGGTTATTCTGCTCAGAATAACATTTAATTTAAGAAATAACTTAATCGCCTGAATATATGCTAATTCTATAAATTCGAAAATATAACTGCCATATATTCAAATACTCAGGATTTGGTATAGGAGACAAAATCCCGGGTAGCTTTAAGCAGATTTACTGTCTGCAAAAGCAAGTGCTTTGTTTCAGACATCACCCCAAAATACAAAACGGAGTTGGTTGAATTAGTCTCTTTCCTTTTAATCCGGTGGATCTCTTGTTTTTCTTGTTCGCGCATCGATTCGTGAATAGATTGACGCTTCTGAATCAATTCTTCGATTTGCTCAAACCTCGATTCCTTGATAATATGGAGTGCGAAATTCAGGAAATCGGTCACCTGGCTACTAAATTGAATCAACTCGGTGTACTGATCTTCGGCAAATGGTTTATGGTTATTCATCAGGTGCTCATTGAGTGGCAAAACCACATATTTGATGGAATGAGCCATTTCGCGTAAATAATCGACAATTTGCACATAGAAATGACCTGTTTCAATCGACCCTTGCTGAAGCTGCTGAAGAATCATAAAGGTATTCGCCTTCAGCTTTCTGACTCGTTGATTAAACTCTTCAATCTCAGCTTCAATTTCGCCCAGAAGTTTACTATCTTCAGAATTGAAACCAGATATTGCAAGATAATAGGCTTTAGAAATCATGATGATTGCATTTGAAGAATCTTCAGCCGTTTTCACCAGAATGCTCTCAGCCTTAATCGAAAACTCATCGGTTTCTGACAGAAAAGTTTCATCTTTTGCAGTCTTTTTACGGTTACGTACAAAAGTCAGTATTAACCACGACACAAACATCCCTAAAACAAACCAGATAAGCGAATAGAATTTTTCCATTAAAAATTGAACTTTATCGAACTCACAAATGTATTTCTGATCAGGGGTCTTATCTGCTTATATTGTATTAAATAAATGTTAATAAGTGATTAACAGCAAAATTTAGTAGCAGGTAGGTTAAATAAATATAACTTTACTTGCTCAATTATAATAAATATCGACAATGGTTTCTATAAAGTCAAGCACACCGCAAAAACTCTCATTCTTTGCATCTATTATAATCATAGTATTTACAGCGGTTTTAATGCTCATTTTGAATTGGCTTGGATGGATGATCTGGATGGTTATTTTCATTCCGGCTTCGTTTCTAATATGTTATTTTACCATCCTTTACATTCTGTCGGTACTTATAAATGATAAAATCACCCCCATCTATAAAACAATCAGGGAAGTTCCCATCGAAGGAAAACGGCTCACCAGACTGATTACCGGAAAAACAGACATTATTGCTGAGGTAGATCAGGAGGTAAAACAATGGGCAGCAGATAAAACTGCGGAGATAGACCGGTTAAAGGATCTTGAGAAATACCGGAAAGATTTCGTTGGAAATGTTTCGCATGAGCTTAAAACTCCAATATTTAATATTCAGGGCTACATACTCACTCTTCTTGACGGAGGTTTGGAAGATCCAAAGATCAACCGGATTTATCTTGAGCGGACTGAAAAAAGCATCGACAGGATGATCAGCATTGTTGAAGACCTCGAATCGATCACAAAACTCGAATCAGGTGAGATGAAACTTAACATGGAACCCTTCGACCTGCTGAAACTAACCGAAGAGGTTTTTGAGCTCGAATTGCGCGATGCCAACGCACGGAGGATCAGCATGAACCTCATCGTAAAAGCCAACAAACCGTTGATTGTGATAGCCGATAAGAAACGAATTTTTGAAGTCATCAGCAATCTTGTAGGGAATGCCATTAAATACGGCAAAAAAGGGGGAAACGTGAATGTAGGGTTTTACGATATGGATAAAATGGTCCTTATTGAAGTGAGCGACGATGGTATCGGGATGGAGAAGAAGGACATGATCCGTATTTTTGAACGTTTTTACCGTGTTGATAAAAGCAGGTCAAGAATGCAGGGAGGAACAGGATTAGGACTTTCGATTGTGAAACATATAATTGAGGCGCACGAACAGACAATCCATGTTAAAAGTCAGACGGATAAGGGAACCACTTTTACATTTATGCTTGAAAAATACAACAAGTAAAAAAAATAGAATACCACGTAACAGCGTATGCCATTTATTAGTAAATTTAATTTTTCGAAATACACGAACTCAGATTATAAAAAGCAATGGTAGAAAAAGATAATACTCCGCGAATACTCCTTGTCGATGACGAGGAAGATATTCTTGAATTCGTTAGCTATAACCTTCAACGCGAGGGTTTTAGGGTTTTTTCTGCACGTAACGGGCTGGAAGCAATCGAAATGGCAGGTAAGGTTAAACCCGATCTTGTTATTCTCGATGTGATGATGCCTGAAATGGATGGCATCGCTGCATGTGAGGAAATCAGAAAACTTCCCAGCTGCAAAAACGTCATAATTGCATTTCTGACTGCCCGTGGCGAAGATTATTCGCAGATAGCGGGATTTGAGGCTGGTGCCGACGATTACATCACAAAACCAATACGACCCAAAGTTTTAATCAGCCGTGTGAAAGCGTTGCTTAAAAGGTCCGGTGGAATTGGTGCTGATGCTGCCGAAAATGACAAGATTATAAACATCGGTGATATTGTGATTGATAAGGAAAGATATATCCTGAAAATTGACGGAAGGGAACTTACCTTACCAAGGAAAGAATTTGAATTACTGTCGTTGCTCGTTTCCAAGCCCGATAAAGTATTCACCCGCGACGAGATTTATAAGGCAGTGTGGGGGAATAACGTTATTGTTGGCGATCGTACAATCGATGTACATATCAGGAAATTACGCGAAAAGATCGGGAACGACCATATCCGCACACTGAAAGGGATTGGATATAAATTTATTGTCTGACTTCGGAATAAGATATTCGTGAAAACAGGATTCCAAATTCAAAAAATAACCCGGCTCAAATTTGAGCCGGGTTATTTTTTTGCTCCATTATCGGGAGTGAAACTAAAGTTCCTTTCGCATCCTTGCAACAGGAATATCAAGTTGTTCACGGTATTTGGCTACCGTACGGCGTGCGATTTCGTAACCCTTGTCGTTAAGTACCTGAGTGAGATCATCGTCATTCATCGGTTTGCGTTTACTCTCGTTGTCAATACATTCCCTAAGTATTGATTTAATCTCACGGGTCGAGACCTCCTCACCAGTATCTTTCTGCATCGATTCGGAGAAAAAGAATTTCAAAGCGTAAATGCCAAAATGTGTTTGAATGTATTTGCTGTTCGAGACCCTCGAAATCGTCGAAATATCAAGTCCCGTTCGATCGGCTATATCTTTTAAAATCATAGGACGCATTTTTGTTTCGTCCCCTTCCATAAAATACTCCTTCTGATACATCAGTATTTCAGTCATCACAAGCATCAGTGTCTCCTGACGTTGTTTAATGGCATCAATAAACCATTTGGCTGAATCGATCTTCTGCTTGACAAACAGTACGGCATCCTTCACATCACGGGTCATCGATTTCCGGTTATCCTGATAGGAACGAAGCATGTTGGAATAATGGCGACTGATATTCAACTCGGGAACATTCTTTTGATTTAGACTTAGTTGTAGCTCATCATCAACAACTTCAAGAATAAAATCGGGAATGATCGCCTGATTTCCCTGGCTGATGTTGTTACTGAATGAACTGCCCGGTTTGGGATTCAGTTTAAGAATTTCGTCAATGGCTCCCTTCAGTGTCTCTTCGTCAACACCAAATTTCCGCGCAATTTTATCGAAATGCTTACGGGTAAACTCATCGAATGCATCGCGCAATATTTGTCCGGCCAATTTGATGTCAGGCCTAAGGTCTCCTTTGCGAAAAAGCTGCAAACGAAGGCATTCCCTGAGATTTCGTGCGCCAACACCGGGCGGATCAAGCTCCTGAATAACCCTTAGAATCCTGATCAGTTCGATCTCATTGGTTTTTACATTCTGCGTAAATTCAAGATCATCAACAATTGAAGCTATATCGCGACGCAAATAACCATCTTCGTCTATGTTTCCAATAATATGCTCTGCCAGAACAGCATCGTGTTCATCGAGCATTTCCATGCTCATTTGATCCTGAAGATACTCATGAAAAGAGGTGCCATCCGAAAAAGGAATATCGGTCACCTTGTCGTCTTTCGAAGTGTTTTGTGCATTGTAACGGTAGGCTGGATAATCCTCTTCATTCAGGTAATCGCTCACCGAGAACTCCTCATTATCGTGGTCCTCGTTTGTTTTTAACTCATTGGAATATTCCTCATCGGCCGTTCCAAACTCTTCACTTTCGATTTCAAGAACCGGATTCTCTTCAAGCTCCTTTTTAATTCGTTGTTCAAGCAGCAAACCAGGCAACTCCAACAACTTGATAACCTGTATCTGTTGTGGTGAAAGCTTTTGAAGTAGTTTCTGTTGTAAACTTAATTTCTGCATATTCTGTATTTACCTGTTTTGCGTCCGAAAGGTAAAAAAAATTATCAATGAAATGAATAAAACAGCAAAAACCCCGGTGGAATATGATTCTCCGGGGTCTGTATTATGGGTTCTTTATTGAAATCAGTTTGAAAATGAGAAGCTGAGAAAACAAACCTATTTTCTGCTGCCTTCGGGCTTCTTACTAAAACTCACAGTTTTTTGGGGTACGTGCAAAAGGTATCACGTCGCGGATATTACCCATTCCGGTAACAAAGAGAAGTAACCGTTCGAAACCCAGACCGAAACCGGCATGTGGGCAACCGCCAAACCGCCGGGTATCGAGGTACCATTGCATATCATCTTTCGGAATGTGCATTTCATCCATCCGTTTTTCGAGCTTATCGAGCCGTTCTTCACGTTGCGAACCGCCGATAATTTCTCCAATTTGTGGGAATAATACGTCCATGGCAGAAACCGTTTCGCCATTATCGTCCATACGCATATAGAAAGATTTGATCTCTTTCGGGTAATTGGTAAGAATGACCGGCTTTTTGAATTCCACTTCAACAAGGAACCGTTCGTGTTCGCTTTGCAAATCGTTACCATAACCGGTTATAGGATACTGGAACTTGCCCTTTTTATTCTGCTTCGAGTTCTTGAGAATTTCGATAGCATCGGTATAAGTAAGCCTGACAAAATCATTATCTGAAACAAACTTCAGCTTTTCAATCAATTCCATCGAACGCTGATCGGCAGGCTTATTTTTCTCCTCTTCAACCAATCTGCTGCTCAGGAACACAAGATCATCCATGCAATGATCCAAAGCATATTTTATCAGATACTTAAGGAATTCCTCCGCCAGATCCATGTTGTCATTCAAATCGAAAAATGCAACTTCTGGCTCAACCATCCAAAACTCAGCAAGATGGCGCGATGTATTCGAATTTTCGGCGCGGAATGTCGGACCAAAAGTATAAATACGCGATAAAGCCATTGCAAAAAGCTCTCCTTCGAGCTGACCCGAAACAGTAAGATTGGTTGCTTTACCAAAGAAATCCTGCGAAAAATCAACATTGCCTTCCTCATTTAAAGGTGCATCTTTGGCCGGAAGCGTCGAAACACGAAACATCTCACCGGCACCTTCAGCATCAGAACTTGTAATAATTGGTGTGTGAACATTATAAAATCCCCGGTCGTTGAAGAAATTATGAATGGCAAATATCATCGCATGACGGATACGGAAAATTGCACTGTAGGTTGCCGTGCGGGGACGCAGGTGTGCAACTTCGCGTAAGAATTCAAGCGAATGACGTTTAGGCTGAATCGGATATTTTTCAGGATCGGAAAGCCCAATTACTTCAAGCGCCGAAGCCTGAAGCTCAACCGACTGACCTGAACCACCCGATGTAACCAGTAAACCTGTAACACCAATAGCAGCACCTGTATTGATATTCTTAAAAATTTCTTCCCCAAAGGTTTCAACATCAGCAACGATCTGCAAATTATTAATCGTTGAACCGTCATTCAAGGCAATAAAATTGACCTTTTTGCTTCCGCGTCGTGTCCGCACCCAACCTTTTACTGTAATTTCGGCACCGACCTGCCCTGTTTTCAAAATATCGACAATTCGTAAGTTCTTCATCTTATTTGTTCTAGCGTGTGAAACCTTTTATGGATTAAATCTTTTGAATAATTTAACCCACAAAAGTAAAATTTTTGCTTCTTCTAAGCGCCATTCATGAATGAATCTTTTGATTCTTAACAAATAACTAATAATCGTACTTTTACAAAAAATATTGGAATGAAGGCACCTGATAATTGGAAGGATTTATGCGAACACCTGACCGGGATGTTTGGAATTGACGTCGATTTGAACGGCGTTCTTTTTCTGGTAGGGATTCGCGAGCGGGGATTAACTTTCCAGAATTTCTCGAAAGAGGAGAAGCTGAACCTGATTAACCTGGGAAGTTGTACCCTTTATCATGAAATGGGATTAATAGAGTCATGCGGAAATGATGCCGAAGGCTGGCCCGTTTTTCGTCAAAAAGCGCTTGCACCGGTAATCGCAGAGGAACTCAAACTGAAAACGCTTCAGGATTGCGCCCTCCGCTACTTTAAAAAAGTTTTTGACGGAGAAGTTTAATACACGAAAGGACACCTTTTAAAAACTTCAATATGAAAAATTCAAATTGCGATTAACAACAATGGGGCCTGGTATAATTTTGGATTTGTTTTGGGTGCCGGAATAATTTTCGGCGGTGGGTCGAAGGCATCGAATCAGAAATAATATAAAAAGGGAGGATAGAAATTTAAATTTCAATCCTCCCGATTCTATATTATCAGCCAATTAATCAGCTTTTTAAAATATTTTCAATACGTTTCAATTCACCTTCCGAAAAATACAGGTTATTTCGGGTGTCCAGGTTGTTTTTAAGCTGTGCAACCGAGCTGGCTCCGATCAAAACTGACGTCACACGCTGATCTTTCAGCAACCATGCAATTGCCATCTGAGCCATCGACTGTTCGCGTTCTTTCGCAATTTCGTTCAGTTGCTTCACCTTTGCAATGGCCGGTCCAACCTGTTCTTTCTTTAGAAAGCCCCATGACTTTGCCGCTCTCGAATCTTCTGGAATTCCGTCGAGGTACCGATCGGTTAGAAGTCCTTGTGCCAATGGCGAGAAAGCGATCAATCCAATACCCTCCTCTTCCACAACATCTAACAATCCACCTTCTACCCAACGCTCAAACATCGAATACTTTGGCTGGTGAATCAGACAAGGCGTGCCAAGTTGTTTCAGAATTGCAGCCGCTTTTTTCGTCAATTCGGCCGGATAATTTGAAATACCCGCATAGAGCGCTTTTCCTGAACGTACAGCCGAATCGAGTGCCATCATGGTCTCTTCAAGTGGCGTTTCGGGATCGGGACGATGCGAATAGAAGATATCGACATAGTCGAGTCCCATCCTTTTTAAACTCTGATCGAGACTGGAGAGCAAATATTTGCGTGAACCCCATTCACCGTAAGGACCAGGCCACATCAGGTAACCAGCCTTTGTCGAGATAATCAGTTCATCTCTAAACGGGAGAAAATCTTTTTTAAAAATCACCCCAAAATTCTCTTCTGCCGAACCAGGAGGAGGTCCATAGTTATTGGCCAGATCGAAATGGGTAATACCCTGATCAAAGGCATATCGCAGCATGGCACGTCCATTCTCCAACACATCAACGCCACCAAAGTTATGCCACAATCCCAAAGAAATTTCGGGTAGTTTCAGACCGCTCCGTCCGCAGCGCCTGTAGTTCATTTTATCGTCATACCGATCATTTGCAGGAAGATAACTCATATAATTATGGTTTTAATTTCAAATTTGATGTAAATATAGGTAAAACAGATTATTTCGTGCGATAAATGTTATTTGCCAATAAAGGGGAATAAAACCCGAATATTCTCTTTGCTCAACCTGGTCCCATACTCCGAATCTTCAAAACCCTCGGCATATTTTATTTTCGATCCCTTCTCGGCTCCGTAAATGGCTATAAGCTTGTCGCGATACTTATTGGCGATCTGTTCTGCCTCATTTCTTCTGTATTTTGCCATCCATTCCCTGCGTTCCGCCATACCTTTTGGAACCTGATCAATAATTCCATTGTTCCATGGTAACCATTCATAGACCTGAGAAACATGGCAATCGTACATATCGATCTTCTTCTCAATTGTTTCATCAATTCCAACAACCACATCCGGATCGAACAACGTCGGTTTCGTAAAATTGTCGGAAGTGAAAAGAAAAACAGGATTTGTTTTGAGAATTGGTGTTTCGGGGCAGATATTCGGGACGGTCACCATGTATGCTGCATCCAGTACAAGTTGTGATGTATTACGATGATCAGGATGGTAATCATTCGGCCGGTGGGTTATTACGATATCAGCGCGAAATTCACGGATCAACCGGATAATTGTTCTCCTGTTTTCGAGCGTTGGCAGCAGTTCACCATCATGATTGTCAAGAAGCTGATACTCGACGCCTAATATTTCACCAGCCTTCCTTGCCTCTTCCTGCCTTCTTCGCATCAGTTCGCCACCACCTAAAGTCTGATGACCGGCATCTCCATTCGTGACAGAAACTAATTTTACTTTATGGCCCGCGGCAATATAAAGCGCTGCAGTTCCGCACGATTCCTCTGCATCATCAGGATGCGCGCCAATGATTATAACGTGCAATTCCTTTGGATTTTGTGAAAATGAAGTCAGGCACAAAAAGAACATTCCAATTAAAATCAGGCTAATTGTTTTCATAAATTTTTATTCTTTGTTCAAATGTCAAATGAGAATCAAATATCGGCTCACCGATAAAAGATTTCTGAAAGATACAAAAGATTTGATTTTTGTTATAATTATTAAGGTAAATAGTCAGGTGCGGAAATTACGGAACAATTATTTCTATATTTGTTCACTCCAAAAAACGAGTAACCAAACAAATCATTAACAAAAACTTTTTTGAATAATGGAACAAAAGACTAACAGCAACCTAAGACTTGGCATGACGTTTATGGCGTCGATCTTCTTTATTTTTGGGTTTATCACCAACTTCAACATCGCCATGAAGGATCAGGTGCAATTGGCATTTGCACTTACAAACTTCGAGGCTCAGTTGGTAAACTTCTCATTTTTTATCGCATATGGCGTTTTCAGCTTTCTTTGCGGGTACATCATTAAAAAAATTGGCTATAAACGTGGAGTAATTGTTGGACTGGTTCTGGTTGCAATTGGAAGCTATATGTTCTTTCCGGCAGTAGCGGCACTTTCGTATCCACTATTTTTGCTTGCTGTTTTTGTAATGGCAACCGGTGTTGTCTTTCTTCAGACAGCTGCTAATCCATACGTCGTCGCTCTTGGGCCACAGGAGACAGCTCCCTCACGGTTGAATCTCACACAGGCGTTAAATGCAGTAGCTTCGACAATTGCCCCTTTCCTTGCGGGTATTTTAGTGCTGGCACCCGCTGTTTTAGCCATCGACAGCAAAATAGCCGCCGGAATTTCGTATGCCGAAGCAGCCAAAGAAGCGGCTATCTTTGTACAAATGCCGTTCGTCATAATTGGTTCCGTCGTTTTATTGATCGCGATCGGAATCGCATTTATCAAACTCCCGGTAATCGTAGGCGATCACACAATATCTTCAAAATCAGTTTTTAAAAAACCGCAGGTATGGTTAGGTGCGATAGGCATTTTCTGCTATGTAGGTGCTGAAGTCGGAACTGCCTCACAAATTGCACCCTACCTGAAAGAGAGTGGATTTGCAACCGACGTGGCTGTAAAACTTTCGGCCATCTATTGGGGCGGAGGGATGATTGGCCGTTTTTTCGGTTCCATTTTGCTTGGTGCACTACCTGCAGCTAAAAAATATCAATATTCGATTATTGTGATGATATTTGCCTTCTTTGTCGGATGGTTTATTACCTCTGCCAACATTGTAGATGGCCAATTTATATTTGATTCACAGCTGGTAAATGGATTCATTTTCCTTGGTATTGCAATAGTTAACTTCTTTCTGATGCTGCTTGGAAAAGGCAAAGCAAATGTTGCGCTTGGAATATTCGGAACAGTGAATATGCTTCTTATCTTTGCAGCCGTAATGTTACCTGCGACAATCGGAATGTGGTGCCTGCTTTCAATCGGATTCTTTAACTCGATCATGTTTCCGAATATTTTCTCACTGGGTGTGAGAGACCTTGATCCTTCCGAAATGCCTTTGGCATCGGGCATTATTAATACATTGATTGTCGGCGGTGCTGTTGTTCCTTTATTAATAGGCGGACTAACAGATGCATTCAGCGCACGTTGGGCATTGTTGATTCCAATACTTTGCTATTCTTACATCGCTTTTTTTGCATTGAAAGGAAGCAAGATACGCTAATTCAATCCTGAAAATTCAATAAATAATATTACTAATATTCAAAATTTTAAAAATGAGACAAGTAGCAATTGGAATTGACATCGGCGGCACAAATACTGCGATTGGGGTAGTTGACCTGGAAGGCAACATATTGTATGAAAAGAAACCTCAGCTTCCAACTCCCCAAAAAAGGGAAAATCCTAATATGACAGTTGCTGTTTCAGACGAGCTTATTGAAAAATATATTGCAAGTCTAACTGCGGAAATAAAAACCGCCATTGAAACGATTAAACAGATCAACGCTGAAATTGAAGTTGCAGGTATCGGTATCGGTGCACCCAATGCAAATTATTACAGTGGAACAATCGAAAATGCGGCAAATCTTCCATTTGTCGGTGTTATCAATTTTACGGAGCTGATCCATAAAAACTTTCCAGGCATCAAACATGTTAAACTTACAAATGACGCCAATGCGGCTGCTTTAGGAGAGATGATCTACGGTGGTGCTAAAGGGATGAAGAACTTCGTAATGATCACTTTAGGAACTGGCTTGGGAAGTGGAATCATCACCAACGGTGACCTCGTTTATGGCGCTGACGGTTTTGCAGGTGAAGTTGGTCATACCACCCTTGTTCCGGAAGGAAGATTATGTGGATGTGGTGGCTACGGGCATCTCGAGGCATACTGCTCTGCAACCGGCATCAAAAGAACCGTTTTTGAACTATTGGCTCAATATAATGCGACCGAAAGTCAATTGGCCAAAGTACCGTATTCTGAAATGACGGCAAAAATCGTTTATGATGCAGCCCAAAATGGCGACCTGATTGCTAAAGAGGTATTCAAGAAAACCGGAGAATTACTGGGCCGTTCATTGGCCGATACGGTACATTATCTGAGTCCTGAGGCGATCTTCCTTTTTGGAGGTGCTGCTGCAGCCGGCGACTATATCTTCAAACCAACCAAAGAGAGCATGGAAAAACATCTGCTCCCCACATTTCGCAACAAAGTGAAAATCCTCCCTTCAAAAATGAAAGAGGGCTCAGTTGCCATTGTTGGAGCCAGTGCATTGGTATGGAAAGAAATAGAGAAAAGCAATCCGATACCGCTTTCTTAATATCTCAAATTCATATTTGAAAATAACCCTCAATCAATTATCTTTGGTTGAGGGTTTTTTAAGAGCGTATGAGGTTAACGAGAAAATTTAAAATACAACACGATGAAAAGATTGATTTTAGTGCGCCATGCAAAAAGCGTTTCACACGGTTACGATCAGGATTACGATCGGCCATTGGCTGAAAGAGGAGAAGAGGATGCACAAACGATCAGCCTCGAACTTCAAAAAATGGATATCCACCCCGATCTGATCATCGCCAGTCCGGCTGTGCGCACAAGTCAGACCGCGTGGATTTTTGCCGACACGCTTGGATGCGACAAGAAATTAATCCGGTACGAAAAGAAACTCTATAGCGGTAAAACTTCGGAAAATTTCCTGGCAATGTTGCAGGAATTGGAGGACGAAAAAGAGACCGTGATCGTATTTGGGCACAACCCAACTGTTTATTACTATATGAATTTCCTGTTGCGCGATTTCAACGACGATGTCCCCACCTGCTCCACAGTTGGAATCGATTTTAACGTTGACAGTTGGAGTAAATTAAGAGAACGCCAGGGTAAAATGGCTTTCCGATTGATTCCGGATATGTATCGGTAAGCTATGCCAATTGCACTTGCAAGAAGCAGATTAAGAGATATTGAATATTTCAAAAACTTCGAGATTAGGCTGAATACGATTACCTGGGATAATGAGGTGGATTTTGCACCTGAATTTTTATTGGAATTAGGCAGTAAGCAAACCGCAATTACAAAATCATACGTCTAAAGTAAAAGTCCAGACGAATTAACTAACTCTCCCTCTCCCTGTCAATATTTGAGTTACCAATTAAACTTAACGGTTTGTTTTACATCGGGATGCAAACTTAATGCAACAGGACATGTTTTGGTTACCGCTTCGAAGATCGTTTTATCTTTCTCCGAAAAATCATTTTTTGGAAAAGTGAACTCAACAACTATTTCACCAATCCGCCGTGGATCGGAAGACATTATCTTGGTTGTTTCAATGGTCGTTCCAACAAGATCAAGACCTTTATCCCTCGCTTTAATTCCCATAATGGTCATCATGCAGTCGCTTAAAGCAGTAGCCACCAAATCCGTAGGCGAAAATGCCTCACCCTTACCCTGATTGTCAACTGGTGCATCAGTAATTATTTTTTTACCTGAGCGAATGTGCTCGTTTTCAGTCCGAAGTTCTCCCAAATAAATTGTTTGCGAAGTTGCCATATTGCTAAAATTTAAGCTGCAAGATAGTAAAAACAGTTAACTGCGATTATAAAAAAGTTATCTTCGTCACGAAATTTAAAATATTACAACATGTTTTCTGGAATTGTTGAAGGAATGGGCACCGTTGTGGCCATCAATAAAGAACGCGAAAACGTTCACTTTACTTTAAACTGCGATTTTGTCGGTGAATTAAAAATCGACCAAAGCCTCTCGCACAACGGTGTATGTCTTACCGTTGTGAATAAAACCGAAACGACTTACACCGTTACAGCCATCATGGAGACTTTGTTAAAAACGAATCTTGGATTGTTGAACGTGGGTGACAAAGTGAACCTCGAACGAAGCATGATGATCAATGGTCGTCTCGACGGGCATATCGTGCAGGGTCATGTCGACCAGACTGCAACCTGCGCAAAAGTGGAAGAGTCGGATGGAAGCTGGTATTTCACGTTTAAATACGACTTCGACCTCGAAAAGGCACGCCAGGGATATATGACAGTCGAAAAGGGTTCGGTAACCGTAAACGGCGTCAGTCTGACCGTTGTCAATTCCAAAAACGATTCTTTTCAGGTTGCAATCATCCCTTACACCTACGAGCACACCAATTTCCATACTTTCAAAGAAGGTTCGGTTATTAATCTCGAATTTGATATTATCGGGAAATATTTGAGCCGGCTGGCAAGTTATAAATGAGCTGTTATGAAGGCGAAAATGAGATACTTTGAAGGTAAATTAATTTTGCAATAATCACAATAAATTAGGCGTGAATACCCTGAAGGGGTTAAATATCAATAACCACGGGTAAGGAGGGACGACGCAACCCGGGGTAAGAAATGAGATACATATAAAGGCGCATCTGCAAAGGTCAAATGAATTAGAACTTCTGTATGCGCCGCAAATTTAAACATCTGAAAAAAATCACTAATGAAAATCCTCTTTTATTCCGCGGTATTTATGCTCCTCTCAACTGCTTTTCAACCTGTTCAAAAGGAAACACTGGTTCAGAAGGCAGCCCGCATCCACAATGCTGTTTTTACGATCGACACCCATTGCGATACCCCGATGAATCTTTACGGTTCGGAATTTAATATCGCGGAAAGGCACGATGCAAAAGCAACAGATACAAAGGTCGATCTTCCGCGAATGAAAGAAGGAGGACTCGATGCGCAGTTTTGGGCTGTATTTCTAAGTCAGGGCAAACGGACAGATGAGGGACATGCAAATGCAAACAAAAAAGCATTCGAAATCATAAAAACGATTTATAAAAGTGTGGAGTCAGCGCCCGCACTTGCCCAAATAGCAAAAACGCCTGAAGATGGTTATGCCATTGAAAAAGCCGGCAAAAGAGCCATCTATATCGGTATCGAAAATGGGTATGCCATCGCACATGATTTATCGATGATCGAAAAATTCTGGCAATTGGGGGTACGTTACATCACACTGTGCCACACTGCAAATAACGATATCTGCGACTCATCCACCGACAAAAAAGGCCCTGAATACAACGGACTTTCACCCTTTGGAGTTGAAGTCGTCAAAGAGATGAACCGCACAGGGATGATGATTGATGTTTCGCATATTTCAGATTCGTCGCTTTACGATGTGCTGAAATTCACCAAATTTCCCATTATTGCAAGTCATTCATGCGCCAGAGCCATGTGTGATAATCCGCGCAACCTGACCGACGAGGGCCTTCGGGCGATTGCTAAAAACGGTGGCGTAATTCAAATGTGTATCCTTACCGATTATGTGAAGACTCCTAATCCCAATCCTGCACGTGATTCAGCACGTGCTGCTTTACGCGTGAAATACAATAATTTCCAGGGACTCACTCCTGAACAAGAAAAGGCAGGCACCGAAGAATGGCACAAAATCGCGCGTGATTTTCCGCAGAAACTGGCTTCGGTAAAAGATGTTGTCGATCACATCGACCATATCGTAAAAATTGCGGGGATTGACCATGTCGGAATTGGTACCGATTTCGATGGCGGTGGCGCTGTCTCGGGTTGCTTCGATGTATCAGGAATGGGAAATATTACGCTCGAATTAGTCAAACGTGGTTACACCGAAGAGCAGATCCGTAAAATCTGGGGCGGTAATTTTATGAGGGTGTTTAAAGCAGTTTTAGAGGGCGCAGAGAAGCATTCGTAAAATGGGGAAAACTATTTTATCAATAATTGAACCTGCTTACCTAATCCAACTTCAAATATTTTAAATAATGTTGAAAGCTGAATATCACATTTGCCATTCTCCAATCTGGATATATAGCTCTTCTGCGTGCCAATCTTATCAGCCAATTGCTGTTGTGTGATTTTTGCTTCTTTCCTTGCATCTTTGAGAATCTCCATAATCACAAAGTAATTTGCCTTTTCTTCATAATTATCTCTGACGGGAGTTCCTATCTTGCCGTATTTTATTTCTAAAAGATCATCGAAAGTTTTAGACTTTCTTATTGCCTCTTTTTGATTTTTCATTGCCTTTGTTTTTTTGTTCAAAATACTCTTTCTTTAATCGCTCTGCCTGATCAATCTGATCTTTTGGCGTTTTTTGAGTCTTTTTCTGGAATCCATTAAAAAGCACAACAATATTCCCTTGATCAAAACAGCAAAATATTCTAAAAATATTTGATCCAAATTCTACCCGAATCTCAAATAATCCATCTGAACCACTTAAATGATCAAAGAATTTTTTAGGAATATTCTCAACCTGCCGGACAATCCTTAAAACATATTCGATCTTTTCCTGAACACCTTCCGTTTGCTCAAGATAAAAGTCAGCAAAATGCTTTCCATGAAAAATTATTGTCCGTCCTAAAAATTTCACAACGCAAAGTTAACTGTAAAGGCAACAAAAAGCAAATTGTAAATGCGATCGATCACAAAAATATTTTGAAGTTCCCCATAGTTCCGATAAGCGCAGTGTCGTCATTATAACATTTAAACTATTCAAGATGGAATAATAAAGCGCATTTCCTTAAAATCTGGGGCGGGAATTTTATGAGGGTGTTTAAAGCAGTTTTAGAAGGCGCAGAGAAGCATTCTTAGATTAATTATTTCCCCAACTCCTTATTTATCAGCTTTTCAATATCTGCAAGCCGATCCATTGGAATATCGTTAATCAACTGTGCCAATACCGACTTATCGCTCCGCTTCAGTGCATTTAGCGGATGATTTTCCATGTTGATATCGCTTTTGCCAGGCACCCAATCAAAAAAATCGTTGGGGGTACATTTTAAGATCATCCACAGCTTTTCGATATCTCTTAAATTCACCTGTCTCGTCCGGTTATTGACAATTCGCGTGGCCATATTCGTAGAATAGCCATAATTAACTAAAAAGCTGAAAGGCCGGTCAATTCCCCGCGCTTTAAAAACCCTTGGAAAGGTAACTACTCAGGTCTGTTATTAAGTTTTTGTATTCAAGCCTCATCAGGTAATACAGCATTATCTAAGGCTGGATATTACGCTGTCATAC